>CAVIEK010000096.1:0-9037 GCA_963641805.1 Bacteroides fragilis
GCCAGAGAAGGTTGAAGAAGCATAAATGGGCCACAAAAAGACTTTGAGGGGTTGCGTTCTATAACGACCTCACTTTCTTCATGCCCGTAATTTATTTAGGACAATATTGGGTTGGTGCAACTTTCCACGGCAATTGCTTAGTCAAATGGAAGAAGCGTCAACAGATGGCGCCGCAACACACGTGTTAACATTATTTAATCACTTGAGGTGTTTGTGATGGGGTATGTTATATGTTATATATTTGCAGTCACTGTTGGATGTGACTGGTCAATAGATACTAAATATTAACTTAAATGAATGTAACGGGGGTGGCCACCTCGTGTTGAGAAAAAAGCAAGATGATGACAATTAAACCTCTTATGGTAATGACGCTCACAACAGTGTCGCTTACGGCAACGGCTCAGCAATATGGTGTAAAATGTCAGTTGACCGATACTGCGGGCTCGGGTGAGCCTTATGCAACGGCCCGGGTGTATCTCCTTCCCGACACATCGAAGGTGATGGCAACCGGTGTGACTGACGGTGACGGCTCGTTTGCCATAAGTTTGGGAGCTCCTGGCAAATACCGCCTGCGTTTCAGTTCGGTGGGTAAAACCGATGCGGTGACTGATTTCTCAGTCACAGTGCACCAGCCGAATGCCGCTTTAGGCAAGGTGGTGATGCGTGACAACGGTAATATGCTCAGGGCGGTGACGGTGACGGCCCAAAAGCCCATAGTGACTGCCGAAATCGACCGCCTCAGCTATGATATGCAGGCCGATGAGGACAGCAAGACCAGAAGCGTGCTTGAGATGCTACGCAAGGTGCCTATGGTGAGCGTCGACGGCCAGGACAACATCAAGGTACGTGGCAACAGCAACTTCAAAATATACAAGAACGGCCATCCCGATCCAAGTCTCAGCAACTCCAATACCAGCGAGGTGCTTAAGGCTATCCCTGCATCGATGATCAAGAAGATTGAGGTGATTACCGAGCCTGGTGCAAAATATGATGCTGAGGGGGTGGGGGCTATACTCAATATTGTAATGGTCGACAACTCTTCGATAAAGGGTGTGGCAGGCTCAATAAATGCGGGAATCGACAATCTCGCCAACCCCAGCGCCGGAGCCTACCTCACCACTCAGATAGGCAAGGTGGTGGCTTCGGCCAACTACGGGTACAACCGCTATAGCAGTAAGCACTTGCCGCAATCGTCCTATAGCGAGACACGGTATGCCTCCATTGGACAACACACCGAGCAGGAAGAATCGGGTTACACACATACTAATGTGCATTACGGCAATATTGATGCCAGTTGGGAAGTCGACACGCTCAACCTGATAACGCTGTCGTTCGGTGGCTACTATTACGACTACCGTTTGAATATGGCTGGCAGCGTGGCCCGGTATGGTGTCGGCGACACGCCTGTCTACCGATATGATTTCAAGACTCACAGTCAAGACGACCCTACGTCGTACTACGATTTCAACGGGCGTTTCGACTATCAGCACAAGACTCACCGAAAGGACGAGGCACTTACGTTGAGCTACATGTTGTCGACCCAACATTCACGCGACAACAGCATCGTCGAATACTCCGATGTCCTTAATATACCCATAGGATATAAGTCACGAATTTCCGATTCGCGTGAGCGCTTTATTGAGCACACTGTGCAGCTCGACTGGACCAGGCCATTTGCGCAATACCATAAATTCGAGACCGGATTGAAATACATCTACCGCATGAACAATAGCCACACTGTCTATACTCACGACTATGCCGACCAGTCGCAGGCTGGCGCTCTCGATACCGATACGCGGTTTGAGCACGGTACTCAAGTGGGGGCTGCTTATGCAAGCTACACTTTTAATCGAGGCAAGTGGAGTGTCCGTGCGGGATTACGCTACGAGTTTAGCCGCCTCGCGGCTTCTTATCCCGATGGGTCGGCCAGCGGTTTCGGCTCTAATTTGAGCGATTGGGTGCCGTCGGCCAGCGTCAACTATAAGTTCAGTGATGCCAACTCGCTGAAATGGGCATTCTCGACCCGCATCAATCGTCCTGGCATAGAGTATCTTAATCCGGCCGTCGATGAAGGGGTGGAGAGCAAGTCTTATGGCAATCCGGGTTTGAAGAGTGTGCGCACCTACGTCACAAGCATCACCTTCATGCACATCGGGCGGAAGCTCTCGTTCAACTTGGCCCCTGGATTCTCTGTCTCCGACAATGGTATTGCCTCGCGTAAGTGGGTGGAGTCGGGCAAAACCGTATCATGCCCGTTCAATTTGGTGCGTAGCCTGTGGGGCGGACTGAGCGGATATGCACAATGGAACCTTTTCTCAAAAACCTCGCTGACAATCAGCGGTTCGGCTGGCTATAACAACTACAGGAGTAATCAACTCGATCTCGAAAATGGTGGGTGGTCATACAACTTCTATGGCAGCTTGTCACAGAGGCTTCCGGTTGGACTGCGGCTGCAGGTCTATGGCGGTTGTTGGAGTAACGGACTTACAGGACTTTACGACAAGACAACCTTGGTCGGGTGGTATGGCTTGGGTCTTCAGTGGAATGGGACTAAGGACAATCGCCTCTCTGTCTCTGTCATGGCTGGTGACTTCTTGCGCAAGTACAGGACTTATGAGAGTGAAATCATAAAGGGTGAATATACTCAGTTGTCGCGGTCTTTGGTGCAGTCCCGACGTCTGTTTCTCAGGGTCAGCTATCGTTTCGGAACTCTTAAGGCCAGCGTGAGGAAGACCGACAAGTCGATTGAAAACAACGATGTGGTGGGCGGCTCAAGCAAAGGTGGCTCTCGAGGTGGCGGAATGTGATTCTCCACATTGAAAATACGCACATACATCTGCTTAAGTGCATGCATATGGCTTGTGCCACATTGAAGATAATGCGGCATGGGCCTTTTGCGGCGTGGGCTATTTTGAGTAATTTTGCAACCGCTCACATAATTGATTGAATGATGAACAAAAACGTAAGAATATGGATTGAGGCAATTAGGCTGCGCACGCTGCCTGTATCGGTAAGCGGTGTGCTCATTTCCATAGGGCTGGCCGTGTGGATGGGATGTTTCAACTGGATTCCGGCTGTGCTATGCCTAGTGTTTGCTCTGCTTGCACAGATTGTGTCGAATCTTGCGAACGAATACTACGACTTCAAGAAGGGAACCGACAAGGCCGGACGCGTGGGGCCGCGGAGGGGCGTCACTGAAGGCGACATAAAGCCGGCTACGATGTTTCGTGCCACTTTCGCCACTCTTGTGGCCGCTTGCACCGTGGGCTGCTGCCTCATTCCGTTTGGCGGCTGGTGGTTGGTGCCGGTTGGTGTGGTCATAGCGGTTATGGCATTGGCCTACAGCGCAGGACCATATCCGCTGAGCTATCATGGCCTAGGCGAAGTGGCTGTGTTTGTGTTCTATGGCTTGGTTCCTGTCAATTTCACGTTTTATGTGATGGCAGGTCATTTTAACTCGCTTGTGCTCCTTGCGTCGATGACAATCGGACTTATGGGTGTGAATGTGCTGCTTGTCAACAATTACCGCGATGTCGACGACGACCGTGAGGCCGGTAAGCACACGTCGGTGGTAATATTCGGCCGAAAACCGGCTGCGGTGTCATATTTGTTCAATGGCTTTATAGGTGTGGCTCTGTTGTCGCCATTGTGGTTCACCATCTACTTTGGCAAGGCTCTCCCGGCAATCACGTTGGCAGTGCCTTTGGTTTATCTTGTGATGCATGTGGTCTCATGGCGCCGTCTCTCGGTTAGTGATGGTGCTGCACTGAATCCACTGCTTGGCGCCACGGCGCGCAACATGCTCGTCTTTACCTTGCTCCTTGCTGCGGCAATGGTGGCTTTTGCTTAGGCTTGCCCTCCACTTTCTTTGCCGCTGTCGATGCCGAAGCAGCGCTTCACGGCGTTGCGTATGGTGTCGGCCTCCTTGCCGTTGCCTTTCAGTATCTTGAGCACTTCCTTAATGTATTCGTCTTTGCCGTTGAGGCCACATAGCCCTGCCACATTTGTAGTGGTGAGCATGAGCTTTTGGTTGTAGACCCTAAGCACTTGCATGTAGTCTTTGTTGTCAATGTATCGGCGAAAACTCAGGCATAACTGCTCGTAGGTGTCGCGCGGCTTGATTTCGTTGACCAGGTCGACCATGTGTGTCTCAAGGGCACTGATGTTACGGAACCGCATGTCGATGCGCTTGCCCACTTCGAGTTTCACGCGATGGCGCACGTGCATCAGCGCCTGTTGCTTGAATTCGCTGGCAAACATCTGCAACACTCGTTCCTTCACTGCCGAAAACGTCCTTTCGGCCGGCTTGTGGCGGTGTGACGCCACGGTCTTTATCACGTCTTCAAGCATGAGTATGTTCTCGATTTCGGCCACATTAGGCACGAATATCTTTTTCTGGCGCAGGTATTGCACCTCTTTTGCGTCGCGTCGGTCGCGGTCGACTATGCCCCAACTGTCGAGGTGGTGCAGACGCTTGAGGTCGTTGAATGTGCGCACGGCCTCAATCACCTTGTTGCAGCTGCCAAGCGGACGCACCGTGTAGTCGGTGAATATCAGCGGATACAGTCGCGAGTCGATGCTGTGAGTGGCGTCACCCTCGACAAAAAGGATAGGTTTGCGGCTGCCGAGGAGCTCGATCGACAGGGCATCGCTGTAGTCATCGCCTGGTTTCAGCACTTCGTAGTCCCACTCAGCCTTTTCAGGGACGAAGCCTTTTACCCACACGCAGCGGTTGTCGATGCGTGTTGATGCGAATCCCAGGTCGTGGGTGTTATACACAAACGTGCAGTCGGGACGCATCTGCTCTATCACGTTCCACAAGGTGCTCATTATCGACGGATGCAGGAATGTCTCAGGGTCGTCGACAAATATGACTGCCCCTTCCATCGCATAAAGCACGGAGCCTATGTAATAAAGCACGGCTTTCTCTCCGTCGCTGAGCCGCAGCGACGAGTAGCGGTCGTGGCTGCCCTCTGTGCTGAACAGCAGCTTGCCGTTCTCACGCAAGACACGGTTTTTGGGAAAAACTTCCTGCCAGCGTTTGACCGTGGCATCGAGCTTTGTCTTGGGAAATGGCGAGTCTTCACCCATGAGCTTTTGTGTCTTGAACGACATTAGGTCGAGAAATTCGTCAAAAAGCATCAGGTAGGTCAGTCGCTCAAATTCCGTCGATGCTCCGAACTTCATCATCGGGTTTTGCTCGTTTATGCGGTCAAAACGCTCATCGATCGACCCGGCAAGACGGTTGTGTCTGGCTGTGCCGTAAATGGCTCTAAGGGCCGATATCCTGTAGGCGCGGCCTTGGCATTGGTTGATGATCTCGTCGCAGAATCGACTCTTTCCCGAGCCGTTGGCACCGATAATTGTCACTTGGTGTGCGTCGGTCAGCATGTCGCTCTGGCGGCCTTCGGTCTTTTTAGGCAGTGTTATGTCCATAGTTTTGTCGAGGTGTGTTGTAAATAGCTTTGCTAATTTAGCAAGAATCGTCTCCAAATCAAAATAGGTGTTGCTTATTTTGTGAAAAAATATCATGGCTTTCTTGTAGGTTATGTCTCTTCGGCAACATTCTGTGACGGCTTGTTGCGGTATAATGTGTTAAAAACAGGCTTTTATGTAAGAAAAGAGCCAGTTTATAGTAAAAATCCGCTTGTTAGTGGTGTTTTTGTGCTGATTTTGATTGGGTTTACAATAGGTTGATAAACAGCTATTTGTCGGTGAATGCAGTAGGAGTTAAGTATATGTTTGACGGTTTGACACGTTGATTTTGTTCCGTTGAATTTTATTGACTGGCCATAAAATTTGTACCCAAATAAAAGCACTTTATCTTTGCAAGTGTAATCAGGACATCACCAAGAGCCGTCAGGCTTACGATTGGGTTGAATGGTTACAGTGGGTTTTATATGAAAAAGCTTTTGAGCTTGATTGTATTGATTAAGAAAGAGACCTTTTACATCTTTGTTTTTTGCAACGATTTTGTCGTTCCCGAAGCATGAGACCACATTGCAAACTGCACGTGGCGTAACACCGTGCCGGCTGGAACGCGCCTAAGACAGACACACACAATTCGTTTCATTCCCTGATCTCCATAAATAGGGACATAATAAAAGAGTGATTTAAGCGATCTCGGCTTTAGCCGGGGAAAAGTCAAATATGGGAAACACAGCTATTATAACCTGATCAATCCGTGAATGGAGCACACACATCGTTTCGTGTGAGGACTTCGTTGCCCACCTAAAGCCCTCGCGACAGCGGAAAATAATAGTGCGCCGCTGCCTGTGAAGGACTTCAATCACTATAGGATGGGTTTCGGTAGTCCCCTAAAAAGTAAAAATGCCCGTATGCGTGAGCATGCGGGCGTTTTTTTTAGGGGTATGCTCGGCATGAGTATTGTCTAACGGGTGAAAGTCCCGAGTAAGCCCAACACCTACTATTAGTGTTTACTTCCTACACGATTACGGCCACTACACACGATTGTAGCAGCTGATGTGTCTTGTTTGCCGATAGGGGGTGTGTTATAAGGTGGAGGATTGCTGTTGCGGCTGCTCGGTGGCTGTCGACATCACTTGCTGGCGGTATATTTGGTCCTTTTGAAGCCTCTCAAGCGCTTTTTTCGAAGCTGCCTGATGCGACTCTTTCTTGCTGTAGCCGGTAGCGTCGCTGGCATATATGCCACCCAAGAACACACCGGTCTTGAACACCGGGTTATTGTCGCTGTCGCTGAAGGTGTCGAGGAGCGCAAACTCGATGGTCACCCGGTACTTTTGTGTCCATTCTATGAGGCGCGACTTGAAGTTCTGCTCGGTCTTCACAAGGTCGTTCAGGTCGAAGTTGTCGCCTATGATTCGCTGCTCAATGAACCGCCGGCATGTGTTGTAGCCGCGGTCGAGATACACGGCGCCCACAAGCGCCTCAACGGCGTTGCCTGCAATATAGGAGTTGTGTGACGACGAGTGTGTGGATGCCCTCACGTGTGACTCGATACGGAACTTGCGGCCAACGCGGTTCAAGCTCTCGCGCTGCACTATCTTAGCGCGGGTGGCAGTGAGGAATCCCTCGTGTTTGCCCGGGTATTTGTCATATAGGTAGGCACCCACCACCGCATCGAGCAAGGCGTCGCCCAAGAATTCAAGCCGCTCGTTGTTGACCCAGTGGCCGTCGGCTGTCTTCACGGGCATCGACCTGTGCACCAGCGCCAACTTGTAGTATTTGATGTGGCGCGGATAGAACCCGGTGATGCTGTGCATGAAAACATAAAGCTCCTTATCCTTGGAGAAAAGGAGCTTTATGACTGATATGACTTTGTTAAGCACTTAGCCGTTGTGTGTAGTGTTTAACCGTTATACTTCTTTACGATGATGCTTGCGTTATGTCCGCCAAAGCCGAATGTGTTTGACAGTGCGTAGTTCACCACGCGCTTTTGGGCTTTGCCGAATGTGAAGTTCAAATTGTAGTCGATGTTCTCGTCCTTGTCGTTCTCGTCGTGGTTGATTGTGGGCGGGATAATGTCGTCCTGGCACGACTTCACGCAGAACAAGGCTTCCATTGCTCCGGTTGCGCCGAGCATATGGCCTGTCATCGATTTCGTTGAACTGATGTTCATCTCATAGGCATGCTTGCCGAAGACCTCGGTCACGGCCTTCACCTCCGAGACATCGCCTACGGGGGTCGACGTTCCGTGCAGGTTGGCATAGTCGATGTCCTCTGGATTGATGCCTGCATCCTTGATGGCGCGCTCCATCACAAGCTTTGCGCCCAATCCTTCGGGGTGGCTTGCTGTGATGTGATAGGCATCGCCCGACATGCCACCGCCCACT
Source organism: Bacteroides fragilis (assembly GCA_963641805.1). GTDB lineage: Bacteria > Bacteroidota > Bacteroidia > Bacteroidales > Muribaculaceae > Sodaliphilus. Next base: position 7,815 of record CAVIEK010000096.1, read on the forward strand.
ACCTCGGCATAGATTTTTGCTCCGCGGGCAAGTGCGTGCTCGAGCTCTTCAAACACGAGGCACACGCCGCCTTCGCCTATCACGAAACCGTCGCGCGAGGCGCTGAACGGACGTGAGGCTGTCTCGGGGCTCTCGTTGCGGGTCGATAGGGCGTGCATTGAGTTGAAACCTCCCACACCGGCGGGATACACCGATGCCTCTGATCCGCCGGTGACAATGGCGTCGGCCTTGCCTAGGCGTATGTAGTTGAAGGCGTCAATCATAGCGTTGGTCGATGTGGCGCAGGCCGACACAACACCAAAGTTGGGGCCTCTGAATCCGTATTTGATCGAAATTTGTCCTGCTGCAATGTCGGCAATCATCATGGGGATGAAGAACGGGTTGAACTTCGGCCCGCTCTCTTCGTGAAGTGCATAGTAGCCGGCTTCCTGCTCAAATGTGTGCAGGCCGCCTATGCCCGATGCGAATATCACGCCCACCTCGTTGCGGTCAACCTTCTCGTCGAGCAGGTTGGCGTCGGTGATGGCCTGGTTTGCGGCCGCCACGGCATACTGGGTGTAAAGGTCCATTCTCTTGAACTCTTTGCGGTCCATCCCGTGGTCGGCGGGGTTGAAGTCCTTAACCTCGCAGGCAAATTGGGTCTTGAATTTGGAGGCGTCGAAATGGGTAATAGGCGCAGCTCCGCTCACCCCGTTAAGTGCGTTGTCCCAGGTCGTTTTCACGTCCAGGCCAAGCGGGGTTACGGCTCCGAGCCCAGTTACCACTACTCTCTTTAATTCCATATTTTGAGTATAGTGGAAAGTGGAAAGTTTAGGCTTTTGCGTTTTCGATATACTTGATGGCGTCGCCTACGGTTTGGATTGACTCTGACTTCTCGTCTGGAATCTGGATGTCAAATTCTTTCTCAAATTCCATGATGAGCTCAACTGTGTCGAGTGAGTCAGCACCGAGGTCCTGTGCAAATGTTGCTTCTTCAGTAACTTCTGATTCGCTAACGCCTAATTTGTCTACGATGATAGCTTTTACTCTTTCTGCAATTTCAGACATAATAATAAGTTTTAAAATGTTATTGTAAAATTCTAAATTGAGTTCTATTCAATTTTGCGTGCAAAGTAAACAATTATTATTCAAATATTAAAGAAAAATATCCATAAAATGCCAGATGTTGCACTTTTTTGAGCATTTTGTGCAGTCTGCCATGCGGTTTTGATGCAATATTGAAA
>CAVIEK010000097.1:0-8914 GCA_963641805.1 Bacteroides fragilis
AAACTATAGTTTTAAATTTACTTTGCTTGAAAAGCACTCTAAATATTTGGAAATAACGTAATTGTGTGGTTAAATTTGTAGTTAATAAATTCATAACATCATTAATAGTTAACGTATGGCAGCCCACAAAATGGAATTAACGGAACGAGAGAGAGAGGTGCTTGCACACCTTGTGAAGGGTCTTAATAGCCGCGAGATTTCAGAGAAACTTTTTATCTCGATTAACACGGTGCAGTATCATCGCAAGCAGTTGCTCCGAAAGACCCTCTCGCGCAATGTGGCCGAACTTATTGGCAAAGCTTATCAATTGAACCTTCTTGACGAGTAGTAATCCTTTTTTTGAGTGTAAAGGAACTGAAAGTTTGTCTTTCATGAAGAACAACGTGCCTTGAACATCTTCCTGCCTTCACTTTACTAAGACCAAATCTCAAAAAAGAACTTCATATTGGCTTTTCGACCATCAGGTCACCTCACCATATCACCGCCCTGAATTGCTGTGATGTCTGTGTTTTTCGGGTATAAGCAAAGGGCTTAGGTTGTGCGCACTTGTGTGATTTGGCGCGGGATGCAACACCCGCTCCCCGCATGTGCCGTACTGCCAATTCATGAGGCATCGTGTGCCGGCGTGGCTTGTGTGTGATTCTGCGAGCCATTTTGCTGCCGGGATGAAACGTTAAAAAAATCGCACCGGCCACAACCGGTGCGATTTGATCAATTGTGCCGAGATGTGCAGGCACAGGTTATTTGTACGATGCCTGGTAGATGTCGATTATCTCTTCTTTGGTGAGAAACCGTGGGTCGAAGTCAAACATGGCCGCACCGGTGGCGATCGCATTATCGGCAAAACGGTCAAAGTCGGCTGGGGTGATGCCCCAATCACTCAACTTGATGTTGTCGACCTTGCACTCACGCAACATCACATCCAGTGCATCGAGGAAATCGCTCGGACGCGCGCTCTTTTGCTGGGTCATCTTCTCGGCCATCTTCATGTAGCGCTTCATGCTGTCGTTCTTGAAAACCTTGTAATAGGCACGGCAAATGGCAATCAGCCCTGCTCCGTGGGGAAGTTTCGGGAAAAACGCGCTCATCGCATGTTCCATGGCATGCTCTCCAGTGCAGCCGCTTGTGCTCTCGACCATGCCGGCAAGGGTGCTTGCCCATGCCACCTTCTCACGCGCCTTGACATTGGAACCGTCTGCCACTGCCACAGGCAAGTATTTGGCGAGGAGTCGTATGGCCTCGAGTGCATACATGTCGCTAATGGGCGTGTGTCGCTTGCTGTTGATATAGCCTTCTGCTGCATGGAAAAACGCGTCGAAGCCCTGATATGCGGTCAACCTGGGCGGAATCGATACCATAGTCAGAGGGTCGACAACCGACAATACGGGAAACAACTTGGGGCTGCCGAACCCTATCTTTTCGTTGGTGTCCTCATCGGTGATTACGCACCACGGGTCGATTTCGGTGCCGGTACCTGCCGTAGTGGGAATTGCCACAATGGGCAGCGTGTGTCCTATTTTCATTCCCTTGCCGCTGCCGCTGTCCACGTAGTCCCAAAAGTCGCCGTCGTTGCATACCGCTACGGCAATGGCCTTGGCACTGTCGATCGAGCTGCCGCCGCCGAGCCCTATGATGAAGTCGCATTGCTCGTCACGGCATAGCTTTGCACCTTCAGTCACGTGCCGCTTCACGGGGTTGGGGAGAATCTTGTCAAAAACCACACTTTCAGTGCCGGCCTTGCCAAGCTGCTCGCGCACCTTGTCGAGATAGCCATATTTTTTCATCGACACACCCGCCGAGATCACTATCAGGGCCTTCTTGCCCGGCAGTTCGTGGTCGGCGAGTTTTGAGAGTTGTCCCGCACCGAATATCAGATGTGTGGGGATGTTGAGAGAGAAATTCATGCTGCTCATAATATTGAAGCTTTTAGGTGAATGCGCTCCACCAGGTTTATACTAATAGTCTGCTCAAATTTAATGATAAATTGCATGGTCTGCAAATGTGAGCCGACAAAAAAGTGACCTGCCCGCACGGTCGTGCCTGGGGTGGGTGTGGCATGCAGCCTTGCCGTTGTGTCACTCGCCGTAGCGGTTGTTGCGGCGGTAGTTATTTGGTGATGCGCCGAGGTGCTTTTTTACGAATTTGCCGAAAAACGACAGGTTGTCAAAGCCCATGTAGGCTGCGATTTCCTTGATGGTGCGGTCGCTGTAGAGCAACTGCTGCCGCACTCGGCTCACCGTGTTGCTGGTGATTATCTCACTTGCGGTGCGGCCGGTGATGCTGCGGCACACGCTGGTGAGGTATTTGGGAGTCACGCACAACTCTGTGGCAAACGACTTGACTGTGCGCTCTTGGTTGTGCACGCTCGAGAGCAGCAGCAAGAACCGGCGGAATATCTTGTCGCCCTGGCGTAGCATACGGGTTCCGCTGTTGTCGTCGCTCAAGTGGCGGTTCACGCTGTCGATAATGTCAAGCAGATAGGCGCGCAACAGGCATTGCTTGGTCTCGCGGCCATGGCTCAGGTTGGGGTGCGCAATCTTGTAGAGGGCAAGCTCGTAGTATTTGCTGAACATCTCCATCTCGTCCTGCGTGAAGTGTAAGAGCGGGTTCTCGCAAAGGTTGAGGAATGTGTCAATTATGCTGCGGTGAATGAAGGTGTATTCCACCTCATTGCTGATGCCCAGAATCTTGCACTGGAAATCATCGGCAAACTCGATGTCGCTTATCACGTTGTGTGGGTTCACGAGCAAGGCCTCGTTGGGTCTGACGCAGTAGGGCTTTCCTCCTACGCGTATGTTGAGCTTTCCGGCAAGGCAAAACACCAGCAGGTTGAAGTTCACTTTGTAAGCTTTTACCAGCAAGGGAAGTGTTACGGCATCGTCGGCAAACGCCATTTCGCCGTCGTAGTAGCTGACGCCATTTATCGATGGCACGTCGTTAAAGTTTAGTTCCCTAAGTAGTTCTTCTTTATGTACGTTGTTGTCGTCAGGCATGGCTTTAATCCTTTGGCTTGTGCATTGCAAAATTAGGCTTAGCCACTAATTTGTGACAGGCTGCGCAGGTTATAAGATGTTAAGAAACCGCTCTGTCTTGTTTGGGAATAGCGAAAAGATGTTAACGGATGCGGGCGGCGGGCTTTTGGTGACGACGTGAAATCAAGCCTTGCGCTTGTTGCCGAATATGGTTGTGTAGATGAATTCGGTAGCTCCAGTGTGTGCCTTTATGTAGTTGCCTGCTATTGTCCCTCGTTTGCGCAGTTCTTCACTACTGTGGGTAAGTGTGTCGATCAAACTTTCAAAGTCGGTGTCGCCGGTGATGCTGAAGCCCCCTCCGCAGGCTATGAGGTCGCTTGCCTCACGAAACTTGCCGAATTTCGGGCCGAATACCACTGGAATGCCAAACACTGCAGCCTCGTTCACATTGTGTATGCCGGCACCGAATCCACCGCCCACATATGCAATCTGGCCGTAGGCGTAGAGCGACGACAGAATTCCGAAGCAGTCGATTATCAGGCAGTCGAGACTGGATGCGGTTTCCTCACTGGCTTGCGAATATAGTCCTGCGGGACGGCTGATGCGGCTCTTGATCATGGCAAGGCGTGCGTCGTCGAATTCGTGTGGGGCGATAATAAGTTTCACATCGGGGTGACTGTTGAAGTAGGGTATCACAATGTCTTCATCGGGCTGCCATGAGCTGCCCATGACAATGGTCAGTCGGCTGTCTTCGGTGAATTTTGACACGACGGGAAACCGCTTGGCCGCTGCTTTTATGTCGGCCACGCGGTCGAAGCGGGTGTCGCCCGACACCTCAACGTCGGTCACTCCTATCGACTTGAGCAGTTGGCGCGAATCCTCGTTTTGCACAAAGATGGTGGTGAAGCAGCGCAGCATGCTGCGAAACATTCCGCCCCATGGACGGAAAAAGATTTGCTTTGGGCGGAATATGGCCGAAATCAGGTAGGTGGGCACATTGCGGCGTTTAAGCTCGTGCAGATAGTTGCCCCAAAACTCATACTTCACGAATATCGCCATCGACGGACGCACTGTGTCGAGAAATTCCTTTACGAGACTAGGCAGATCGAAGGGCATGTAGCACACTGCATCCACTTTGTCGTAGCCTTTTCGCACCTCGAATCCCGATGGCGAGAAAAAGCTCAGCACTATGTGGGCCTCGGGATGCTCGGCCTTGATTTTCTCGATGAGTGGGCGGCCTTGCTCAAATTCGCCAAGCGACGACGCGTGAATCCATATGTGGCTTGCTTTGGGATCGAGTTTCGAGCGTAGTGTGGCTATGGTGCGTGCCTGCCCGTCAAGCATGAGTCGGGCCTTCTTGTTGCTTTGCGAGGCCATCCTCACGGCGAGCCTGTATGCCTTAATGCCAAAGTTGTATATAGGAGTCATTTTTAGTGTCTTGTGGGAATTTTCGTAGTTTTTTTGAGTGACTGTGGAAGGGGAATTTCAGCTTATCGTCTTTTCTCATAACGTGTCGTAGCTAATAGGTGTTGGCGAGCCGGCCTGCCTTTAGCCACTTGCCGTTGCGGCGGTGCCGCCATATGTGGTGGTCAAGGTAGAACCTGACCGACAACTGTTGCCAAAATGCCGTGGTGTGGTCGGTGGCATGGAATGTGAGTGTGGCGCGCACATCGGCAAACCGTGTGCTCACTATCGTTGCCCACACATCGGTGCGGCTGTAGAATTTCGACCTGTAATATGGGTCGCCAAGGTTGAGCTCGCTGCCAAACCTGTCGTAGAGTGGATACAGGTCACTTCCGGCCATCAGGTTCTCACTGGCTCCGAGCCACCGCCACTGCACGGTGGCATTAGCCACAAAGGCACATGGCGCGAGCCATTTGTCATCGGCCCGCGACCGCTGCATCTGTACCACGGCTCCCGCTCTGAGGCTGAGGCTGTCGAGCTTGGTGCGTCGGCTTAGGTCGATGCCTACGAGGGGGTTGATGGTAACGTCGTCGTTCACGCCCTCGTCGGGTGGCGAGCCTTTGCGCTTGGCAAGATGGTTATATTGCAGGTATCCGCCCACCCATACGTTGTGGCGCCCTGGATACCAACGTCCGCTGAACAGGGCATTGAATGCCTCGCGCCGCTTGGTGCTCTGCATCTGGCGCCAGTCGAGCATCATCTGCCAATAGTCCGCTCCTGATGTGTATTGCACCAAGGCTCCGCGCAGGTTGGGCTGCATGTAGCTCATCGAGTCGCTCCACAGGTATAGCGGCAGTCTCTCGCGCAGCAGGGTGCGGGGCATGGCTCCTATGCCCATGTGCCACTGGCGGTGGGTGTAAAGGTAGTATAGTGTCGGGCTTATCTTGTGTCCGTCCCAATCATCGTTGATGGGCTGATACCAGCTCACCCCGGCTCTCAACTGGTGGCGGCCATGCATCAGGTCGACACCCACTTCGGGCGACAGACGCGCGAAGAAGAATGTCTGGTCTGGATTGGCCTCGTCGCCGCCTTCGCGGTTGTTGAGCACGGTGGAGTAATCGATGCTCCATGCCACATCCTGGGCTGTGGCTGCAAGAGCCAAGCCGCATAGCATTGCCAGTGTGAGCAGCAGCTTACGCATCAGCGGGCTTTATGTTTTCGATGCCTCGGCGTAGGCGGGCTATGGTCTCGTCTTTGCCAAGCAACTCGGTGATTTCAAACATGTGTGGCCCTTTGCACTCGCCCACCACGGTGAGGCGGAAGGCATTCATCACGTTGCCCATATGATAGTCATGCTCTTTGATCCATCCGAGCACCACGGGCTCGGCTGTGGCTGCGCTGAAGTCGGGCAGGCTCTCGAGCACGTCTATCAGCTCTTCCATAATCTGCGCCATGCCTTCTTTCCAGCGCTTGCGCACGTCTTTCTCGGCATAGCTTGTGGGTGCCTCGAAATAGAAGTGGGCGTTGTCCCAGATGTCTTTGGTGAACGAGATGCGGTTCTTGATAGTGCCCACGGCGCGTGTTATGTAGTCGTCGGTGAATTTGGCGGGATCTGTGTGTTGGGCCAGATATGGCTTGAAGTCGGCGGCAAGTGTGGCGTCGTCGAGGTTCATCAGATATTCGTGGTTGAACCATTTGGCCTTCTCGAAGTCGAATTTGGCTCCGCTCTTCGAGCAGTGCTCAAACGAGAAGTCGCGTATGAGCTCATCGATGCCCATGATTTCGCGGTCGTCACCCGGATTCCATCCGAGCAGCGCGAGGAAGTTGACCACTGCTTCGGGCAGGTAGCCACTCTCGCGGTAGCCGGTGCTCACGTCGCCGCTCTTGGGATCGTGCCACTCGAGCGGGAACACCGGGAATCCCAGACGGTCACCGTCGCGCTTGCTCAGCTTGCCTTTGCCATCGGGCTTGAGTAGCAACGGCAGGTGCACGAATTCGGGCATCGTGTCGGCCCAGCCGAATGCCTCGTAGAGCAGCACATGGAGTGGTGCCGACGGTAGCCACTCCTCACCGCGTATCACGTGGCTCACCTCCATCAGGTGGTCGTCGACTATGTTGGCAAGGTGGTAGGTGGGAAGGTCGTCGGCGCTTTTGTAGAGAACCTTGTCGTCGATGATGCGTGAGTTGATTTTCACATCACCGCGAATCAAGTCATGCACCACTATGTCGCGGTCGGGCTCCACCTTGAAGCGCACCACATATTTCTCGCCTCCGTCGATCAAGGCTCTCACCTCATCGGCCGGCAGGCTCAGTGAGTTGCGCATGCCAAGGCGTGTGGTGGCATCGTATTGGAAGTTTTTCACCTCGGCGCGCTTTGTCTCAAGCTCTTGCGGGGTGTCGAAGGCGATATAGGCTTTGCCGTTGTCGAGAAGTTGCCTCACGTATTTGCGGTAGATGTCGCGGCGCTCGCTCTGCTTGTAGGGACCATAGTTGCCTCCTTCGCGCACGCCCTCGTCGATGCCTATGCCAAGCCATGCCAACGCCTCGTTGATATAGTCTTCGGCACCGGGCACGAAGCGGTTGGAGTCGGTGTCCTCAATGCGCAGAATCATTGTGCCGTGATTCTGGCGTGCAAACAGATAGTTGTATAGCGCAGTGCGCACTCCACCAATGTGGAGTGGTCCGGTGGGCGACGGTGCGAAGCGCACTCTTACCTTTCTTTCCATGTTCTCGTTACTGTGTGATATGTGTATGTACGTTCTTTTTGTTCCAATCGTGTCGTTTCCTGTCTCGATTGCTCGCATCCGGCCGTTGGCCGGCTACAATCTGCAAAGTTACAAAATAAGCGTCACATATGGGCCTCTGTAGCGGCTTATTTGCGTTTCAGGTGCATCACCACCTTGCCGCTGGCGTCGCTTATGGTGGCCGAGTCGCCGTTGCCGCTTACTGTGGCTGCCGAGTTTAGTGCTTGTGTCACGGCATCTTCCACCTCGATTGGATGTCCCATCATCCGTGTCATGCCCACGTTGGTCAACTGAATCTTGTTGCCGCTCAGCTTGTAGTCGCCGAAGAAGTTGTTGATGCTGGTACATCCGTGCACCTTGTTGCCCTCAAATGTTATCTCGGCTGGGCTCATTCCCTTGGCAGTGCTTACTCCGCATGCTTCGGTAATGGCCCATGACCCGTTGACTTTAATGGTGGTTGCGGTTCCTTTGCTGGCCGAGCAGCTCCCAATGGCCATTGCGATAACGGCGGTGGCGGCAATGATGGCCGATTTCATTAAACTTCTCATAATTGTAAAAAAAATGTCTTGATTGTAATTGATTCTTTATTTCTGTTTCGGCATTTGAGCATCAGCTTTTGAGCAGCTCTGCTATGGCGGGCATCGCATTGCGGCACGTCTGGTCGGCCTGGCATGGTGTCACGCTCACCCATCCGCGTTCCATCCAATAGTAGTCGCTTTCGGCGTCGTTGGGGTCGTCGCGCTCGAAAGTGCCGGTCATCCAGTAGTAGTCACGTCCGAATGGGTCGGTACGTCGCTCATATTCGCGTACCCAGTGGCCGGCCGCCGCAGTGGTGGTCTTGATGCCCTTTATCTCGGCGTCGGTGAGCGGTATGTTCACGTTTAGGCACACGTCGTGCGGCAATCCGCCCTCAAGCGTGCGCCGCATTATCTGCCTCACCCACGGCAGGCATTTCCCGAAGTCGGCCTCGGGGCTGTAGTCACCGTAGCTGAAGCCGATGCTCGTGACCCGGTGGAACAAGCCCTCAAACACAGCTCCCATGGTGCCGCTGTAGATGGCGCTATTGCCGGCATTGTAGCCATGGTTGATGCCCGACACCAACAGTTGGGGCTGCCGGTCGTCGAGCAACTCGTTGAATGCCAGTTTCGCACAGTCGGCCGGAGTGCCGTCGACCGCATAAACCGTGAGACCTGGCTCTTTGATGCACCGCTTGGCGCGCAGCGGCTTCCCCACAGTTATTGCCGACGACATTCCGCTTTGGTGCAGTTGTGGAGCCACTACCACCACCTCGCCCATCTCGCGTGCTACAGATGTGAGTGCTTTGATTCCGCCGGCTGTGTAGCCGTCGTCGTTGCATACCAGAATGAGAGGGGTGTTGCCGTTTTTGTTCATACTCTATTGTGATTTAGTTGTTTGTGCTGGTTCATTTAATGATTCTATGTGCAAAGTTACGCATAAAAATTGACTGCCGAAATATGTCGTGGCTACTCCTGTGACAAAAAGGGCTACCGTAATTGTTGCGGCTGCGTTTTGACTGCCGATTTGCCCGCGGTGTCTAGGGCGTAGGCGGCGAGCATTTGCCTTGTGTAACCGTGTAGGGGTGGTTAAGTGTAAAAAATGTTATATGTGACACATAAAGGTGCGGCCGGGCGGTAAATCAATTATTTTTTCCGTAACTTTGCAATTAGAAATAAAAGTCTGAAAATTCATTAATAAAATTTAAAAACAAACTATGAGACTGATTATCGAACCCGACTACGAGAAAGTATCAGAGTGGGCAGCCAACTATGTGGC
>CAVIEK010000098.1:0-8885 GCA_963641805.1 Bacteroides fragilis
CGCTGCCGTTCTCAAGCACAAACACCACGTTGAACGGATTGCCTACCGTCACCTTTTCAGGCGCGTGTGCGGTAAATGTGGTTGCCGCTGCGGCAGCGAACGCAGTCACAATGACAACGACACACAATATTGGAAATATAATCCTTTTCATAAAATAAAAATAAGTAGCTGATACGCTTTACAGAAACTTTTTTGTGGGCGACACAGCCGGCACAGTTGCAACGTGGCTCCCGCCGGCACAAGAGTGTCACCACTTGTTGCGTGTGCGCTCGCGCTCTCCGCGCTGCATCTGCTGGCGGGCGGCATTCATGCGCTGCTGCGTGGCGCGTTCCTCGTCTTGCATGGCTTTGAGGATTTGGTCGACATTCTGCTGACTCATTCCTCCCTGCTGCTGTTGCTGCTTGTCGTTTTGGTTTTGCTTCGACGGATCTTGCTGGTTTTGGTTTTGTTTCTGCTTGTCGTTATCCTTCTTATCGTTGTTCTTGTTTTTGTCGTTGTTGTTATTGTTTTTGTTCTGCTTCTGTTCCTGAAGCTTGAGTTGCGCCTTTCGCAGATTATAGCGTGCATCCTCGTCGGCGGGATTGCGCCGCAAGGCGTTCTTGTAATGCTCAATGGCTTCCTCATATCGCTGAGAGCCATAAGCTATATTGCCCAAATTGTGGTAGGCTCTCGATTGCAGCATTTTGTTGCCGTCGGTGGCCTTAACCACATTCATGAAGAGTTGAGCTGCCTGAACGGCAGGATCGTCCTTGCCCTTGGTGTCTCCGCCAGCCTGGCGAATTAAAGCCAAAGCCAGATTGTATTGCCCCACCACCGACCGTTGGTTGGCTTGAATGGCCTTGCGGTATTCCACCTCGGCCTCGGCATATTTTTTGGCATTATAGAGCTTGTTGCCGCTGCGTATGTGGTTGCGCTCCTGCTTCACCGAAGCTGTCTCGGCCGTGTGGCCGGAAGCATAGGCGTTGGCCGGAAGGCCAGCCATCATTGCCATGCAAAGGCACCAGGCAGAAAGCAAAATATTGAGGCGTTTCATTTTTGAGTGTTTTTTTCTGTTTTTGAGAAAAAGTTGTATTTTTTGAGCAACGGATTTTTACGGTCGAGCACGAGAATGCCCATCACCATAAGCACAAGCGCTATCCATGCAAACACGGGGAATTGCTCATCGTGCTTACTGTAGCTCACTTGCGCCATACTCGTCTTGGCGAGTTTCGACAGAGCCTCGGTGAGAGTCTCGACCGCGTCGGCATCGTTGCCGTTGAGATACACGCCCTTACCGGCCTCAGCCACCTTACGCGCCATTTCCTCGTTGAGAGCGGTGTTGACCACCTCGCCCTCGTCGTTGCGCAAATAGCCGCCATCGCCGTCAACCGGGATTGGGGCGCCCTTTGTGGACCCCACCCCCATCACGCTCACCTGCACACCTGCATTGTGGGCTTCAGATGCTGCTGCCACGGCATCGTCCTCGTGGTTCTCGCCGTCGGTGATCACAATGATGGCCTTTTGCGCCTTACTTTGCTTGGGAAAGGCCTTCATGGCCATATTGATGGCGGCGCCTATCGCCGTGCCCTGCGTAGGCACCATGCTGGTGTTGATGTCGTTAAGGAAGAGTTTGGCCGACTGTGCATCGCCCGTGAGCGGCATCTGCATGTAAGGGTTGCCGGCAAAGACTATCAGTCCCACCTTGTCGTTGTTAAGACGGTCGATGAGTTTCTCGAGGATGAGTTTCGACTGCTGCAGACGGCTCACACCTTGCTGGTCGTCGGTGCTTGAGGCGAGCATTGAGTTTGACACATCGACCGCTATCATCACCTCAATGCCGTTGAGGCTCGAAGTGGCCTTTGTGGCTCCGGCCCTTGGCCGTGCCAGAATGAGCGCCACCATTGCCACCACAAGCATTTCGATTGTGAGCTTTATCCACGGCTTGTAGCGCGACACGTCGGGCATGAGCCGCTCCACCTGTTGCGGCCGGCCAAAGCGGTTAAGGTTGCGCTTGCGCATCCATCTCGAGAGCAGGAACAAGCCCACAAAGAGCGGCACAAGCAACAGCAAGTATAGATATTCTGGATTTGCAAAACTAAACATTTGTTATTCTCTCAATTCTTAAACTACAATAGGCAATAGCGTGGGGTGTGCTAAGGCACATTGCGGAGCACTGTATACTTGACTATAATGTCGAGCGACACAAGCAGTAGCAGCAGCAGGGCCCAGGGCATATAGGCATCTTCGGCATGACTGAAGTTGCGCACGTCCATGCGCGTTTTCTCTAACTTGTCGATTTCCTTGAATATACTCTTGAGCATGCCTTTGTTGGTGGCACGGAAGTAGGTTCCGCCTGTGGTTGATGCTATCTTGCGCAAGGTGGCCTCGTCGATCACCACCGGGAGCGACTGGTATTGCAGCACACCGTTATACATGGCCACTGGGCACATGGCGTTGCCGTTGGTACCCACGCCTATGGTGTAAATCTTTATTCCATATTTCTGTGCTATCTGGGCTGCGGTGACTGGAGCCACAACGCCAGTGTTGTTGCTGCCATCTGTGAGTAGGATAATGCTCTTTGACTTTGCCTTGCCGCCCTTGATGCGATTGATGGCTGTGGCTATGCCGTCGCCAATGGCGGTGCCGTCTTCAAGCACGCCCATGGATATGTTGTTGATCGCGTTGACGATTGCGGCCTGGTCGGTGGTCATGGGAACCTGCGTGAATGCCTCGGAAGCAAATATCACGAGGCCTATGTTGTCGTTGGGACGCTCGGTCACAAACTGCGATGCCACTTCCTTGGCGGCAGTAAAACGGTCGGGCTTGAAGTCTTTGGCAAGCATACTGGTGGAGACATCGAGAGCTATCACGATGTCGGTGCCTTCGGTCTCAGAGGTCGACCAGCTGTCGCGCGACTGCGGACGGCACAGAATTATGATCAGGCAGCCAATGGCGAGCAGCCGCACACCGAACATCACGTGGCGCAACAAAGCCTTCCAACTCGTGCCCATAGTGCTGAACGGGTGAGTTGTAGACAACCGCATCGACGGTTGCGCCACACGGTGCTTCCACACATACCACGCTATAAGCGGCACATAGATGAGAAACAGCCAAAGCAGGCCAGGATGCATGAGTTCCATCATCGGTCGGCCTCCTCTCCCCGCCCTTCGGCAGACGGTATTGTGCCATCAGTGGCGGCTTTATCGGCTTTACCGTCGGCAGGAGTCTCGACCGGGCGTGTGTGATCGACAAACTGGCGCGCACGGGTGAAAGCCATCTCATTGTCGTCGGCAATGGGCTTCACGTTGGCAAATTTCACAAAGTCGGCCATAGCCAGAATTTCACTTAACTGCTCGTTGACGGCACGAGTCTCATCGTTTTTCTTCAATGTGGCCACAATCTGGGTGGTTGTCATCTCCACGGCATTGATTTCAAAGCGCCTGAAGATGTAGTCACGCAGGATGTCGGTAAGCACGGTATAATATTCCTTGTCCTCGCCATTCTGCCACAACTGGCGCTGCTTGAGCTCCTCGAGACGCTGCACAGCCTCCTCGTAGGGCGGCAGGCGCTTTTTCTCGGGTTTCAATGGATTGATGCCCTTGCGCCACCACAGGCCATAGGCTGCCGCGCAGCAAGCAAGCAACAGAAAAGCAAAAAGGAATGCCCACCAGTAATCGGTCACAAAGTCGGGGAGCCAGTCAAGAAATTTCGACGGGATTTCCTCAACGGGTTTGAAGTCGACTATTTCGTCGCCTTGCTTCACCTTGACCGGCACTACCTTGAGCGTGACACGGTCGGAAGCAACAGTATCGGTGCCGGCGATATAGAGCACGGGGGGCAGTACATACACGCCCGAGTCAAACGCCTGCACAATGAGCCGCTTGTTGATTTGGATGCGGTTGTTGCCAAGGTTCACTGTGTCGGGCTTTGGGCGTGCCGCAATCTCCACTGCCGAAGTAATAGTGTCGGATGTATCAAGAGGGAACACCCCCCTGGCACCCTTGTCCTGCACCAGTTCGAGACTGAGTGTGGTGGTGCGCCCCATCGTCAGCACGGCGGTGTCGAGCCTCGCCTTGAGCGTGGCGGGTGCGGCAAAAGCCGCCGCCGTCCCTACAAGGGCAAGCACGACGGCTATCATGTGACGTCTAAGCAGTGCGATGTATCTTACGTTCATTGTCTATTCTATATTTACCATGCCGGCTATTTTACTATGACGGGTCCACAGGCTCCGGCTGGCCAGTGGACCGGGTCGCAAAACGGTCTTAACGGGTCACGCCTCGGCGTTGGAAAAGCCCCATCAGCGACTTCACATAGTCATCGCTTGTTGAAATCGAAGCCATATCTACGCGGCAGCGTTGCAACGTCTCGTTCATGTTAAGCTGTCGTTGATACCACCATTTGTCGTAGGCCTGACGCACTCGTTTTGAGCCCGTGTCGACCCAACGCTCAGCACCAGTCTCAGCGTCGGCCACCTTCATCAGCCCCACATCGGGTAACTGAGCCTCACGCTTGTCATACACCTGTATGGCGGTAAGGTCGTGCTTGCGGCCGGCTATCGACATGGCACGGTAGTAGTCGTTGCCGTCGATGAAATCAGATATGAGGAATGCGGCACAACGTTTCTTGATTGCTCCGGTTAGGTATTCGAGAGCGAGACTGATGTTGGTGCCACGGCTCGCGGGCTCGAAGTTGAGAAGCTCGCGTATGAGCAGCAGAATGTGCTTGCGTCCCTTTTGCGGCGGAATGAATTTCTCAACGCGGTCAGAGAAGAGCAGCACGCCCACCTTGTCGTTATTTTGGATGGCCGAGAACGCCAATGTGGCGGCTATCTCGGTAATCATATCGCTCTTGTCGACGCCCACCGCACCGAAATTCTTGCTTCCCGACACGTCGACGAGCAGCATCACGGTGAGCTCGCGTTCTTCCTCGTAGACCTTAACGTAGGGGCGGTTATGGCGGGCAGTCACGTTCCAGTCGATATCGCGCACGTCGTCGCCATACTGGTACTCGCGCACTTCGCTGAAGGTCATACCACGTCCCTTAAAGGCCGAATGGTATTCGCCGGCAAAGATGTTTTGCGACAGTCCCTTGGTCTTGATTTCGATTTTGCGGACTTTCTTGAGCAGTTCGTTAGAATCCATAATCGTGATGATTTGGTTAAAATTGCCTTTGGCCGGCACAGTATCTCCGGGCCGGCTTTTCTCGCCCGCCAAAGCGCGTGTGAGACATCACACACAGGAGAGGCGGACTGGCCCATGCCCATCAGGGCACCGCTATCTTGTCAAGGATTTGGCTTATAACCTCATCGGCGCTGATGTTGTTGGCCTCGGCTTCATAGCTCAGTCCGATGCGGTGGCGCATCACATCGTGACACACAGCACGCACGTCTTCGGGGATCACATATCCGCGTCCGCGCAAGAAGGCATAGGCGCGTGCGGCCAAAGCCATGCTTATCGATGCACGAGGCGAAGCTCCAAACGAGATGATATTGGCCAGGTCGGCCAAGCCATAGTCGGTAGGAAATCGGGTGGCAAACACGATGTCGACAATGTAGCGTTCTATCTTCTCATCAATGTAGATGCGGTTCACAATCGAACGCGTCTCTATTATTTCCTTGGGGCTCACGAGCGGCTGCACCTTAGCGCTTTGGCCGTCGATGTTCATGCGTATGATCTGACGTTCCTCGGCCTTGTTCGGATAACCTATCACCACTTTCATGAGGAAGCGGTCGACCTGAGCCTCAGGCAACGGATAGGTACCTTCCTGCTCAATGGGGTTTTGCGTGGCCATCACCAGGAACGGGTCGTCGAGTTTGAAGGTCTGGTCACCGATGGTCACTTGGCGCTCCTGCATGGCCTCGAGCAGCGCACTCTGCACCTTGGCCGGGGCACGGTTGATCTCGTCGGCCAGCACGAAGTTGGCAAACACGGGACCAGGCTTCACCTCGAAACGCTCCTTCTGGGCGCTGTAGATCATGGTACCCACCACATCGGCAGGCAACAAGTCGGGGGTGAACTGTATGCGGCTATACTTGGCATCGATAATTTGGGCCAAGGTCTTGATGGCTAATGTCTTGGCCAAACCAGGCACGCCCTCAAGCAAGATGTGGCCATTGGCGAGCAGGGCTATCAGCAACGAGTCGACCAGATGTTTCTGGCCCACAATGGTCTGATCCATTCCCTGTGTCACCAGGTTCACAAAATTACTCTTACTTGCGATTAAGTCGTTTAACTCTCTGATGTTAACAGATTCGCTCATAGTTTCAGTAGTATTTTTCCTTTGTTGTTTTCAATAATGATTTTTTATTTGTGCAAAGGTAATTTTTTATGCCCAACCCAAGCATGGCCAACGCGTTAATTAATATAAAGATGTGGTAAAGTTTGCAGAGTGCGATTCATGCTACGACGGGACGTCTGCACAACGTGGTTTGCAACGCGAGCTCTGTTACGTCGCCAAGGACAGGAAACCTTCCCGCCCGATCGTGGTGAGCGGCCTTCACGACAGTAGGCAACGCACCATAGCGGCCGTTGTGGCATGAACATTCCTCCTATGTCAGATGATGTCTAAACCGAGGCTTTTCAGGTAGTTGAATGTGCCATCGTAATATTCAGGCAAGCGTGTTGAGTCTTCGGGGAATCCCTCAGAGTTTTTTCTCGGGTTGCCGTTGGGGACACAAATTACGATGCCTTGACGCGCACGTGTGAGCAGCACGCGGTAGGCGTTGAGCATATACTTGCGTGCCTCATCATTCTTCTCTGGAATCCATCGCTTTTTACCGTTGAATTTGTAGTACTGCCAATTGCCGTCGGCAAACCGCATGTCGGCATCCCACAAGATGCAGGCATAGTCAAGTTCCAAGCCCTGTACCTGAATCTCGGTGGCTGCCTCTTCGAGGTAATTCGACGAGCGCACATCGTCCTTGTCCTCCAGAAACCAGTGAACCGCATTCTCGTCGCCCGACGCAAGCACATTGACTGCTTGCGGCTTATACCGGGCAGCGACCTTCGAAACGAGAATCCCCGACTGCTGTGAGCCACGCGTCTTGGCCCGCAGCCACCGCCTGGCCGCTTCGATATCTCGTGTCAGGCATATTGGATAACCTTTACTCTTCACGTCGACATACAAGGCTCTGGCAGTATCGTCAACCGAGAGTAGCGAGTGAACGAACGCCGACAGTGTCTCGGCCCGGAACGAGCGCAGGCTCACCGCCAAGTGCAAGTCTGACGAGAACGTGGCGTTGGCATTGTGGCTTAACAGCTCGTTCACACGGCCTTCGGCATATTCCTTCTCGGTGAGTTTGTCTGATATATACACCTTCCAATGGGTGTATTCCGTGTTCAAGGCATTGACCCACTCGGCTATTCCGGCCTCTCCTGTATTGATTTCCTGGCCACCGCCCACAAGACATATTATTACGGCCCAGTCACGGCGCTGATCAAGCGACCAAATGAGGAACGAGGCTTCTGAGACAGGAAAATTGGGCACTTTAAGCTTATTGCCGTAAGTACCTCCACGCTTCAGATAGTCGGCCAGCCGCTTGTGTGTCCACGACCGTTGCGCCTCGTCGAAAATGGCCACATGCTCCACCTCGCCGTAGCCCGACTGCCCCACCCTGACGGCTTTATCGGGATCAATCTCGAGTTGCCCATTCTCGACTGGAATTTTGATTTTGGCAAGCATATTGTCGCGGTAGCGATGTATCATCTGCAGGAATTCCTTGACCTCTCGCCGGGAATCAGACAGATTTTTCCTCTCGCCGCGCAAGTCACACTTTTTTTTGTTGTCCTTCGCAAGAGCCTCAGTGAGCACAGCCACCAGCGGACCGTTGCCCGAAAGGTATACGGCTCCGTTCTCCCTGTCCATCTCACCGTCTTTATACGACTGCTTGATGGCGACATCAAGCCCCACGAGTGTTTTCCCGGCTCCCGGGACTCCGGTAACGAAACAGATGCTCTTGTCGCCGTTGGCCTTGCTGCGGTCAATGATGTCGAGCAAGTAGCTTATGGTAGTGTCGGTCGACACCTTATCGGCCTCATGGCGCGTAATGTTGTCGACAGAATGGTTCTCATAGAGGGTGCGAGCTGCCTCCACGATGGTAGGCGTAGGGGTATATGGGCTAATCAACCACTTGTCGCCCCACTTGTCGGGGTCGAATGATGTGGCACCGGCCTCAAGCACCTTCTTTATAATGCCTTGAAGGGTGTTTTTTCCCGAAATCAGAGGGTTGTAGATATCATCATCGTAGGCCGAAGCAACGATAAGCGACGATGTGCGCGCATACTCTGTGGGTATCAGGATGGGGACTATGGGACGGTCGGCACTATACAGGTGAAAGTTCTTCAAATCTAGGGCATAGTCGAGAACCTGCTCAACATCGGCTTGCAGAGCTTCCTTTTTGCCCACCTTGAATTCGAGGCAAAAAACCATTCCTCCTATCAACAGCACCACATCTATGCGTTTGCCAAGCCGTGGGATGTCGTACTCAAAAAACACATGGGCATGGGCATCGTCATGCCAGGGTTTAAGCACATCTTGCATTATTTCAATCTCACCTTGCCAAGCCTCGTTGGTCGTGGTCTGGTCTACGCCATGAAAAGCCGTAACGATGTTTCCCAATACCTCGGCAGGTCGCATCGCAAGGAATTCAGATACTCTTGCCTTAAAGAGGCAGCGTGTGTGTGTCGTAAAATCAGCCATAGTAAAATATGTCGTAATTTAAGAGATGCCGGCCAGCTTTTCTCATTCATGGATTTGTCTACCTGCGGCATGGCCTTGAAAGCCCCTCAAAATTAACAATAAGTTCTGAAAATAACATCTGATTGATCACAATATTTTGCATTTCCTTTCCTGCCGTGCAGAATCCAAATAGAAGTGCAACGTTTTGAGGCGTAAATGCATGAAAAACA
>CAVIEK010000099.1:0-8879 GCA_963641805.1 Bacteroides fragilis
CAATTACTACTGCGAGGCCACAAATAGAGCCCGAAAAACACTACGGCATAATAGTGTAATAATTTATAGTACAAATGATTAAATTTCCCAACAAGAATTAAAAAACCACCTGCTTAGAAAGTGCGGCAATTATAAAACGTAATTTTACAAGCCAATGATATTGCACTTTATTATTTCAACAACTAAAATTGGTGCAAGAATGTAATCAGATTATCTTGCTGCTGAAGGCCGAACTTCTTGCGGAGACGGTTGCGCGCCGACTCCACGCTGCGCACCTCACGGAATGTGATATCGGCAATGCTCTTGGTCGACAACCCGAGCCTAAGCAGGGCACACAGGCGCATCTCCTTTGGAGTGAGATCACCGTATCGCTCTATAATGTGGTCGAAAAATGACGGATAAACCTTACCGAACACCTCCCGGAAGTCGCCTATACCATTATCATTATAGCTGGCGGTCATGGCTATCAGCTCACGAATCTTGGCGCGCGCCTCGGCACTCTTTGGACTGAGTTTTAACAACGTGGCCTTTAACTGACTGTTGATGGCGGCCACATATTCGGCATTGCGTGCCGCCTCAAGGTTTTGTCCGAGCGACTCGGCCGCTGTGCGGCGCGCATCGTCCTCGAGAGCCTCGATGCGGTCAACAAGGGCACGCGTCTCTTGCGCATGGCGCTGCTCGGCCTGCTGCAGCTTGGCATTGGCATCGGCAGCGTTTTTCCGCTCAGCATCGAGCTTACGCTGGGCAGTGCGGTGCTCGGTGCGTCGCCAGAGCAAAACGAAGCCTGTAAGAACAATGGCAATAAGAGCCATTGCCCACCACAGTCCCGACCGCCACTTATGCAGATTGTCGACCTCGTCGATGTAGCGCTGCTCGTTGGCATACAGGTCAGACATCACTTGTGTGCGGCTCGACTGCTCAAGGTTGGACACCGAGTCGCGGAGAGCAGTCATCAGACTCATCGACCGGTAGGCCTGGGCATAATCGCCCGTAGAGGCACACACGTCGGCGATCGCGCCTAGCAGGACTATGCGCTGGTCGACCGGTGTGTTGATGCCGTTGACACCGAGCGCCTGCTCATAGCAGGCAAGCGCCGAGTCGGGGCGGCCGGCATCGGCATAGATCGCGCCCGCAAGGCGGTAAGAATCGGCAAGGTAAGCACGCTGATTGTGAGCCTGCTGATAAGCGAGTATTTTCTGGATCATTCCGAGAGCCATGCGTGTTTGTCCTTTTTTGCGGTAAATGCTGCAAATGTTGCGTTGCATGAGCATCTCCATGTCGGGCCGGTTGGCCCCGTCGAGCTGATGCAGGGCGAGGTAGGCCAGCTCAAGGCCCTTGTCAAAGTTACCTTGTGCCACCATCACACCCGAAAGATTGTTATAGTTCACAAAAAGGCGTTGCACATTCCGGCTGGCCTCATTGATTTCAATGGCTTTGTTCAGGCATTCAGTGGCCTTTGTCCAATCGGCCATGCCAGAATAGACGGTGCCCATGTTGTTGAGCAGGATGGCTTCCTCGTCATTCATGTCGTGGGCGCGGGCTATTGTAAGGGCCCTGATGTAGGTATCGCACAGTTGCGACTGCATGCCCATGGCGCTGCATGCCGAGCCCAATTCGTCGAGAATATAGATGTAAAGTTGCAGTTCTTCGCCATTGTTGCCCAAGTCCTCGCTGAGCATCGGCACGATCGACGAGCCGATGTGCATGGCAACGCCAAAAGAGTGCGACCGGTTGAGCGCCGACAAGGTCTTGAACGAGGCATCGAGCAGTGACTTGCGCGTCACCATTGATGCGGGCAAGCGTAACAGCGAGTCGACGGCGCGCATTTCGGGGCGTCCCTTTATGCCGCTCACGGCGCATTCGCGGTCAATGGCCGAGAGATGGCTTTGCACACTCGCAGCCCTGCCGGGCAATACGGTGGCAACCACCATAATGACTAGTGCCAATGACCGGCTGAGCAGTTTAGGCATATCGGATATTATATGTTGATTTTTAACGATTCTTTCAGTTTGGCGAAAAACGGTTCTACGTGAGTGAGAGAGAGGACGGCAGAGCCCAGGAGGCCATGCACAGCGCTCCAGTGCGGTTATTTTGCCACGATAAGGTCGATGCCGAGTTCCTCTATTTGCTTGACTACTGCGGGAGACACCCTCGAATCAGTGATGATGAGGTCGATCTCATCAAGGTTGCCGATTTTGGCGAACCCCCTACGGCCGAATTTGGTAGAGTCGGCGAGTACTATGGTTTTTTGCGCTGCTGCCATCATCTCACGGTTAAGCTCCGCCTCACGCATATCGGTCGTTGAGAATCCGAAGTCGAAATCGATGCCGTCGACACCGATATACAGTTTTGAGAACGAGCAGTTCTGCAGAATCATGCGTGAATAGTGCCCAACTACCGACAGGCTGCTATGGCGCAACATGCCGCCGAGCTGCAGGATGTCGATATTCTCGTCCTGGGCCAGGATTTGGGCGACCTCAATTGAGGCGGTCACGGCGGTAAGGCGATGTTGGGGTATGATGTTGCGCGCAAGGGCATGCACCGTGGTTCCCGAAGCTATGATAATCGAGTCGTCGTTGGCTATGAGCTTGGCAGCCTCACGGCCTATACTGTCTTTCTCCACGGCCGAGAGTTTTTCCTTCTCGTTGACCGAGCGGTTGTTGGTGAATGGATTGAGCAGAATGGCCTTGCCGTGACTGCGGTATAACTTGCCGGCCTTCTCGAGTTCAGTGAGGTCTTTGCGAATAGTAACCGATGACACCGACAGCAGCCGGGCGAGATCCGACACGAGAATCGAACCGCTTTTCAGCAGGTTGTCGAGGATAAAAGCATGACGCTGTTCTTTGGTCATTGTCGTAATAGCATGTATGATGGCGTGTGGAGCCCCCTCTAAGCATTGAGGCCGACGCGACGCAGGTTAGTAAAATCAAGATTAAAAAAACGGAGCAACGACGGAGATCTTTTCAGCCGCAACGCTTCTCAAGCGCTCAGAGGCAACGTTTCATCGCAAAATTAATCAATATTTACCGATAATGAAAGTTTACGCCTCGGCAAAAGCCGAAAAAGTTTCATTTTACCTTTCGCATAGCCGAGAGGACAGGCTAAAGTCGAAAAAAAGGAAAAAGCCACATTCGCTCATTATTAAAATAAAAAACGCAAAAAATTTTGTTGGTTAGATATTTATAATTACTTTTGTTGTGAAACAAAACGGGAAATGTTACGAAAGAAACACACACCGTTTCCCTTTTGCGCGAAACTGGATAATATAGAACCTTAAGAAATAAACTAAAAACAAATTAGGTGATGAGTTTTAACATAAAGAAAAATTACGATGTCATCGTGATCGGTGGCGGCATCACAGGTGCCGGCACCGCCCGTGACTGTGCCATGCGCGGATTGAGCGTGCTGCTCGTAGAGCGGTATGACTTCACTTACGGCGCCACAGGCCGCAACCACGGCTTGCTGCACAGCGGTGCACGATATGCCGTAACCGATGGAGAGTCGGCAGAAGAGTGCATCAAAGAGAACATGACTCTGCGCAAGATTGCGCGTCACTGCGTCGATGAGACCGACGGCTTGTTTATCACACTGCCAGAAGACGACTTGGCCTACCAGGCCAAGTTTGTGGAATCGTGTCTCAAGGCAGGAATCCGTGCCGACATCATCGACCCGGCCGAGGCCCGCCGGCTCGAGCCAGCCGTCAACCCCACCCTGATAGGTGCTGTGCGTGTGCCCGATGCCTCGATCGACCCCTTCCGCCTCACCACAGCCAATGTGGTCGACGCGCGCCTGCACGGGGCCGACACGCTCACATACCACGAGGTGACAGGGCTGATAGTGGAGCAAGGCCGCTGCGTGGGCGTCAAGCTGCGCAACAACCACAACGGCGAGATGAGTGAAGTGCGCGCAAGCCTCACCATCAATGCCGCAGGCATCTGGGGTCACCTGGTGGCCAAGCAGGCCGGCATCACGGTCAACATGTTCCCTGCCAAGGGAGCCCTGCTCATCTTCGGCCACCGCGTCAACAACATGGTGATCAACCGTTGCCGCAAACCCGCCAATGCCGACATTCTGGTGCCCGACGACACAGTGTGCGTGATAGGCACCACGAGCGACCGCGTGCCGTTTGAGGAATGTGACCACATGAAGGTAACCCCCGAAGAAGTGGAGATACTGATGGCCGAGGGAGAGAAACTTGCACCGAGCCTTGCCACCACACGCATCCTGCGAGCCTACGCAGGCGTGCGCCCGCTTGTGGCCAGCGACAACGACCCGAGCGGCCGCAGCATCAGCCGAGGCATTGTGTGCCTCGACCATGAGACCCGCGACGGCATGGCCGGCTTCATCACCATCACCGGCGGCAAGATGATGACCTACCGCCTAATGGCCGAGATCGCTACCGACCTTGCCTGCAAGAAGCTCAACGTGGACAAGAAGTGCGAGACGGCAACCACGCCACTGCCAGGATCAGAGCCGCGCGACGAAGAGCAATACAAGACCTACAGCTACTCGCAGAAGGCAGCCGAGGGCCGCCACGGCACCCTCACGACCGAGGTTCCGAGCGGCAACAGCGAAGATGACTCGCTGGTGTGCGAATGCGAGGAGGTGACTGTGGGCGAAGTAAAATATGCAATCAACAAGCTGCATGTGCATAACCTCATCAACCTGCGCCGCCGCACACGCGTGGGCATGGGCACCTGCCAAGGCGAGCTCTGCGCCTGCCGCGCAGCCTGCGTGCTGGGCAAAGAGAGCGGCGACACCAAGAAGAGCGGCGCCGACCTGGCCGACTTCATCAACGAGCGCTGGAAGGGCATGATGCCTGTGGCATGGGGCGACACCCTGCGCGAGGCACAGCTCACAGCTACTATTTACCAAGGCTTATGCGGCCTTAACCAATTTGTCGACAAAAAGGAGGAGGTTGAGAAATGAAGTTTGACTCTATTATAATAGGTGGAGGCCTAAGCGGCCTCACCGCAGGCATTAAGCTGGCCGAGGCCGGCAAGAAAGTGGCTCTCGTGGCTGCCGGCCACAGCACGCTGCACTTTAACTCGGGCTCGTTCGACCTGCTTGGCAGCGACGAGCAAGGCAACGACGTGAAAGCCCCCATTGAGGCCATAGCCCAACTGGACAAATCACACCCCTATAGCCGTGTGACCGACGTGGCCGCCACAGCAGCCGAGGCCAAGGAGCTGCTCACTCGCGCAGGCCTTGCCGTAACCGGCGACGCACAACACAACCACTACCGCCTGTCGCCCATGGGCGTGGTTAAGCCGGCATGGCTCACAATCAACGACTATCTCACACTCACCGACGCCACCGCCCTGCCCTACAAGAGCGTGACGCTGGTCAACATCAACGGATATCTCGACTTCCCCGTGGCATTCGTGGCCGACGCAGTGGAGCGTCTGGGCGCCAAGTGCACAATCAAGACAGTGACCACCGAGGCACTCGACGTGGCACGACGCAGCCCGAGCGAGATGCGCGCCACCAACATCGCCAAAGTGCTTGCGCGCCCTGGCGAGATTGAGCAAGTGGCAGCCGCCATCAACAATGTGCTCGACGGCAAGGAAGACGCCGTGCTGCTGCCAGCAGTGCTCGGCATTGCTGATGCCCAAGGCGTCACCACACTCACCAAACTTGTGGCAAAGCCGCTGAAACTGGTGGCCACACTGCCCCCGTCGGTACCCGGAGTGCGCACCGAGACCCTACTGCGCAAGCGCTTCACCGCACTTGGCGGCACCTATTTGGCCGGTGACACTGTGAATGGCGGCAAGTTCAACGGCTCGCGCCTTGAGAGCATCGAGACCGTGAACCTTGAGGACACCAAGCTCACCGCCGACACGTTTGTGCTCGCCACCGGCTCGTTTATGAGCCGCGGCCTCAGCTCCAACTATCAGAAAGTGTGGGAGACGGTGTTCGGCCTCGACGTTGACGCGTCGGCCACCCGCACCGACTGGACAAGCGAGAATGTGTTTGACGCCCAAGCCTATCAGGAATATGGAGTGAAGACTGACGACAAGCTCCGCGTGAGCCTGGGCGGCAAAGTGATTGACAACTTATATGCCGCCGGCTCAGTGCTCAGCGGCCACAACTCGCTCAAGCGAGGCGACGGCACAGGAGTGTCGCTGCTCACTGCACTGCAGGTTGCAAACAACATTTTAAAATGACTAACGACATGGCAAACGAAACACAATTAAGCAACATAAGCACAAACAATTTCGAGCAGTGTCTGAAATGCTCGATTTGCACAGTGTATTGCCCGGTAGCGGCAGTCAATCCTGAGTACCCCGGCCCGAAGCAGAGCGGCCCCGACGGCGAGCGCTACCGCCTGAAGAACCCGGCATTCTTCGAGGAATCGCTCAAGAAGTGCCTCAACTGCAAGCGCTGCGAGGTGGCTTGTCCGAGCGGAGTGAAGATAGGCGACATAATCCAAAGCGCCCGCATCAAATACAGCACCCACAAACCAAGCCTGCGAGACACTATGCTCGCCAACACCGACTTTGTGGGCACTATGGCCAACGTGGTGGCGCCAATCACCAATTTCGCACTCGGCCTGCCAGTGACCAAGAGCGTGCTGCACAGCGTGATGGGCATCGACAAGCACCGCTCGTTCCCCAAATACTCGTCGCTCAAGTTCGAGACTTGGTTCAAGCGCAACGCCCTCAAGAAGCAAGACGCCTACAAGAAACACGTGAGCTACTTCCACGGCTGTTATGTGAACTACAACTTTCCACAGCTGGGTCAAGACTTCGTGAAAGTGATGAACGCCGTGGGCTATGGCGTGCACCTGCTCGACAAGGAGAAGTGCTGCGGCACCGCCCTCATCGCCAACGGCCTCTACGGTCAGGCAAAGCGCCAGGGACAGCACAACATCGACGCTATCCGCAAGTCGGTCAAAGACGACAAGCGCATCGTGCTCACCACCAGCTCGACCTGCACATTCACAATGCGCGACGAGTATGAGCACCTGCTCGACATACACACCAACGACGTGCGCGAGGGTTTGAGCCTTGCCACACGCTTCCTCTACAAGCTCATCGACGAGGGCAAGATAAAACTCGCTTTCAAGCCCGACTACAAGCTGCGCGTGGCCTACCACACCGCCTGCCATGTGGAGCGCATGGGCTGGGCCATCTACAGCACCGAGCTGCTGAAGATGATACCAGGCGTGGACTTCACCATGCTCGAATCACAGTGCTGCGGTATCTCGGGCACCTACGGATTCAAGCGCGAGAACTACGAGACCTCACAGGCCATCGGCTCGAGCCTATTTGACAACATCAGCCGTGTGAATCCCGATGTGGTAGCCACCGACTGCGAGACCTGCAAGTGGCAGATAGAGATGTCGACCGGCTATAAGGTGATGAACCCAATATCTATTATAGCCGAGGCACTCGATGTGGAGAAGACCATCGAGCTCAACAAATGACGAAACGATTTTATCAAAATTTTATACTAAACCCCTTAACAACAAATTCAAAAATAAAAAATGTCAAGTTTTCTAACGCCACCGGCCTATAAGCCCGAGCAGACGGGTCCCGCGGCCGACGCCAAATACCGCAAGCTGCGCTGGCAGGTATTCATAGGCATCTTCATCGGCTATGCCGGCTTCTACATCGTGCGCAAGAACTTCTCGATGGCCATCCCCGCCCTCGCCCCCTTCGGCTTCGACAAGGGCGAGCTGGGAATAGTGCTGTCGATGAACGCCATCGCCTACGGTTTCTCGAAATTCATCATGGCATCCATAAGCGACCGCAGCGACGCGCGCAAGTTCCTCCCGCTGGGACTGGTGTGCGCAGCCCTGTCGATGCTCTTCATGATAGTGCCCGTGCAGTGGATAGGCTCTGCGCACAAGGGCCTGGCCATCACGCTGATGGCGGCCCTCAACTTCCTGGTGGGCTGGTTCAACGGCATGGGCTGGCCTCCGTGCGGCCGTGTGATGACCCACTGGTTCTCGATCAAGGAGCGCGGCACGTGGATGAGCTTCTGGAACTGCGCCCACAACGTGGGCGGCGCCCTGGTGGGCCCGATGTCAGTATACGGCGCGATGTGGTTCGGCTCGTGGTTCTACGGCGAGCACGCCGACTACTACTTCCTCATAGGCACCTACGCCTTCCCCGCCGCCACCGCAATCCTGGTGGCCGTCATCGCCTACCTGATGATACGCGACACCCCGCAGTCGTGCGGGCTGCCCTCGATCGAGAAGTGGAGCGGCCACGCCAGCAGCACCTACAACGCCAAGGCCGAGGAGGTGCTCAGCACCTCGCAGATATTCAAGACCGTGCTGTCCAACAAGCTGCTGTGGTACATCGCCTTCGCCAACGCCTTCGTCTACATGGTGCGCTACGGCTGCCTCGACTGGGCGCCCACGATCCTCACCGAGAAGGGCATCGACCTCAAGGACGCAGGCTGGGCCTACTTCGCCTATGAGATGGCCGCCATCCCCGGCACCATATTCTGCGGATGGCTCAGCGACCACGTGTTCCACGGCCGCCGCGCCCTGCCCACCATCCTGTTCATGGCGCTGATCATCGTGGCCATCGCCGTCTACTGGCAGAACCTCGACAACCTCAACGTGGTGATCGGCTGCCTTATCGCCATCGGCTTCCTCATCTACGGCCCCGTGATGCTCATCGGCGTGCAGGCACTCGACCTGGCCCCGAAGAACGCCGCCGGCACCGCCGCCGGGCTCACCGGCTTCATGGGCTACGTGCTGGGAACCGCCGTGCTGGCCAACATCGTGATCGGCTACGTGGCCGAGCATGCCGGATGGAGCTGGACCTTCATCCTGCTCATGGGCGCATGCGTGCTCTCGATTGTGTTCATGGCTTTCACCTACAACCAGGAGAAGTATCTCGCACAAAGCAAAAAGTGACCGG
>CAVIEK010000100.1:0-8853 GCA_963641805.1 Bacteroides fragilis
CTTTGCACACTTGCGGCTGCCAAAGCCGCAACTGCTATTAAAGTTGTCTTTTTCATAATTGTCAAAAAACTTGTTTCTTAAAAGTCTATCTTGTTATTGTTCTATTCTGTATCTTTTTTTTTAGCCGATGCCGTGCCGGTACCGGTCGCTATTTTGATGTGGCCTGGCTTAGCAGCCAGTGCCCGATTTTGCAGTAGATGCACTTGCGCGCGTCGCAATATTCGCGCTTGAGTTCTATGATGGCTTGCGATGTGAGCGCGTCGGGCACTTTGATGCCGGCTTGCGCAAAAGTTGTCACTATCGAATTCCGTTCAGGCCTCAGGCTCTCGAGCAGGTTTACTGCCCGGTCGATGAGGCTGTAGTTGTCGGTGATTTCGCCTCGGGCATAAAGCAGAGGTGCCACCACGTTGATGAGCACAATGTCGATTGAGCCTTGCCCGAGTGCGGGCGACTGCCTTGGTTGCTCGTTGCCGAATGTGAAGTGTCGGCTCCAGTAGCCCTCGAGGTTTACGGCGAACAACTCACGCAGTTCCTTCTCGCCTTTGGCATCGATGATGCGAGCCATGATGTTGAAGCCTCCGTGCACGTAGTGTGCGAGCATGGCAATGCGACGAAACGGAAAGTTCTGCGGCCTGATGCGGAACAGTCTCCACGCTTCACTCTCCATGGGCTTCAGTTGGAACTTGTCGGCAAGGAACGCATATTCGCGCACCAGCTGCCTACAGTAGGGGTCGGTGGCGTCGGCCATGGTGTCGAGCAGGCCTGCCTGTCCCATCAGCAGGGCCTCAACCTGCAGCAGCGAGTCGCTATGTTTGCCCAGCAATCTAAGGGGCGTGCGGCGTGCGAGTCGTTCAAAGGCTTCGTTGTTGATGCCGAATCCGAGAGTGCGTGCCAGAGTCACGTAGCACACCTCTTCCCAGCTGCCGTGGTACATCTCGAGCAGCGAGTGGGTGCGCTCCACCTTGCGGTGAAGGCGCTCGAAGGCAAGCCGTTCAATCCACTCTGTGACGGTGATGTGGGGCAGCTCCGGAATGTGAGGGGCGCACGGCAGCTGCACACGCGCACCCACCAGCGAGTCGTAGCGCTCACTGAACCGTGGCGACACCTCAAGCACCATTTGCGGGATGCGCTCACCATTGCTGCGACGCACTGGAGCGTCGTCTTTTCCAACCACATGGAGTATTACGCTGTCGTAGGCGTGGTCGGTGTCGTGGCCGTGCCGGTGCCAGTCGCTGGCACGCACATGAATCTCAACGTTGCCCACCCACATTTGGCCGTCGATTTCTACCTTCGCATTGAAAAAATCAGGGCCGGAATCGGTGTTTAGCAACCCTGGGTCAATTACCCGCACCTTGCGGCCGTCGTTGGTGTGCATCTCGGCACTGCGCCACAGACGGTGTTGCCACACGTATTGCATTAGCTGTTCCATGCGATTGTAAACTGTTGGTTATGAGTGTGTTCGGGTAAATATTACCATTGTTGCACTAAAACGAAATGCTAAATTACTCTATTTGCGGCCATTATGCAAGATTAAAGCCTCTTTTCCGTTTTTAGGCAAAGAGAATGAGGAAAATGAACCACAACTCTGACGCGAGATCGTTGTGGCCGATGTGTAGGTGGACTGAATGTTTGGGAGAGAGGTCGATGTGTCCTATTCTTCGCGATGAGTCTGGAATGTGTCGCGCGAGAGATCGGTGAAGAAGTCGTGCTGCATCACTTCGCATATGCGTTGCAGCAGGCGTGTGTCAATCGACTTGCGGTGGAAGATGTTGTACACGTTGGTGCGCTCGCAAGGAATGTTGCATGCAAGCCATCGGGCAGTGCGCCCTTCTTGCTTGAGCACATCTTTAATTCTCTTGCCGATGTGCATAACCGGACGTTTTGTATTGTCGTAGTTCATAAATGGGTAATATTAGCAATTAATTATAAAGTAATGTTGTGTAAAAAAGTCGGTGGTTGCGTTAAGTGTTAGTGTCGCCTGTTATTATGGTATCGTGCAACCTTAGTTGTTATCGCAAATATAGCGAATTATTATGTAAAAACAGGCGAAAACGCGTTTTTTTATTCAAAAAAACGGGAATTGGGGAGAATTGGGTGAGTGTGGCGGCTTTGGCTTGCGGGTAAAAGCCATGGCATAAGGCTGTATCGTGGCCGTGTGGTGTGTGGATCGTGGGGTTTTGAATTGAGAGGATAATTCACTAACTTTGCACCCAATATTCAATAAGCAAACAAATTACACGCAACATACATAATGAATATCTTAGAATTAAGCGAACAAGAGATTGTAAGGCGCAACAGCCTTCAGCAATTGCGCGACATGGGCATTGACCCGTATCCCGCTGCCGAGTATGTGGTCGATGCTTACAGCGACGACATAAAGGCCAATTTCAGCGACGAGGAGCCTCAGCGTCAGGTGAGCATCGCCGGACGCATCATGAGCCGCCGCATCATGGGTAAGGCATCGTTTATCGAACTCCAGGACTCGAAAGGCCGCGTGCAAGTGTATGTGAGCCGCGACGACCTTTGCCCCGATGAGAACAAAGACCTTTACAATGTGGTGTTTAAGAAACTGCTCGACATCGGTGACTTTGTGGGTATCGAGGGATTCGTGTTCCGCACCCAGATGGGTGAGATCACCGTTCACGCCAAGTCGCTTAAGTTGCTCAGTAAGTCGCTCAAGCCTCTGCCCATCGTCAAGATGAAAGACGGCAAGGCCTACGACTCGTTTGACGATCCAGAGCTTCGCTACCGTCAGCGCTACGTCGACCTGGTGGTCAACGATGGTGTCAAGGACACTTTCCTGAAGCGTGCACGTGTGCTCGAGACCATGCGCAACGTTCTCAACGGCGCCGGTTATACCGAGGTTGAGACTCCCACGCTGCAGGCTATCGCCGGAGGTGCGAGTGCCCGCCCGTTTATCACTCACTTCAATGCTCTTGACATCGACATGTACATGCGCATTGCCACTGAGCTCTATCTCAAGCGCCTCATTGTGGGTGGCTTTGAGGGTGTGTATGAGATTGGCAAGAACTTCCGCAACGAGGGCATGGACCGCACGCACAACCCCGAGTTCACTTGCATGGAGCTCTATGTGCAATATAAGGACTACAACTGGATGATGAGTTTCACCGAGCAGCTTCTCGAGAAGATATGTATCGCTGTCAACGGAAAGAGCGAGAGTGAGATCGACGGCAAGACCATCAGTTTCAAGGCTCCTTACCGCCGTCTGCCCATTCTCGATGCCATCAAGGAGAAGACTGGTTACGATCTCAACGGCATGGATGAGGCACAGATTCGTGAAGTGTGCGTGAAACTGAACATGGAAATTGACGACACTATGGGCAAGGGAAAGCTCATTGATGAGATATTCGGGGAGTTTTGCGAGGGCACGTTTATCCAGCCCACTTTCATTACCGACTATCCTGTAGAGATGTCTCCGCTCACCAAGATGCACCGCAGCAAGCCTGGCTTGACCGAGCGTTTTGAGCTGATGGTCAACGGCAAGGAGCTTGCCAATGCTTACAGCGAGCTTAACGACCCCATCGACCAGGAAGAGCGTTTCAAGGAGCAGATGCGTCTGGCCGACAAAGGCGATGACGAGGCTATGATCATCGACCAGGACTTCTTGAGGGCTTTGCAGTATGGAATGCCGCCCACCAGCGGCATCGGCATCGGCATTGACCGGTTGGTGATGCTCATGACCGGGCATTCCACTATTCAAGATGTGCTCTTGTTCCCGCAGATGCGTCCCGAGAAAGTGGCAAAACGCGACAAGGAAGAGACATTTACCGCAGTGGGTGTCCCTGCCGAATGGGTGGCTCCAGTCCAAAAGGCCGGTATCCTCACCATTGATGCCCTTGCCTCGCTTGATCGCCCCGGCAAACTCTTCCAGGACCTTATTGACATCAACAAGAAATACAAACTTGGCTATAAGACCCCCACAGCCGATGAAGTGAAGCAGTGGGTGGATGCAGCCAAGGCGACCAAGGCATAACCAAAGCCTTGTGCGGAATAATAAAGTGAACAGTCATGCGCCGGCAGTGTCAAACCACACTTGCCGGCGCATGCGCATTAAAAAATGAGCCCTCACCGGTGAAAGTGTCTGGTGCCGGCGTAAGTGGAAACACATATAGACAGATGATTGACGTCAACTCGATAGAATTCTATTCTATAGCACTTCTTGTGGCGATGGCATTGATAGGCTTGATTTTTGGAGAAAAGCCGCACCGGCCTGCCACCACCGACATCGTGCAACTTGTCCTGAAATGGCCGCAAACGGCCGTTGCTTCGCCCGATGAGAAGCCGTCGGCGGTGACGCTCACCGCCATGCCCGACGGGCAGGTGAGGCTCTCGCGCACCGGTCTCAGCCTACGTCCAGGCGACACGGCATTCATTGTGGCCACAATGGTCGACGACAAGTTGCGGATTGAGGAGAAGCAAGGCGTGCGCTCTACTATGGCTGTGTGGCCGGAACCTTGCGAGGCATCGGCCACACTTGGCTTTTGGCCGGCGGGGCGCAAGCTACATGTGCGTTACGAGAGTGAGCTTACGGGGCAGTGGGGTACATGCGCCCTTGCCAACGTCGGCGGCCGTGAGTCTCGTATTGAACTAAAATACTGATGTGCGTAGGCATGCGGTAGCCGCTAAGTAGGATTTTTTCAGTATATTAGCGCCCGTAATGGTATGGCAAGACTGAGTACGGTCATATTTTAAAGTGCGACTTGCACAATTTAATGAGAATTAATGCGTTAAAAATATAAGATAGTATTTGTGGAAAATTTATAAAGACAACGATATGATAAAGAAGCTATTTTTGCTGTTGCTGATGCTGTTGCCGTGTGCTACTGCCATGGTGAAGGCTCAGTATGGCGTGGGCGACTGGAAAATCCATGCCACATTTTCGGGCCAGAATGTGCAGAACGTGATTGATGCTGGCGACAAAGTGTATTATCTGGTGAGCAACAATCTCTTCTGCTACGACAAGACGACGCAGGAAAACGAGGCACTCAATAAGCGCAACTATTTGAGCGATGTCCTCATCAGTCAGATATACTACAATAGCTACAAGAAATATCTGATGGTGGTGTATGACAACAGTAACATTGACTTGATTGACAACAACGGCAAGGTCATCAACATACCCGACATCAAGGATGCCATACTCACATCCGACAAGACGATTAACGACGTCTCCTTTACGCCAAAGGCCGCCTATCTGGCCACTGCATTTGGCTATCTGGTGATCAACGACACCAAATATGAGGTGAAGGAATCGCGTGTCTATAACATCTCGATGGCATCGGTGGCTGTGGTGGGCAACACTTTGCTGCTGAGCGGGAACAACGGCAACCTGTATTACGGCAATGTGAATGCGGCCCACGAGTATCTCGGCACTTTCAAGTATTTCCCGGTTGAGGGTGGCAAGATATTCCCCATAAACGACGATAGCTTCTTTTACACCACAGGCTACTTTTTCAGATTCTCGATGGCGCTTGATTCCGATGGCAACGCCACTTTCACTGCCTCTGAAGTGTGCCAGGCAGCCCCCACTACGCTGCAGAAGACCCCGTCGGGGTTCATAGCCAACTTTGCCCCATCACAAACGTTCTACTATACCTTTGATGCCGACGGCAACAATGCCACGCAGGTAACCAACTCGTCGAAAGAACTCCTGAGCAGCGCAACCGACGGCAAATGGTGGGCTTTGGGCGACAAGGGCCTGCACCTGATCGACAACGGCACATCAGGAAGCTACAACAAGCCCAACTGCATCGACATTGCACTGCCATTCTACACCACCTTCAACAAGCTCAACAACAAATTGTATGTGAGCTCGGCAGGCACCAACTACTTCTTTACATATCAGTTCACTCCCACGGCAGTCAATACCTACGACGGCAACACTTGGGCCGACGTGACGCCTTCGACTAAAAACTACAACACTGTGATTCCCGACCACTCTGACGCCAAGGACGGCAACGGCACCTATTGGGTGACCTGTGATCCCGACGATGCCGACACATACTATCTGGGCTCATGGTGGTATGGAGTGCTCAAGGTGAAAGGAGGCGAGGTGGTACAAGCCTATAATTGGAACAACAGTCCGCTTACCAACATACAAGGTTATTATTGTCACGGAGTCCCCATGATTGACCGTGCCGGAACCTTGTGGATTGCCCAGACGGGAAACACAACAACCCCAATAATAGCTTTGCCGAAAGCAAAACGACAGCTCACAACGGTGTCGAAGAGCGACTGGATCACGCCGAGTATTGCCAACATGTCGTGCACCAAGCGTGCCTGCGTGATGGCATCGAAGTATACCGACGACAAAGTGTTCACGGCCGGTGACTATAAGAACCCGGTGGTGTTCTTCAACGACGGCGGCGACCCAAGCTCCTCGATAAAGAGCATAAGTTATAGCCAGTTTACCGATCAGGACGAGAAATCATATTCATGGAACTATGTGCTCAGTCTCACTGAAGACCAGAACGGGAAAGTGTGGATGGGTAGTGATAACGGCGTAATCTCGTTTGACCCCAAGAATGCCTATGCCTCCAATTTCCGTGTCAACCACATCAAGGTGCCGCGTAACGACGGGACCAACCTTGCCGACTATCTGCTCGATGGCCAGCAGGTGAACTGCATCGCCGTCGACGGATCTAACCGCAAGTGGATTGGAACAAATGCCTCTGGATTGTTCCTCGTCAGTGCTGATGGCTCGCAGATACTCAAGCAGTTTAACACATCCAACAGCTACTTGTCGTCAAACACTATCTACAGTGTGTGCTGCAACCCCAACAGCAACTCGGTGTATGTGATGACAAGCAAAGGAATGCTCGAGTATTTCAGCGACTCTACTCCGGCCGAGAGCGATTATAGCAGCGTGTATGCCTATCCCAATCCCGTCCGCCCCGATTTCACCGGGTTGATAACAATAAAAGGCCTTATGGACAACTCGCTTGTGAAGATAGCCGATCCGGCGGGCAATGTGGTGAAGCAGCTCAAATCGAACGGCGGCATGGCCACTTGGGACGGATGCAATGAGAGTGGCGCACGTGTCAAGACGGGAATGTATTTCGTGTTGGCATCACAGGGCGACAGCGACGGCAACGGCAACAATTCTGTCGTCACCAAAATTATGATTATCCGCTAAGCGTGTTTCCTCAGTTATAAAGAAAGAAATATCTACCCTTATACAACAAGGCGAGTGAAGTCAAATGTCACGACACTCGCCTTTTTTAACTTTAATGCAAAAGGAGAAAATGACATCACTATGTGCTGTTTTCAGCAACCTGAAGAGGACAGGAGTCTTGAGGGCTCTGCTGTTTGTGGCGGTTGCCACTTTGTTCTACGGTTTTTGCTTCACTTTGGCTGATTTCTATGATGTCCCGTTTAAGTCGGTCGGCGACCTGTGCTTGCAGATAATGCAGTGGGGCATAGTGGTGATGGCAACATTTGCGCTGCTGTGGCTGCTTTGCGTCAGCAGATATGTGTTTGCGGTTGTGTTTCCGCTACTTTCGGTACTTTGCGCCGCCGCAGCCTATTTCCGATATACCAGTGGCGTGTCGCTGACTCCTATGGCCATCGATCTTGCTATCGTCAACGATATGCGCACGAGTCTTGATGTGGTCACTTGGCAGTTGATTGTGGCCATGGCGGTCGCTTTGGCATTGTCGGTGGCCATGGCATGGTATCGGTTTCGCCGCTTGCGGTTTGCCCCCTGGTGGGCTCATACCGCCGCGCCGGCGGTGCTGCTTGTGGCCATCATAGGGATTGATGCCTTGTCGCGGCCTGTTCTTGCTCGGCTACCGTTCAACTTGGGATCGTCGTTCTGCACCTACATTGTTGAGCAGAAAACGGCATCGGAGCACCGTCCCGCCTTCTCTGGCGCGGTGAAATGCGGCAGAGATTCGCTCACGGTGGTGGTCATCATAGGCGAGACGCTGCGTGCCAAAAACATGCAGATTAATGGCTATGGCCGCCCCACGACACCGCTGTTGTGCAAGGAGCGCAATGTGGTGTCGCTGCCCAATGTGTATTCTGAATTCGGATTCACTCACAAGAGTGTGCCTTACATACTGACGCGTGCCGACAGCGACCACATCGACCGGATGTATGATGAGCGATCGTTTATCGACATCTTCAAGAAAGCAGGATACCACACGGCATGGATAGCCAATCAGGAAAACATCAAGACGTTCACTTATTTCATGAAAGAGGCCGACACGCTTGCCTACATCAATAGCGGCAAGTCTCTCTACATATTCGACCTGTGGCTCGATGGCGATATCCTACCGGTCTTTGACAAGCAACTTGCATCCGGCCATGCGCGTCAACTCATAGTGATGCACACCATAGGGTCGCACTGGTGGTACCGCTCACATTACCCGCAGTCGTATGCCAGGTGGAAACCGGAGCTGAAAAGCAGGGTGTTGTCGGCCAATACCAAGGATGAGTTCACCAACTCGTATGACAACTCCATCCTGTATTCCGACTATTTCTGGAATGAGGTGCGCAATCGGTTGCGCGACAAAAACGCTGTGGTGGTTTATCTTTCCGACCACGGCGAGAATTTGGGCGAGAACGGCATATTCGGCCATGGCCAGGATGCGCCTCCGTTACATTACCCGGGGTGCTGGGTGTGGATGTCGGACAAGTATGTGAGCACTCACACAACCAAGGCCGAGGCTTTGCGGGCCAATAAGGACAAACCCTACAATTCGTCGTTTCTGTTTCATTCAGTGATAGATGCGGGCGACATAGCCACGAGGTGGCTCAATTTAAGCGACGACGTGTTTCATTTAACTCCGACCAACAATGCAACAAAGGATTGATTTTGTGGATACGGCG
>CAVIEK010000101.1:0-8793 GCA_963641805.1 Bacteroides fragilis
TCAAACGCTTTTTCCAACATTTTACCTAATTTTGCACTTGCTGTTGGACTCTACAACATGCTATAAAACACATTTTTTTGAAATTTTCAGCAAAAAGTCATTGACAATTCAAAAAATCTGCTTACCTTTGCAGTGCAAATCGCGGGATGGAGCAGTGGTAGCTCGTTGGGCTCATAACCCAAAGGTCGTCAGTTCGAGTCTGGCTCCCGCCACTCAGAATAGCTAAATGGTCAAAATGAATTTGATTTTACCATTTAGCTTTTTTCTTACTTGCCCAAAAGACAAAACACAAAGAAAAGGCCATTGGCATATGGCCATGAAACATTACTTCTTGAACCGCAATCAGGAAAAAATATGAAAAAAATAGCCGTTGTCTATGAAGGAGACTTAAGCAACCGGTTTGGTGGGCACAATTCGATTCAAAACAGAATCGTTCACCTGCGCCAATGCGCCGACTACCGCATTGACGCCCTTGTCATGCAAGTGTATGACGGGCGTGTGATGCGATTGTTGCGACGCAGCCGTCGCATCACACGCCGCCCCGCCGAGACAACGGTAGGTGAGGTCACATATGCGGTGAAGTGGTTCAAGCGCTCGTGGATCGACGCCGCGACACATCACACATTTGACGGCGAGCCAAGAAAAATGATGCGGTTCATCGACCAGCTCGCACACACGCTTAAAGACTACAATCTGATAAGCGCCCACGACCGTATAGGAGGCTTACTTGCCATGCGTGTCAACGAACTATACGGTACCCCTTTCTTCATCACATGGCATGGCTACAGCATCCACACTGACCCGTTCTGCGACAAGATGGTACGACGGCAAACGGTGCGTCTGCTCACAGCAGCAAAGTGCAATTTCTTCGTCAGTCGCACGCTTGCCGAGAAAGCCCATGAGCTCACAAGGCAAGACTTCGACGGCGATGTGCTTCCAAATGGAGTGTCGGCCGATTTCAAGAGATATGGCGAAGCCGAAAGGACAGCACTGCGCTGCAAGGAGGGAGTCGACGGATGCAAAGTGGTGGCCTTTGTGGCACGGTTCGACCCCATCAAAAACACCCAACTGCTGCCCCACATCTTCGAGCAGATAGCCAACAGGTATGAGGAGAAAGTGCTTTTTTGGGCCATAGGCGACGGCCCGACACGCAAGAGTGTGGAAAAGTCGATGAGAGTGCCATGCAAATTTTGGGGATACCAAGAGCCCAAGCTCATACCCGACTTGATGAACTGCATCGATGTGCTCGTGCTACCCAGCAAACGCGAAGGAATGCCACTTGTGTCGATAGAAGCCATCAAATGCGGCGCAGGTGTGGTTGCGTCGAACAGACTCGGCGCATGCGACTACATAGGGCGCGACAACGTGTTTGACCCCGACAGCCCCACATTCGTTGACGACATCAGCACAAGGGCAGTGGCCATGCTCAACGGTGAGGTGCAGCCACAGAAAATCGACGGCAGCCTAAGCTGGGAAGAGACCGCCAAGAAGGAAAACGCATTCTATACCCAATGCTTGGAGCAAAGCGGAAAATAGCCTCCGCCCCACTTCGTTATTACCCATTATTTTACTAACTTTGAACACCGGTAGCCATCGCGACACAAGCTGCTGGCCGGAAAAAATGACATGCGCCCCACGCATTCAACACCGAAAACAATCACACCCATAGAGCGAAAGAGATATGCCCCAATTTGCCGAAGTATTACTGCCACTGCCCATACAGGGAAGTTACACCTATAGCATTCCGCCACAACTTGCCGAAGGCATTAATGTTGGATGCCGGGTGCTGGTGCCATTCGGCAGGAAAAAGATCTATACAGGCATTGTGGAGTCGATGCACGACCACACCCCCGAAGGCTATGAGGTGAAAGACCTCCTATATCCGCTCGATCCGTATCCAATCGTGCGACACCCGCAACTCAAGTTCTGGAAATGGATTGCCGACTACTACCTGTGCTCCACGGGCGAAGTCTACAAGGCAGCCGTACCGGCGGGACTGAAAGTGGAAAGCGAGACATTCATCAGCGTCAACCCCGACTATGAGGAGCAAGAGCCTGGAGAATTGAGCGACAAGGCACGGGTGATTCTCGACTTCACAGCCCAGCGAGGACGCGTGCAACTCACCGACCTGAGCAATGCAACCGGGATGAAAAACGTGGAGGGCGTGGTAAGCAAAATGCTGGAACTTGGTGCAATACACGTTTCGGAACGCGTCATCGACAACTACCGTCCCAAGACAGAGAGCTGCGTGAGGCTGACCATAGACCGCGACGACGACGAAGCACTGCACAAGGCATTCGACACCGTGAAGAGAGCCAAGAAGCAAGAAGGACTGTTGCTCGCCTATCTTGACCTCTCGGGATGGATGCAGAAGAAAAAACCTTTACGAGAAGTCACCAAAGACAACCTGCTCAAGCGCTCGGGATGCACCCAGCCAGTGCTTGCCGCCTTGCGCCAGCGCGGGTTGGCAGAAGTGTACAAGCGTGAGATCAACCGGTTTGCCGACTTGGGGAACAAGCCCGAAGACGCTCCTACGCTCACCGTCGAGCAGCAACAGGCCTACTCAGAGATACACAGGCAATTCAGCGAAAAGAGCATAGTGCTGCTGCACGGCGTGACATCGAGCGGCAAGACTTCGATATACATGCACCTCATCAACGACGCGTTGCGCGAAGGGAAACAGGCACTGTATCTCGTGCCCGAAATCGCGCTCACCACACAACTCACCCGTCGACTGCGGCGCGTGTTCGGAGACAAACTGCTCATCTACCACAGCAAGTTCAGCGACAATGAGCGCGTCGACATTTGGAAGCGGCTCCTCAACAGCAACGACCCGTGCGTGGTGATCGGAGTGAGGTCGTCGGTGTTCCTACCCTATGGCAATCTTGGCCTCGTGATTGTTGACGAGGAGCACGACAGCAGCTACAAACAGCAAGACCCAGCCCCACGATACAACGGCCGCAACGCGGCACTCGTGCTTGCCATGATGCACGGGGCAAAGACCGTGCTCGGCTCGGCCACACCTGCCGTTGAGGTATACCACCATGCCCTGTCAGGCACCTACGGCCTGGTCACGCTAAAAACACGATATGAGGGGATTGAGATGCCCGGTGTGAGAGTGATCGACACAAAACTGGCACGTAAAAAGCATGAGATGAAAGGCATATTCAGCGACGAGCTGACAGGCCAATGCCGGCATGCCCTTGAGCGTGGAGAGCAAGTGATACTGTTCCAAAACCGCCGAGGCTACTCGCCAATGGTCACCTGCCGCACCTGCGGATGGGTGCCCCGATGCGTGAACTGCGACGTGTCGCTCACCTACCACAAGCACCAGCACACACTCACGTGCCACTATTGCGGCCACACCATAGCCCTACCCACCGTGTGCCCGGCGTGCGGCGGCACAGAGATCGACGTGGTGGGATACGGCACCGAGCGCATCGAGGACGACATCGACCAGGCCTTTCCGGGCGAGAAAATATCACGCATGGACCTCGACACCACCCGCAACAAGAACAGCTATGACCGGATAATCGACGAATTCTCAAGCCGCAATACCAACATCCTTGTGGGCACACAGATGGTGACCAAGGGGCTGGACTTCGACGGAGTGAGCATTGTGGGCATCCTAAATGCCAACACCATGATACGTTTTCCCGACTTCAGGTCGAGCGAACGGGCATTCGACATGATGGAACAAGTGGCCGGACGCGCCGGACGCGCCCATAAGAAAGGCGAGGTGATAGTGCAGACATCAGAGCCCGACGACCCGGTGATAGGATTTGTGAAGAATCATGACTATGAGGGCTTCTATGCGCATGAGATTGCCGAACGTGAGCGCTTCGGCTATCCGCCGTTCACCAAGATAATCAACATCTACATGAAGCATCACCAAGAGGATGTGGTGATTGAGATGTCGGTACGCTACAGCACCTTGCTCAGGCAAGTGTTCGGCAAGCGCGTGCTTGGCCCTGAGGCACCGATGGTGGCAAGGGTACAGAACATGTATATACGGCAAATGGTAATCAAGGTAGAGAACACCGCCTCAATGTCGAAAGTCAAGGCCATCTTGCGTAACATCCAAGAGCAGATGCTTGCCACCGACAGCCGCATGCGTTCCGTCAGGCTACATTACGATGTGGATCCCGTGTGACGGCAACAGACAAAAACCAAACCACACACGCCACCACGCCACGCCGCCCACAGGCAGTGTGCCCCAGTCGCGACAGGCGCAATCTAGGCCAGGCGTCAGTCAAACACGCCTTCCATCACATCAGACTCCTGCGTGGTGGTTTCCTTGGCGTCTGATTGTCCACCGTCACTGCCGCCCACATATCCGGCGCGTCCGCCACACGGATTGAAGTCGGCGGGAAAATCAAACTTGGTGCTTTGGCTATAGGGCAACGACGGGTCGTCGTACACCTTTTTCATATACAAGCCATAGATGGGCAATGCCATCTCGGCTCCCTGTCCATAGGCCATGGTGGCAAAGTGGATGTAACGCTCCTCACCGCCTACCCACACGCCCGTCACCAGATCGGGAGTGAAGCCCATGAACCATCCGTCGGCATTGAAATTGGTAGTTCCCGTCTTTCCGCCCATCTGAGCCTGAATCTGATAGGCATAGCGCAGGCGTGCGCCCGTACCGGCATCAACCACATTGAGCAGCATCGACAGTATTTTGTAATAGGCATCCTCACTCATCACCTCGGTTTGCTGCGGAGTGAACTCGGCGAGCACATTACCCGTGTTGTCGCAAATGCGAGTCACAAACATAGGTTGCGCGCGCATACCCTTATTGGCAAAAGCAGAATAGGCACTGACCATCTCCCTTACCGAGACATCACACGGCCCTAGGCACAGCGACGGCACGGCATCGAGCTTGTTGCTTATGCCGAAATTGTGCAGCATGCTCACAAGGTTGGCAGGCTTGAGCGCATCGATAAGGCGTGCCGATATCCAGTTGTTGGAGTAAGTGAGAGCCCACCGCAGGTCGACCATCTGACCGATTCGGCCGTGGCCGCTGTTGCGCGGCGCCCACCCGTTGATCACGGGTTGAGTGTTGAGCAGACGGTCACACGGAGTGTAGCCGTTTTCCATTGCAAGTGTGTAGAGGAAAGGCTTCATTGTAGAACCTATCTGCCTGCGCCCGGTCGACACCATGTCGTATTTGAAGAACTTGAAGTCGGGACCGCCCACATAGGCCTTTATGTAGCCCGTCTGCGGATCCATCGACATCACGCCGCAGCGCAGATAGCTCTTCATGTAGAGGAGCGAGTCAAGCGGAGTCATCACGCGGTCCACCTCGCCGCCGTAAGAGAATAGGCGCATATCGGTGGGAGTGTTGAAGTTGCTCATTATCTCGTTTTCGCTCTTGCCCTGGGCCTTAAGCGCACGGTATCGGTCAGATTGGCGTATGGCCGTCTTTATGAGCTGCTGGCGCTGCTTTGCACTGATTTCTTCAGGATTGTTACTATAGGGGTTGCGTGTGCCACCACGCTCACGCAAGAAACTGGGCTCGAGGGTGCCGCCCATGTGCTGACGTACGGC
Source organism: Bacteroides fragilis (assembly GCA_963641805.1). Classification (GTDB taxonomy): domain Bacteria; phylum Bacteroidota; class Bacteroidia; order Bacteroidales; family Muribaculaceae; genus Sodaliphilus. The sequence goes on from CAVIEK010000101.1 coordinate 5,551, forward strand.
ATCCTCAAGATACTTCTGCATGCGCGAGTCAATGGTAGTGTAGATTTTCAGGCCGTCGGAATAAACGTCGTAAGACGAGCCGTCGGCCTTGTGGTTCTTGTTGCACCAGCCATAGAGGGGGTTGTTGACCCACTCCACCGAGTCGTCATAGAACGCCTGCCTGTTCCATTCGGGATAGTCGTCGATGTGAGGCTCCTTGGCCATCATCATTCGGCGCAGCTCCTCGCGAAAGTATGGAGCCATGCCATCGTTCTTGTTCACCTTATGGTAATGCAACTCAATGGGCGTCTGCTGCAACGACGAGCACTCTACATCGCTCAAATAACCGGCCTTGCGCATGAGGGCGAGCACGGTGTTGCGCCGCTGCTTGGCACGCTCGGGATAGCGAAGAGGGTTGTAATATGACGGATTCTTGCACATTCCCACCAGCAAGGCCGACTCTTGCACGTTGAGGTCGCGCGGGTCTTTGCCGAAATAAACGTGGGCAGCGGTTTTGATGCCCACGGCATTGTTCAGGAAGTCAAACTGGTTGAAATACATCTTGATGATTTCGTCTTTAGTGTAATACCGCTCAATTTTCATGGCGATAACCCACTCGATCGGCTTCTGCAGGGCACGCTGGAATATGTTGTCGCTTTTGGGGGCATAAAGCTGCTTGGCGAGCTGCTGGGTTATGGTTGAGCCACCACCGGCACTTGTCTTGCCCAGGATAATTCGCTTTACAACAGAGCGCAAAATGGCCCGGGCATCGATTCCAGAGTGGCTCATAAAGCGCACATCCTCGGTCGCTATTAGCGCATCACTCAGATGCTTGGAGAGTTGGTCGAAATCGACATACACACGGTTACCCTTGCTCTTGTAGATGCGGCCCATTTCCTGCCCGTCACTCGAGTAGAGAGTAGAAGCAAACTTGTCGGTGGGGTTCTTGAGCTCAGCAATGGGAGGCATGTATCCGATTATTCCATGATAAATGAGTACAAACAAAATGACTGTCAGGGCCATGAAAATGCCAAAGGCCTGCCACATGCGCCTTACTATGCGCTTGGTCCGGTCCTGCTTGATGGCTGCTTTGTTGCCGTTGAGGTTCATCTCTATTATTGTAAGGATTTTATTCGGTAATAATATGTGTGCAAGCCAGCGCTTGCGTGTATAATAAAATACAAAGATACGCATTTTGGGTGCAAAACGCCACGATTTTCGGCACAAAGAGCGATGGCAAGATTTTTTTCATCCTTGTGTGCTCACCTATTGGCTATTTATATTAACTTTGCTTACCGGAAATGGCACACAGGCATCAACACAACGGCACGGCCCTATGGGGCCGAAAGCGGTCACAGAGCCACAGCTCGGCAGAGCAGCAATGTGACAGGCCGAGCCGTTCACATTACGCCAGAGTACCATCAACGACAACGAAACATCAAGTCCAATCAACGGGAACGCCCCAAAGCCGGGTGCCGTGATTGGACTTTTTTCTCATAACACAAACAACTGCGCACAAGCACAATCGACAATTTCTCTTATTGCAATTATGAAGAATAAAAGCTTAGTTTCCATCTCAGACTTGAACAAGGACGAAATACTGCGTCTGCTCAGTCAAGCCGAGTATTTTGAGAAGAACCCTAATCAGAAGATTCTTGACGGCAAAGTGGTGGCGACACTGTTTTTCGAGCCATCGACCCGCACAAGACTCAGTTTTGAGACTGCCGTCAACCGTTTGGGAGGCCGCATAATAGGCTTCTCCGACGCCAAGACCAGCAGCCAGTCGAAAGGCGAAACGCTGAAAGACACCATCATGATGGTAAGCAACTATGCCGACCTGATTGTGATGCGCCACTACCTTGAGGGAGCTGCACGCTATGCGAGCGAATTCTCGCCTGTGCCCATCATCAACGCCGGCGACGGAGCCAACCAGCACCCGTCGCAGACGATGCTCGACCTATACTCAATCTACAAAACCCAAGGCACCCTCGAGAACCAAACCATCACCATGGTGGGCGACTTGAAATATGGCCGCACGGTACACTCGCTGCTCGAGGCCATGTATTACTGGAACCCGACGTTTAACTTTATTGCCTGCAAAGAGTTGCAGATGCCCGAGCAATACAAGCGGTTATGTGACGAGCACGGCATCAAATACCACGAGTCGACCGAGTTCTCGCAAGACGTGATCAACAGCACCGACATCCTCTACATGACCCGTGTGCAACAAGAGAGGTTCACCGACCTTATGGAATATGAGCGTGTGAAAGACCTATACACGCTCAACAACAAGATGCTCGAGAACAGCAAGCCCAATCTGCGCGTGCTTCATCCGCTGCCTCGCATCACAGAAATCAGCCAGGATGTAGACGACAACCCCAAGGCCTACTATTTCCAGCAGGCAAAAAACGGGCTTTATGCACGCCAGGCCATAATCTGCCGATCATTGGGCATCGACATTTGACCGACCCACCGACAGATAACACTTACAACGAATCAAGACTATCAAGGAAAATTTTGAACTATGGCAAACAAAGATAAGAAAGAACTGGCTGTGGCCGCACTGCAAAACGGCACGGTAATCGACCACATACCTTCGGAATCATTATTCAGCGTGGTGAACCTGCTGGGCATACAGAGTCTGAAGAGCAGTGTGACGATAGGCTTCAATCTCGACAGCAAGCGAATGGGCACCAAGGGCATCATCAAGATTGCCGACGTGAGCCTGCCCGAAGCCACACTCAACCGCATTGCGCTGATAGCCCCAAAGGCCGTCATCAACGTCATAAAAGACTATGAGGTGGTCGACAAGCACAAAGTGGAGCTGCCCGACAACCTGATTGACATTGTGAAGTGCAACAACCCTAAGTGCATCACCAACAACGAGCCTATGCCAACACGTTTCCGTGTGGTCGACCCAGCCAAGATGGTGCTCCAGTGCCACTATTGTGAGTGCACAGTGACCCACGACCGCATTCAAGTGAAATAAATCGCGACTCATCTCGCGCGGCCCGTGCATATAGCCGCCAAAGCCGTCACGCCACAGTGCGCCACCTGAAAAGGCGGGCACGTGCCGTGGCGGCTTTGGTGTGTAGTGGAGATATCATGAATCGGTCTAAGAGAGCATGAAAAAAGGGGTACGCATCGTCACGACGCATATCCCCACACATTGAATCAACTTCAGTTAGAGTGTTATTATTTCTTCAAAATTAGTTATTTTTTCTGAAATCAGTGTTTTTTTCATAAAAAAACCTCACGACAAAC
>CAVIEK010000102.1:0-8765 GCA_963641805.1 Bacteroides fragilis
GAGCACGAGGCGTTAGGGCAATGAAAGGAATCGGGAGCGTGGGCAATGAAAAGCGGTTTAAGAAAAGCCATGCCGCAACGACAATTGATTTTTCATCGAAAACAATGCCACACTTTTACTATCTGCATTTTTCACAAGCGCACCCACACACGGCATACATGGCTCATTATTAGCACATTTCATTATTTCATGGATATCACCACACGTTTGTGTGGGCAAACGGCAAGACGCTGGTTGAAATTTCGGATTGTGGTTGGGTTGAGCGCCCAGGGGAAAAATGTAGAAAAGCGACACCGCACTATGGATTTTGTGCGGTGTCGCGTGTTTGCTATCAGTGAAATGCCTCCATACCGCCCCTTGCTGGGCTGAGGGAGACACGGCTGTCTCATTGAGATTTGGCAAGAAAATTACTCTGCCTTTGCCTCTTCGGTTGCAGGAGCCTCTTCTGCTACAGGTGCTTCGGCTGCGGGAGCCTCGGCCTTCTTGGCGCTTGAGCGGCGACTGCGGCGAGTGGTCTTCTTCTTCGACTCCTCCTTGGCTGCAAGCATTGCCTCATTGTAGTCTACGAGTTCAATGAAGCAAGTCTTGGCATTGTCACCGAGACGGTTGCCCAACTTGAGGATACGAGTATAGCCACCGGGACGGTCGGCAATCTTCTGCGAGATGTTCTGGAACAGCTCAGTAACGGCCTCTTTGCTCTGCAGGTAGCTGAACACGAGACGGCGTGAAGCTGTGTCGTCCTTTTTGGCGCGGTTGATAAGTGGCTCGGCATATACTCGCAGAGCCTTAGCCTTGGCAAGAGTGGTAAAGATTCTCTTGTGGAGAATGAGCGAAGTGGTCATGTTCGACAAGAGAGCGTCGCGGTGTCCCTTCTTGCGGCTTAAGTGGTTGAATTTTTTATTATGTCTCATCGTTAATTACTCTTTATCTAATTTGTACTTTGAAATATCCATGCCAAAGTGTAACCCGAGGCCTGTGAGGAGTTCTTCGAGCTCAGAGAGCGACTTCTTGCCGAAGTTGCGGAACTTGAGGAGGTCGGTCTTGTTGAACTTGACGAGATCACCAAGGGTCTCGACCTCGGCCGACTTAAGGCAGTTGAGCGCACGAACCGAGAGGTCCATATCGACAAGCTTGGTCTTAAGTTGCTGGCGCATGTGGAGAACTTCTTCATCGAATTCCTCATTGCCTTCCTGCTCATTGTTGTCGAGCGCGATTTTTTCGTCGCTGAAGAGCATAAAGTGCTGGATGAGGATTTTTGCTGCATCTTTGAGGGCGTCCTTTGGAAGTATAGAGCCGTCGGTGGTGATTTCAAGAACAAGTTTCTCGTAGTCGGTTTTTTGTTCTACGCGGTAGTTCTCAACCGAATATTTCACATTGACAATGGGGGTGTAGATTGAGTCGATGGCGATAACGTCGATAGGGTCGTTCTCGTTGCGATTCTCATCAGCGGGCACGTAGCCGCGTCCCTTGTTGATAGTAATATCCAGTTGGAAGCTGGCATCGGGATCGAGGTTGCAAATCACGAGTTCGGGGTTGAGCACCTCAAAGCCGCTGAGCACCTTCGAAATATCACCAGCCTTAAACACATCCTGGCCCGAAACCTTGATAGAAGCCTTTTCAGATTCGGTTTCGTCGGTCACACGTTTCAGGCGCACCTTTTTGAGGTTAAGGATCACGTTGGTGACATCTTCCTTAACGCCTGGAATGGTGGCAAACTCATGCTTCACACCGTCGATGCGGATATTGCAAATCGCAAAGCCCTCGAGGGACGACAGGAGGATGCGGCGCAGAGCGTTGCCGATTGTGACACCATAACCGGGTTCCAGCGGGCGGAACTCGAATTTGCCGAACGTGTTATCGGCCTCCAACATTAAAACTTTATCTGGTTTCTGAAATGCTAAAATAGCCATGGACGTTAAATTTACTGTTTAGAATATAACTCGACGATCAACTGTTCCTTGATGTTTTCAGGAATCTCATCACGCTGCGGCAGGTTGATGAGCTTGCCGCCCTTGAGGCTCTCGTCCCACTCGATCCATGGGTATTTGCTGTGGTTGAAGCCTGCGAGTGCGTCTTGAATCACTTCAAGCGACTTCGACTTCTCGCGCACTGCAACGAGTTTGCCAGGAGTTACAGAATAAGAGGGAATGTTGACCACTTGTCCGTCGACAGTGATGTGACGGTGCAGCACGAGCTGGCGTGCGGCTGCGCGGGTTGGGGCAATGCCCAAGCGGTAAACCACGTTGTCGAGGCGCTGCTCGAGCAGTTGCAGGAGCACCTCACCCTTCACACCCTTGATAGAAGATGCTTTCTTGAAGAGGTTGCGGAACTGGCGCTCGAGCACACCATAGGTGTACTTTGCCTTTTGTTTTTCGCGAAGCTGAGTGCCGTACTCTGAGAGTTTGCGTCTCTTGTTGGCGCCGTGCTGGCCCGGTGCATAGTTCTTTTTAGCAAGAACTTTGTCTTCACCGAAGATAGGTTCACCCAGTTTACGGGCAATTTTTGATTTTGGACCGGTATATCTAGCCATCTTTGTTTTTTAATAATTAAAGTTGTGTGTGCTGAATCGCTTCAGTGCAGCCGCGATTGCAGAGAGGTTGTTGAAAAATGCAATCTATTCACTGACAGAGATTCGCGAAAAAATTGAAAAAATGTTTTTTGTCGGAAAAGCCTGAGTGCTGCCGGACGTGGAGTCCGCCGCCCGCGGTCGGGAGGGGGCTCCGGTCTCAGCTGCTGGTGTTGCGTTACACTCTTCTTCTCTTGGGGGGACGGCATCCGTTGTGCGGCAGCGGAGTGACGTCGATGATCTCGGTTACGGCGATGCCTGCACCGTGGATGGTGCGGATTGCCGACTCACGGCCGTTGCCGGGGCCCTTCACATAGGCTTTCACCTTGCGCAGACCCAGGTCGAATGCGACCTTGGCGCAGTCCTCTGCTGCCATCTGTGCTGCGTAGGGGGTGTTCTTTTTTGAACCGCGGAAGCCCATCTTGCCGGCTGAAGACCATGAAATAACCTGTCCCTCACTGTTGGTGAGGCACACAATGATGTTGTTGAAAGAAGAATGAACATGGAGTTGACCGATTCCGTCAACCTTAACAACTCTCTTCTTAGCTGCGACTGTCTTTTTTGCCATACTTTAATATTATTTAGTAGCTTTCTTCTTGTTTGCGACTGTTTTCTTGCGGCCCTTGCGTGTACGCGCATTGTTCTTGGTGCTCTGGCCACGCACGGGCAGACCGTTACGGTGACGTATGCCACGGTAGCAGCCAATGTCCATAAGGCGCTTGATGTTCATTTGCACTTCGCTACGCAGGTCACCCTCGACCTTGTAGTTCTCACTGATTACCTCGCGCACTTTTGCTGCTTCAGCGTCGGTCCAGTCTTTGACCTTCGTGTCTTGGTCGACACCGGCCTTAGAGAGAATGGTGGCGGCAGCACTGCGACCGATACCGTAGATATAGGTGAGTGCGATTGCGCCTCGTTTATTTTGGGGTAAATCTACTCCGACAATTCTAACTGCCATATATATAATCTAATTTTTTCTGCAAAATTAATAAAAATTATCCTTGACGTTGCTTAAACTTAGGATTTTTCTTGTTTATCACATATAAACGACCCTTGCGGCGCACGATTTTGCACTCGGGAGTACGTTTTTTGATTGATGCTCTTACTTTCATATCTGTGATTGTGTAAGTGGGTTGTTGATGTATTATTTATATCGGAAAGCAATTCTTCCTTTCGACAGGTCGTAGGGCGACATTTCCACCTTCACCTTATCACCGGGCAGGATTCTGATGTAGTGCATCCTCATCTTGCCGCTGATGTGTGCGGTGATCTGGTGGCCGTTCTCGAGCTCAACGCGGAACATTGCGTTGCTCAGTGCCTCTACGATTGTGCCGTCTTGCTCTATAGCGGTTTGTTTCGACATATTGGATTGAGTGTGATACGATTTTGTTTAAGAAATTGTTTTAATTGCGATATCCGCTTTGTGGCGGCCTGATGCCGGTGTCAGATGAATCTGTCGCCAAGCACTTCCTCGATGTATTTGAACGACGACAGGATGTCGGGCTTGCCGTGGTGAATGGCTATTGAATGCTCGAAGTGTGCCGATGGCTTGCGGTCTTTGGTCCGGGTTGTCCATCCGTCACGCTCTATCACTATGTTCTTGCTGCCCATGTTGATCATAGGCTCGATAGCGATGCACATGCCGTTCTTGATCAGGGCTCCTGTGCCGCGGCGGCCGTAGTTCGGCACGTCGGGGTCTTCGTGGAGCTTGCGTCCCACACCGTGGCCGCACATCTCACGCACCACGCTGTAGCCGCGCTTCTCGCAGTAGTCCTGCACGGTGTGTCCGATGTCGCCGATGCGGTTGCCCGGGACAGCCATCTTGATTCCCTCGTAGAGCGACTCCTTGGTGGTGCGGAGCAGTTGTCTCACTTCTTCAGAGACGTTGCCCACACAGAAAGTGTAGCATGAGTCACCGTTGAAGCCCTCTTTGGTCACGGCTCCGCAGTCGATCGACACGATGTCGCCGTCTTCGAGAGCGTAGTTTGAGGGGATACCGTGCACCACAGTCTCGTTGACCGAGATGCAGAGCGAGGCGGGATAGCCGTAGAGTCCGAGAAATCCGGGGACACAGCCTTGAGAGCGGATATACTCTTCAGCAATTTGGTCGAGCCGGCGTGTGGTGATCCCCGGAGCCACCCACTTGGCCATTTCGCCAAGTGTGCGGGCTACCACGAGATCTGCTTCACGCAGAAGCTCTATTTCTTCATCTGTCTTCAGATAAATCATTATCGCTTTACTCCTTCTTTGTTCAAATTCAACCGTTAAATGCCGGTGCGTCCTTTGATCTTGCCGTTCTTCATCAAGCCGTCATAGTGGTGCATGGTGAGGTGGGTTTCGATCTGCTGGAGTGTGTCGAGCACTACACCGACGATAATCAGCAGCGATGTGCCGCCAAAGAACTGCGCGAAGCTTTGGTTGACGCCGAAGTAGCGCGCAAATGCCGGGAGAATTGCAACGATGCCCAGGAATATTGAACCGGGCAGGGTGATTCGCGACATAATCGAGTCGAGATAGTCGGCTGTCTTCTTGCCGGGCTTGATGCCGGGGATGAAGCCGCTGTTCTTCTTCATCTCTTCTGCCATCTGGGTGGGGCGCACTGTGATGGCGGTATAGAAGTAGGTGAATGCCACAATCATGATGAAGTATACCACGTTGTACCAGAAACCGTTCATGTCGCCAAACGTGCGTGCCAGACTGCCCACGAAGCCGGGGGCGTCCTGCTTGGTGCCGAATCCTGCGAGTGTGATGGGGATGAACATCAGTGCCTGGGCAAAGATGATGGGCATCACATTGGCTGCATTCACCTTGAGGGGAATGTACTGGCGGGCACCGCCATACTGCTTGTTGCCGACGATGCGCTTTGCATACTGCACGGGCACCTTGCGGGTTCCCTGTGTGAGCATCACGGCACCGGCGATAACTGCGAAGAGGATGATGATTTCAATGAGGAACATCACCAGGCCACCCTGCGAGGCAGTGAGGCGTCCGGTGAATTCTTGAACAAGTGCTCCAGGGAAGCGGGCGATGATACCCACGAGGATGATCATCGAGATACCGTTGCCGATGCCTTTGTCGGTGATCTTCTCGCCGAGCCACATGATGAACATTGCGCCTGCGGTGAGCACGATGGTCAGATAGAACATCGAGAGGAAGCCGAAGTGGGCATTGCCGCCTGCCGAGTTGACCTGATACTGCAGATTGACGAGGTAGGCGGGAGCCTGAACCAGCAGGATGAGCACTGTGAGATAGCGCGTGTACTGGTTGAGTTTCATGCGGCCGCTTTCGCCCTCACGCTGCATCTTCTGGAACTGCGGCATTACCATACCGAGCAGTTGGATCACGATAGATGCGGTGATGTAGGGCATGATGCCCAGTGCGAAAATGGAAGCTTGGGAGAAGGCACCGCCCGAGAACATGTCGAGCAGCTGCATCAGTCCACTGTTGGTGAAGTTGCGCAGCGCGTCGAGGTCATCGGGATTGATGCCCGGCAGGACCACAAAACATCCGAATCGATACACGAGTATGAAAAGGAATGTGATTGTGAGTCGCTTGCGCAGGTCCTCAATCTTCCAGATATTCTTGATTGTTTGAACGAGTCTCATTAGGCTTTACACTTTAGCGATTGTACCACCTGCGGCTGTAATTGCCTCCTCGGCTTTCTTTGAGAAAGCGTTGGCTTCGACATCCACCTTCTTGCTGAGAGTACCCTGTCCGAGCACTTTCACAAGCTGGTTCTTGCGCACGAAGCCAGCCTGAATGAGGTCGGCCACGGTCACCTTGTCGAGGTTTGCGTTCTTGGCGAGAGCATCGATGGTCTCGATGTTGACAGCCTTGTATTCAACGCGGTTGATGTTTTTGAAGCCGAATTTAGGCACGCGGCGTTGGAGCGGCATCTGACCGCCTTCGAAGCCGACTTTGCTCTTGTAGCCAGAGCGCGACTTTGCGCCCTTGCTGCCTCGTGTAGAAGTTCCGCCTTTGCCGGAACCCGGTCCACGGCCGATGCGGCGTTTTGACTTATTTGAACCAATTGCTGGTTGTAAATTACTTAAATCCATAACAGTGATTAAAATTATTATAGTTTATTAAGCGTTCGTTACTTCTACAAGATGACGAACAACGTTTACCATACCCATGATTTCAGGAGTTGCCTCTTTCTCTACCTCCTGGTTGAGCTTGTGGAGACCCAGAGCGTCGAGGGTTCTCTTTTGGCGAGCAGGACGGTTGATTCTGCTCACTACTTGCTTGATTTTGATTTTAGCCATGTCAATTAAGAGTTTTAACCGTTGAACACTTTGTCGAGGGTGATGCCACGATAATGGGCAATAGTGAGGGGGCTGCGCATCTCGTCGAGAGCGGCGATTGTGGCCTTGACGAGGTTGTGGGGGTTGCTTGAGCCTTTCGACTTGCAGATCACGTCGGTGATACCCACGCTCTCAAGCACGGCACGCATTGCACCACCGGCCTTCACACCGGTACCGGGAGTGGCGGGTTTCATGTAGATGCGTGAGCCGCCGAACTTGGCCACTTGCTCGTGGGGTATGGTGCCCTTGTGCACGGGAACCTTGATGAGGTTCTTCTTAGCCATCTCGGTGCCCTTGGCGATTGCGGTGGTAACCTCATTGGCTTTGCCGAGGCCGTAGCCTACGATGCCGTTGCCGTCGCCAACTACCACGATTGCTGCGAAGGTGAAGGTGCGTCCGCCCTTGGTCACCTTTGTGGTACGGTTGATGGCCACGAGGCGGTCTTTCAACTCAATATCGCTTGTAGTTTTTACTCTGTTATTTTTCTTTGCCATGATTTTTAAAATTTAAGTCCACCTTTGCGGGCACCGTCGGCAAGCGACTTTACGCGTCCGTGGAACAGGAAACCGTTACGGTCAAACACTACTGTCTCAATGCCGGCGTCGAGAGCCTTCTTAGCTACGTTCTCGCCCACCTTGGCAGCTATTTCACTCTTAGTTCCTTCAGCGATTCCCTTAGAAGAAGCTGAAACGAGGGTGTTGCCAGCAACGTCGTCGATTAGCTGAGCATAAATCTGCTTGTTGCTGCGGAACACACACAGGCGCGGACGCTGGGCAGTGCCGCTGATTTTGCCGCGGATGCGTGCTTTGATTTTATTTCGTCTTTGATTCTTAGATACCATAGTTTACTAAATGTTATTTGGCTGCTGCCGTTTTACCAGACTTGCGGCGGATGATCTCGCCTACGAACTTAATACCCTTGCCCTTGTAAGGTTCTGGCTTGCGGAACGAGCGGATCTTGGCACATATTTGGCCAAGGAGCTGCTTGTCGGCCGACTCCAGTGTGATCAAGGGGTTCTTGTTGCGCTCCGAGACGGCGTTGACCTTGACTTCGGGGGGCATCTTGAGATAGATGGCGTGAGAGAAGCCGAGCGCGAGCTCGAGCACCTGTCCCTTGCTGGTGGCGCGGTAACCGACACCCACTACTTCCATCTCTTTCTTGAAGCCCTGGCTCACGCCTACGACCATGTTGTTGATCAGGGCGCGATAGAGGCCGTGCTGGGCACGGGTCTGACGCTCGTCGTTGGGGCGGGTCACGTGCACCTGGCCGTCTTCAACGGCCACTGCTATGTTGGGGTTGATAGTCTGCTTAAGTTCACCTTTGGGTCCCTTTACGGTGACCACGTTGTCTTTAACATCTACTGTTACGCCGGCAGGTAACGCGATTGGCAATTTTCCTATTCTTGACATAATTCTTACCTCCTTTGATTAATAAACGTAACATAAAACTTCGCCGCCCACTTTGAGGTCGCGGGCCTGCTTGTTGGTCATCACACCTTTAGAGGTTGAGATGATGGCGATACCTAAACCGTTGAGCACGCGGGGCATGTCCTTATAGCCGGTGTACTGGCGCAAACCCGGACGCGACACGCGTGTGAGGCACTTGATTGCGTTCACCTTGTCGACACTGTCGTACTTGAGCGCGATCTTGATTGTGCCTGAGGGGCATTGGGCGTCATCGATGAACTTGTAGTTGAGGATGTAGCCCTGCTCGAAGAGAATCTTGGTGATCTCTCTTTTCAATTTTGAAGAAGGGATTTCAACCACACGATGCTGTGCGCTGATCGCGTTCCTCAATCTTGTCAAATAATCTGCAATTGGATCAGTCATTATTTTTGTTGTTTTAAATTGATTCGGGCGGTTTTTTGTTTTTTATGTCCGAACAATATTTAATAC
>CAVIEK010000103.1:0-5536 GCA_963641805.1 Bacteroides fragilis
AGAAATTCTGGTCAACAAGACTCAAATCAGGCGGTAAGATAGGCTTCTATCAAGAGATAAGCACGGAATGTCCCTTTCTAAACTGCTTAAAATGAATGTTACCTTGCGGGAATCTTCGTCAGATGCCCGAAAGGGACTCTCTATCCAAGACGATAGGACGGAATCCGGCAACAGAATAGAAGTGACACGTATCGAAAAAGATGAGCGACACCGCCACTTGCGTGGAGATGTCGCCCTATAAATGTGTGGCCAGATTATCTGGTGCTTATTTTACTGAATTGGCTTATTTGATTACCTTAACGGCTTTCTTAGTTCCATCGGAGTACTTAACCACCTTCACGTTAACGCCGGTGAAAGGAGTTGCGCTTGCAACGCCAGCCACGTTGTAGTAAGTGGTGCTTGCCACTGTCTTGCTTGCCACGTTGTTCTCAACACCTGTGATGCTCTTGTTGAGCGTGAAGGTGTATTTTGCCATGTAGGCACCGGGGACATATTGATAGATGTTGGCAGTGAGGTCGTCAACTTTCTCTACGTTCAGCCAGTTGGCTTGAGTCGAATTGGGGCTGGTGGGAAGGGTCTCTGTATATTCTACAACGGGATTCTCTGCGCCAGCCTCGCTGATGCAGAAACCGTCGAGGTAGTTGGTGCCGCTTGGATAGGCATACAGGGTGTAGCCGCCAAGAGTGAAGGGGAATGCACCGTTGCAAGCATTCTTTTTGGGTAAGGTGATGGCTGTGCCCGTGGCAGCATCGTCTTTGACGGTTACCAGCACGGGAGAAGCATTGCGGGTCACGTAGAGAACGGCGTCAGACTCATCCTCGCTCTTTGCGCAGGGGAAGAAGTTGACAACGGTACTGGTGCTTGGGGCGAGTTCTACGCCCGACACGGGAACCTCAAGAATCTCATCGGCAGCGACTGCACCAGATACTACTGGGATAGCAAGTATGCCGGTGTTAGTTGCTCCAACCACATAGATGCAACCACCATCTTCTGAGAGGACATTGCCTTCAGACACGCCGAGGAAGTCGCAACGGCCCTTAACACCTACGCCGTCTTCGCCCTCAAAACTGATGTCTTTTGTGGTCTTGCCGTCAGCCGAGACAATCTTTGCGCTTGCAGCACCAGAACTAGGCCATGGTGATGTGCTCACGATGATGTTACCAGCCTGGTCATAGCTGATACCTACGTTTGAGCCGCCGGGCAGAGTGCTGTTGGTGAGGCCGTTCTGGTCGTAGATCTGGATTGATGGGTTCTCGCCCTTAACATTGATGTAGAACTTGCCGTTCAAGCCGAAGCCTTGACGTGCGTCAGCATGTGCCGGAACGCTTGTTACTTTCCAATCTTGCTTGAGAGTGCCCTCGCACGGAACTTGTGCATAAGCTGAGCCAAACATAGCTGCTGTGGCAGCGAGAAGTAAAAATTTCTTCATTTCGTTTAATAGTTTGATGTTAATAATGAATATGTCTGTTTGTGTCATGTGTAATGGTCATTCGCCTTGATGCGGCTTGATAATTGTGTGAGATGGAATCATGTGCCGCAGGTCGAAATGTGTGATGCCAATACAGTTCTTTTCTCACCCACAAATGTAATGTATTTTGGTGTTACGGAACAAATATTTTTTCAGTTTTTTCAGCCGTTCTCTCGCTAATGGAGAAAAAAAGCGCGATTCAAGCATCGATATGACCGACGCGGAAGCGGGTGAACGTCATGGTGGCCGCATCGTAGTGCAGCACCTGGTTCACGAGCAGGCTGCCTGTGCCGAGCAGGAACTTGAGTACCTCGGTGGCCTGGATGGTCCCTATGGTGCCCGGAATCGCCCCGAGCAAGCCGTAGGTTGAGCTTGGTACAGGATTCTCGGGCTGGTTGCCGAAGAGGTCGCGATAGGTGGCCGTGCCGGGCAGAATGGTCATCACGTTGCCCGAAAACTGGTTGATGCCACCGTGCACCAGTGGCTTGCCTGCCGCCACACAAGCATCGTTGATGAAGAATTTCGACTGTGAGTTGTCGGTGGCATCGACCACTATCTCATAGTCGGCAAGTATGTTTTGGGCATTGTCGGGACCGAGGAAGCAGTTGTAGGTCACCACTTTCACGTCGGGGTTCAGGGCAGTTATGTGGTCGCGCGCACTTTCCACCTTGGGCCGGCCCACATCGGCTGTGGTGTGCAGCACCTGCCGTTGTAGGTTGCTCAAGTCGAGGCAGTCGCTGTCCACGATGCCAATCGTGCCCACCCCGGCGGCTGCCAGATAGAGGGCTACAGGCGATCCCAGTCCGCCGGCTCCTATTATCAGCACCCGTGAGTTGAGCAGTCGTTGCTGTCCGTCGTTGCCCACTTGCGGCAGCAGCAAATTGCGCTTGTAGCGCTCTTGTTGTTCTTTAGTCAGCATTTCCATATTAATTTTATGTCTTCGTTTTTCTCACTTGGCGGTAGCCCTTACCACAAGCCAGTTGCTCTGGTGGGCAGTGTTGTCGAATCGTTGCGACAGTTCCACAGCATCGGCACCAAGGTCGGTGCGGTACCAGCCGTAGGCCCATGAGCCCATGTCGAGGTATATGGCTTGGGTAACACCGATTGTCGCGAGACCTTCTACAAACTCATCGGCATATTGGTCGTCGGCGCCTTGCACTATGGCAAACTGGCCGTTGGCCTTGATGCATGCGGCCCTGAATATGATGTGAGCCTTGCGCTCAATGATGGCGGCTGGGATGCGTTCGGGGTGTGGCTCGCCGTCTTCCACAATCAAGCACTGCTGAAACAGGTGTCCACCAGTGGTCACGGCCGTGTCTATGTCGGCCTCAAGACTTGAGTTTGGCGCGATGCTGATGCGCCCTGTAGTGCCGTTGATGAGCAGATGCCCGGTAGTGGTAATGTCGGGATACCCTTTGAGCCGTTTGCCGCCGACCACATGGTCGCCGCAGATGCTCGTGAGGTCGTCGCCTGTGAATGCCGCAGCTACAGCAAGGCACGTAGCAGGGTCGTCGGCATCGGGACGAGTGACGCTGAAGCCCACTTCGGTGCCCGGTTGCGGAATAAACTCCACATAGTTGTGGCCGTTATATAGCGAGTCGAGGGCCACCTTGATTGCTGCCCCGGTGCTGGTGGTGAATCGGCGTTGTGGTGAGCCGCCCCCGTCGGCAAGTAGGCAGAGCGGGGCCATGCCGCTTATGAGCAGCGCCATTATGCGGTAGATAGCGTTAAATGTCATTTCTTGTTCCTGATTTTATTGATGCGGTCTTTAAGTCCGCACCATTTAGTGAATGCATAGTTGGTGGCGAGAGGCGCGGTGCGCAACAAGTCGCGTTGGTAAGTGCCCGCGGCTCCATACAAGGTGGTGCGGTGGGCCTGCTCAATCGGTTGACTGAAAATGCCGTCGAAGAATTGCCGCAGACGCTCGGCGTAGTTGTTAGGCACGTCGGGCGACGAGAACCACGGCTGCGCCAGCTTGTCGAGATAGGCCTCGTCGTCGTTGTCGAGGCGCACAATCTCGTCGACTGCAGCCTCCACGTCGGCCTCGCCGTTGATTACCACCATGGCCTCGGGGTTGAAGTCAATGCCGATGTGCGGGTCGCCGCAGTAGATTGGCATCGAGCCCACACGCATCGGATCGACAACCTTTTCGGTAGCGTAACCGCTCACCTGGCTGTTTTCGAAGGCAATGGTAAACTTGTAGCCAGCAAGGAACGCCAGCTTGTCGGACACGGGGCCGCCGATGTTGTTAAGGTATCGGCCGCCCGAGTCGACTTGCTTGTATTCCGACAGGCGGCGGAAGAAACGCTCCCGCAGGGGGTTGGTCTGCACACGGCTGCGAGAATACACAAAGTTGCAGAACTTGCGTTTGGCCAGTGCCCGGTCGGGAATCGATGGCGCTGCGAGCCGTGGCAACTCGTTCCAGCAGTTCTTGTGGATCAGCCACAACGGAAACCGCAGGTAGCGGTCCTCAAAGTCGATGTGGTGAAACCCCAAGGCATAGTCACACACGTTGAAGTCGGGTGCGAGATTCTCGCCGGTGTAGAAGATGCGCACACACTCAGGGTGGCGCAAGTGCTCGTGTCCCATGCACGAGAAAAACAGGTAATCGGGTTTCGGGTCGAGAGCCACGTTGTAATATTGGCTCAAAAAGCGGTAGATGAAACTCTTCTCGGGCTCAAAGCCACGCCAGAAGTCCACAAAGTTTATCTTGATTTCTTTCATGTTTCCAATTCAATTAATTCGGTTGTCAGGCTCATTCTTTATCAATGTGAACGAGTCACGCCTGTTCCACCAGACTGGCAAAGCGGCGGGCAAAATGAGCCCAGTCGTGTTCGTCGAGAAACCGCGAGTAGCTCTCGAGGTCGGTGAGGATGCCGTCGTCGCCATTCACAATGCCCTCCACGTCGTCGAGCGAGCCAAACGTGTACACGCTGAGCAGCGGCTCGGCTGCATAGTCGCGAAACGACCCCACGTCGGGACCTATCACCTTGGCCCCCACCGATAGCGAGTCCATCAGGACCCCGGAGCTCAGAACCGATTTGGCGGCATAGGGCACAAGCACGAACCGTGAGCGCGCCACCTCGGCTGCAAGCTCGCTGAAGGTGATGCTGCGATTCTCGAAATCGACCGATCCGGCTTGTGCGGCCAGTTGTGTGATTTTTGCGGCGAGAGCCTCGTCGGCACATCGTCCCACTATGTGCACACGCAGCGTCACATTGTGGGCAATCATGTGCTCGAGCCACTTGTCGAGTCCCTTGTAGGGCGATATGGTGCCCCATATCAGCAAGTCGTGTGTGATGCCTTTGGCCTCTTGTCGGCATTGTCGCGCAATGTCAATGCGGTTTTTGGTGGGGTGGTGCAGCCACACGGCATCCTTGCGCCTCTGGGGACATTGCTCGCGCAGGGTGGCGATGCCTTGGCTCGCATGGGTCACCACCAGTGTGCTGTGCCTCATGAGCATGCGCGTGATGAGCCTTTTGGCCACGGGGTGTGTGCTTGTATGGCTTTGGCTGTTGTGCAGGAACCACACCACCTTGTGCCCGGTGAGCCGCGTGGCGGCGAGCATGGCGACGGCGCACAACGTCTGCACCATTCCGTGCTTATAGTCGGGCACGCTCTCGAGCCAGTGCAGCACCAGTGCATCGCCCTCAAGACAATGCGGCAGCATGCCTATGAGCGGATTCCTGACGGGTGCATTGGCTACCAGCACCCCGGCATCGGCCATCGCCTTCACGAAGTCGCTGATGTAGGGATTGGTGCTGAGGCCTGTGATTCCGGCGTGTTGCGGATACACCACTATTTTCATAACTCGATTGGTGTTTTTTTAGTTTTACGTTCGAAGTCAATTTTTTCCGGGAAAACGAAGAGTTGCGCCCTGTCGTTGGGAGCGATGTGCGCAAAGCCCGCCCGGTACTGACGGGTACAAAGGTAGCACAAAAGTGGCTGACGTGCTATGCTGCAGTGCCGGAAAAAACGGAAACTGATAAAAATGAACGGGTTGTGCCAATATTTTATGCCGGCACGGTTGCGCATTGAAAAAAAATATCTACCTTTGCACTTGCGTTG
>CAVIEK010000103.1:5546-8631 GCA_963641805.1 Bacteroides fragilis
GCGTTGTGCGGCTTAGGCCGCGACGGCGCAGAGAGAACTACTAACAATATTTATTAACTATTTAATTTAATGAGCGAAGAATTAAAAAATTCTCCCATCGTCGGCAATGCCGATTTCGATTGGGACGCTTTTGAAAAAGGCGAAACTCAAAAGGACAAGTCCTACGAGGAACTGGAAAAAACCTACGACCAATCACTTGGCCACATTAAGGACAAGGAAGTAACCGAAGGTACCGTTATCGCAATCAACAAGCGCGAGGTAGTGGTTAACATCGGCTATAAGTCGGACGGCATCATTCCCTTTAACGAATTCCGTTACAACCCTGACCTGAAGATAGGCGACACCGTAGAGGTGTATGTTGAGAATCAGGAAGACCACAAAGGTCAGCTCGTGCTCTCGCACAAGAAGGCCCGCGTAGCCAAGAGTTGGGAACGCGTTAATGAAGCGCTTGAAAACGATGAGGTCATCAAGGGTTACATCAAGTGCCGCACCAAGGGTGGCATGATTGTTGACGTCTTTGGCATCGAGGCATTCCTGCCCGGCTCGCAAATCGACGTCAAGCCTATCCGCGACTACGACATTTTCGTGGGCAAGACAATGGAATTCAAGGTTGTGAAAATCAATCAGGAATACCGCAACGTGGTTGTTTCTCACAAGGTTCTCATCGAGGCCGAGCTTGAGCAACAACGCAAGGAAATCATTGCCAAACTCGAGAAAGGTCAAGTGCTTGAGGGTACCGTTAAGAATATCTGTGCTTACGGCGTATTCATCGACCTTGGCGGCGTAGACGGTCTGATTCACATTACCGACCTCTCTTGGGGCCGCGTGAATAACCCCGCCGATATCGTCAAGCCCGACGAGAAACTCAATGTGGTTATTCTCGACTTCGACGAAGAGAAGAAGCGCATTGCACTCGGTCTGAAGCAACTGCAACCCCACCCGTGGGACAAGCTCGACCCCAATATGAAGGTTGGCGACAAGGTGAAAGGCAAAGTAGTGGTTATGACCGACTACGGTGCATTTGTCGAGATCGCCCCCGGTGTTGAGGGCCTGATTCACGTCAGCGAGATGTCATGGTCACAGCACTTGCGTTCAGCTCAAGACTTCATGAAGGTGGGCGACGAGGTAGAGGCCGTGATTCTCACACTCGACCGCGAAGACCGCAAGATGTCGCTCGGCATCAAGCAACTCAAGCCAGATCCATGGGAAGCTATCGAGGAGAAATATCCCGTTGGCTCTAAGCACACTGCTAAGGTGCGCAACTTCACCAACTTCGGTGTGTTCGTTGAGCTTGAGGAGGGCGTAGATGGCCTGATCCACATTAGCGACCTGTCATGGACCAAGAAGATCAAGCACCCCAGCGAGTTCACTCAGATAGGTGCCGACATCGAGGTTATGGTTCTGGAAATCGACAAGGACAACCGTCGTCTTAGCCTTGGCCACAAGCAGCTCGAGGAGAATCCTTGGGACGTGTTTGAGACCATCTTCAAGGTGGGCAGCATCCACGAGGGTGTGATCACCGAGAAGCTCGACAAGGGCGCAATCGTGAGCCTGCCTTACGGCGTTGAGGGCTTCGCAACCCCCAAACACCTCGTTAAGGAAGACGGAACACCTGCCAAGGTTGACGAGAAGCTCCAGTTCAAGGTAATCGAGTTCAACAAAGACGCCAAACGCATCATCCTTTCACACAGCCGTGTATTTGAGGATGAGCAGAAGGCTGAGCACAAGGCAAGCCGCAAGGCAAGCCGCAAGGCTGAGGAACCCGTAGTGAGCACTCCTGTTGAGAAGACTACACTCGGCGACATTCAGGCTCTTGCCGACCTTAAGTCGAAACTCGAGAAAGGCGAGTAATCAACTCACGACATCAAGCCTTGCTGTGAGGTCTTCTACGGCCATACAGTCACAAGGCAGAAAATACTTCTAATGCGCGCGCCGCACACAGTGAAAGCTGAGTGCGGCGCGCTTGCGTTAGAACGTGTATGGTCTTACCCCACTGTCATTGCTTTTCCCGAGTCGACAGTGCTGCCCGTCATATGGGGCGACGGCTAAATGGCCTGTTGTCCAAAAGGGCGTGCGGCTCATCAACCCCATCGTCTATTTTGAGGAAAGCCACGAAAAAACTAAAAAAATCTGTGAATGTTGAGTAGGGTGTGGAATATTCCGACCCTATGCCGGAATGCAAATGGGCCAGCGAGAACTGAATCAGTTGAGGTTCGGATTGACTGGCATGGTGAGCCATCGGCGGTAACGGTCGCCAAATGCGGCCACCGCATCGTGCCAAATGCTGTTGTGGTCAGAGGTCATTATCAACGCCGGATCGCTTCCCTTGAGCACCGCCCAGCTTTGCTGCTCGATCTCATGGTCGAGTTGCCCGGTCGACCATCCGCTGTAACCGGCCATAAACTTGATGATGCCCACCGTGGGCGCACCGCTTTTCACATACCGTTTCACGGCCTCAAAGTCACCGCCCATGCGCAGCCCGCGGCCTATGTCGAGTGATTCCGGGATCACATCGAGAGGCAAAGTGTGAACGTAGAACAAAGTGTTGAGTCCCACAGGTCCGCCCAGATACAATGGGATGCCATTGGCATTGTTGCCCCACTCGTTGAGCACCTCGCCGAGCATGAACCCTGTGCTGCGGTTCACTATCAGTCCCATTGCCCCAGTGGAGTCGTAGCCGGTCATCAGCACCACACTGCGGCCAAAGCAAGCGTCGTCGATTTGCGGCTTGGCCACCAGCAGAGATCCCCGTGTGACCTTCTCTTGACCGCTGTCGGTGAGATTAAACAGTTTGTTACCGTCAATAACCATTGTCACGTCATTTTAATGCTAATGACAAAATTAACCAATCGTGGCAAATTAAGCAATAAAAGTGGTAAGCCGTGTTGAAAATAATGCTTAAATTTGTAAACTGAAACGAAAATGGTTGCTACCATCAACATATTGTTACTGGAAAAACCAGCTATATCAAGCGTTTTCATGTGATTTGCATAACCTTGTACGCCATCTTTGCGGCTGTACTTCCGCGTGTGCCTTGCAGAATCGCAAGAGAGGCGCTTGGAGTGGACGTGAGCCACTATCGTGG
>CAVIEK010000104.1:0-8610 GCA_963641805.1 Bacteroides fragilis
CGTGTGGGGTGCGGCCATCCGCCAGCGCATCCAGCGCATGATCGACATGAAGGTGATCACAGGATCAGGCTATCACGTCGACCCGAAATCGGTGGGATTTGCTACCTGCACCTACATCGGTGTGAAGCTTGAGCGAGGCTCAATGTACCGCAACGTGGTTCCAGAGCTTGAGAAAATCAACGAAGTGGCCGAATGCCACTTCACCACAGGCCCTTACACCATGCTCATCAAGCTTTATGCCCGTGACAACCAGCACCTCATGGAACTGCTCAATGACAAGGTGCAGCACATTCCCGGCGTGACCGCCACCGAGACACTCATCTCACTCGACGAGAGCATCAACCGCGAGATTCCCATCCAGGTCGACGACACTGAAGAATAGCACACCACACGTGCAGGTTATGATATGCCAACCACCGCGAGAGCAACGGCTGCATTTTGAACACAATCAACATTGACTATGGACGAAGAAGATTTCGACATACGCAACGAGCGCATAAAAGGCGACAGCGACTTTGAGAAGGCGTTGCGGCCTGTGCGTTTCGGCGACTTTGCCGGGCAGGACAAAATCATAAGCAACTTGCAGGTGTTTGTAAAGGCTGCAAAAATGAGAGGCGAGGCTCTCGACCACATTCTGTTTCACGGCCCCCCGGGTCTGGGTAAAACCACCTTGAGCAATATCATCGCCAACGAGTTGGGAGTAGGATTCAAAGTAACCTCAGGACCAGTGCTCGACAAGCCAGGCGACCTCGCCGGAATCCTCACATCGCTGGAAGAGAACGACGTGCTCTTCATCGATGAGATTCATCGTCTGAGCCCGGTGGTGGAGGAATACCTATACTCGGCGATGGAAGACTACCGCATCGACATCATGATCGACAAGGGGCCCGGCGCCCGGTCGGTGCAG
Organism: Bacteroides fragilis; assembly: GCA_963641805.1. GTDB lineage: Bacteria > Bacteroidota > Bacteroidia > Bacteroidales > Muribaculaceae > Sodaliphilus. Next base: position 908 of record CAVIEK010000104.1, read on the forward strand.
CTCTCGCTGGCACCTTTCACGCTGATTGGTGCCACCACCCGAAGCGGGCTCCTCACCAGCCCGCTTCGGGCACGCTTCGGCATAAACTGTCACCTTGAATATTACGGACACGACGTGCTTGAGAGCATCATCCAGCGCTCAGCCAGGCTGATGGCGGTGCCCATCACACACGAGGCTGCGCTCGAAATTGCCCTGCGCAGCCGCGGCACACCGCGCATAGCCAACTCCCTGTTGCGCCGTGTGCGTGACTTCGCCCAAGTGAAAGGCACAGGCAAGATCGACACCGAGATAGCACGATATGCTCTCGAGGCACTGAACATCGACAAATATGGGCTTGACGAGATTGACAACAAGATTCTGCTCACACTCATCGACAAGTTTGGCGGAGGCCCGGTGGGCATATCCACCATTGCTACTGCCTTAAGCGAGGACCCTGGAACCGTGGAAGAGGTGTACGAGCCTTTCTTGATAAAAGAAGGCTTCATAAAGCGCACTCCGCGCGGACGCGAGGTAACCGAGCTTGCCTACACACACATGAAGCGTAAACGCCCTGGGTCCACAGGACTGCTATTCGCCGACGAGTAAGACTGGACGGCACGCGCTTTGACCCAAAACGCGACGTGGCCCCACGCTGGTTTTTCTTTATTCTTATCTCAGCATTAAAAAAACAACACTTAGTGGCAGCAAATTTAAAATCACTCGCTAAAGACACGGCCATCTATGGCATCAGCAGCATAGTGGGCCGTTTTCTTAACTACCTGCTTGTTCCCCTCTACACGGCAAGCCTCTCGGCAGCATCGGGCGGCTATGGCGTAATCACCAATGTTTATTCCTATACTGCCCTGCTGCTGGTGATTCTCACCTACGGCATGGAGACCACATTCTTCAGGTTTGCCAACAAGGCCGAAGAGAACCCATCGACAGTCTACACCACCGTATTGATTACTGTGGGCGCCACATCACTGGCCTTTGTGGCAGCAGTGCTCGGCTTCCTACCATGGATTGCCGATGCAATGGGTTATGCCCAGCACCCGAGCTACATAGGCGTGATGGCAGTAGTCGTGGCACTCGACGCGTTTCAGGCGATTCCATTTGCCTACTTACGCTACAAGAAGCGCCCCATAAAATTCGCAGCCCTCAAGCTGCTGTTCATAGGCCTCAACATAGGTCTTAACCTGCTCTATTACCTGGTATTGCCCGCACTCTACAAGAGCCACCCCGATGTGGTGGGCGCAATCTACGACCCCACAGTGGGCGTGGGCTACGCCTTCTACCTCAACCTGGTGTGCACCGGCCTGATCACATTCTGCTTCTGGCGCGAGCTCACCGAGGTTAAATACACCTTCAGCCGCCCACTGCTGCGGCGCATGCTCAGCTACAGCTGGCCCATACTGATACTCGGCATAGCCGGCATCCTCAACCAGACCGCCGACAAGATTCTCTTTCCGTTCCTCTACAAGCAAGGAGGCAGCACCCAGCAGCTTGGCATCTATGGGGCAGCAAGCAAGATTGCCATGATCATGGCAATGATCACACAGGCTTTCCGCTACGCCTATGAGCCATTTGTGTTCGGCAAGGCCAAAGAGCGCGACAACCGTGAGACCTATGCCGAGGCTATGAAATACTTCATAGTGTTCACCTTGCTTGCCTTCTTGGCCGTGATGGCATGGATCGATGTGCTCAAGCACATCATCGCGCCCGACTACTGGAGCGGCCTGCAAGTGGTGCCAATCGTGATGGCAGCCGAAATCATGATGGGAGTCTACTTCAACCTGTCGTTCTGGTACAAACTCATCGACAAGACCATATGGGGCGCATATTTCTCGGGAATAGGCTGTGCGGTGCTCATCGCCATCAATGTACTGTTTGTGCCCACCTACGGCTACATAGCATGCGCCTGGGCCGGATTTGCCGGATACGGCACAGCCATGGTGCTCAGCTACTTTGTGGGCCAGCGCCACTACCCCATCAAATATCCCATGACCGACATCGGGCTTTACACGCTGCTTGCCGCCGTGCTCTATGCCGCAATGATGGTGCTGCCCGTAAAGGGCACGCTGGCTGTCACTGGCGCGCGCACCGTGCTTCTGGTTGTGTTCTGCACGGTGATTTTCAAACGCGAGCACATGGGCGCCATGCTGAAACGGTTGCCCATTGTGGGCCGGCTGTTCAGATAGGCAAAGCACACGCCGCAATCACACAAGCGGCGACAAATGAGAATGCAGCATTCTGTGCTCCCACGAGGCAGAATGCTGCATTCTCAATATTCGGTTGCCCTCTTGTGCGCCGCCTATCGCGAGGCTATTAGCTGAGGCAGTATTTCGGCAAGACCATCAGTTGCCTTGCTGGCGACCACGTGTACACGGGCCGGCACCGCATTGGGTTTGGGGTCGATGTAATACACCTCGGTGTCGTCGGGGGCATAGTTGAGCAGGGCTGCAGCCGGATATACCACCAGCGACGTGCCTATCACCACCACTACATCGGCTTTCTGCACGAGTTCCAGCGCAGGCTCAAACTCGGGCACACCCTCGCCGAAAAACACTATGTGCGGACGCACATGGTCGCCATAGGCATCGACCGTGTCGACCGTGGTCCTGAGGCCGTGGTCGCTCAGCTCGCTGCACGGCAGAGTGTACACCCTGTCATCGCGACGCATTGACCGCACCTTCATCAGCTCGCCGTGCAGGTGCACCACGCGGGTCGATCCCGCACGCTCATGGAGGTCGTCGACATTTTGCGTAACCACCGTCACATTGTAACTCGATTCAAGGTCGGCAATCATCTTGTGAGCGTCACTGGGATGCACTGCGGGCAATTTCTCGCGCATATTGCTGTAAAACTCGTGGATCAGCTGCGGGTTACGCAGAAACCCCTCATGGCTGGCCACGTCCATTACCGGATAGTTTTCCCACAGTCCGTCGGCATCGCGGAATGTCGACAGGCCGCTCTCGGCGCTTATTCCGGCGCCGGTTATCACTACTAAGTTTTTCATATTGTTCATGACATTGTTATATGGTGGCAAATATAGCACATTTTCCGTAAAGGCTAAAATGCATGCAAGGCATGAACAAAAAAGTGCCAGGCCAGGTTGTGCGCCCGACTTTTTTTGGGCGCCGCGTGTTTTTTTGTTTAATTTTGTCACAGTTGTGCGTATTAATATTGACAACGCTTTATTATCATAACATTACTAACTGAATCAAGAAAACGGATTTATGAAAAAGTTGATTTTGGCACTTTGCATAATTTTAGGCATGCAAGCATCGGCCGTTGAGGTGACTGTGGATGAGAATGTGGAGTTTGTGAGCGCCATGTGCCGCCTCGCAGGCTTTGAGGAGTATGTGTATAACCTTAACAAAGATTACGCCAAGGCCATCGACTCAGTAATGGCTCCACTCAAGGACCACAAGGCGGTGACACGGCTCAACGAGCTGCGCGGTGCACAGGGGTTGAGCTACGATGCCGTGGCAACATTTGCCGCGCAGACCGCCATCAGCAACGGTCACTTTGTGCTGTTGCCGGGCTCTGATGTGGCAAAGTATGAGAGCCGCTGGCGCAAGGGGCAGGACGCCGAGATGGCGCGACTGCTCGATGACGCCTACCGCCACAGTGGCTTCCATCACTTCTTTGAGTCGCAGCAGCCATTCTACAGCAAGGTGGAGAATAATGCCAAATCGATGATTGCAAAAGTCGACCTTAAGTGGCTCGAAGACTTCTATGGAGCCCCAATCCACGGGCGCATTTCAGTGAGTCTTCTCAACTTTGGCAACTATGGCACAACGTTGCACTGTGTAGGCCAGCCAGAAGAGTCGGTGATAATAATTGGCTGCAGCGAGATTGACTCGGCCGGCACACCAGTGTTTCACAACATCGAGAGCCTGATAGTGCACGAGTTTTCACACCCCTCATGTAACCCAATAATTGATCTGTGCCTGCCGCAGTTTAACAACAACGCCCAGATTACAGCCCAGCTTATGGAGAGCGAGATGAAAGAGCGCCAATATGCCGGCGGCAACACAGTGCTGTATGAATCGATGGTGCGCGGAGTAGAGACGCAGTATGCGTTGGCTCACGCCACCACGGCCGACGACAGCCTTATGGTTGAGTCGCGCATAAAGGGTCAGGTGGCAGGCGGATTCCTGTTTTTCCGCGAACTCACCAACGCGCTGACAAGTTACAGGCAAAACCGTAGCCAGTATGCCACCCTGGCACAGTTCGCACCCAAGATTGTGGAGGCTGTGAACGGGGCCGACGTGAAGCAAGACTATCTGGAGTTGAGGCGCAACCAAATCAAAGTCATCGGCACCTCGCTGCCACTTGACGCCCGCAACGTGCCCGCGTCAGACCGGTTTGAAATAAAGGTGTTTTTCGACCGTCCCGACCTGACTGGCGGATTTGCCTACAACTACTACAACGACAACGAAGCCATCCAGCCCGACCTGGTGGGTGTGAAAATGGGCAAAGACCGCCACGTGATGTCGGTATTCGTCAAGACCGAGCCAGGGCATGAATATGGCTTTGTGCTTCCCGGCTGGGCATTCAAGACCGATGCTGGATATCCAGGACTTGGCAACGCTGTGATTCACTTCTTCACGGCTAAATAACCGGGTACACGCAAAGCGCAACAAGCCGCACAACCGATACGGGTTGCGCGGCTTGCTTTATGTTTGACTTCTATGGGCGGCTTAGTTGATGCCCGACAGGTTGTATTTGGCAAACTCGAGGTCGGTGCGAGCCTTGGTGGCAAGACTGCTGTCAAGACGCACGGCCTGCTTGAGGTTGCTCAATGCCATCTGCTCATTGTTGGTGCGCGCACCGAGCACTGCAGTCAGATAGTAGGTAACGGCATCGGGGTTGGCAACCGAGGCAAGTGTGTTGCTTGCCGAGCTGTAATCCTTGGTGAGAATCTGGGCAAGAGCGGCATTATTGGTCTTCGAGTCGGCAAAGGCACGCACAGCGGCATTGTAGTCACCGGTCTTGAGGTAATAAACGCCGAGCGCGTCACCGAGTTCCTTCACACCGGCGGCACTACCCAGTTTCTGGTTGGCGTCGCTATAGTTCCCGGCAAGCAGAGAGCAGAGGCCCAAGTTCATTTTTGCCTCGCTGCTTTGCGGGTTGAGCTGGGCGGCCTTTGCGAAGTTTTCTTTTGCCGAGCTGTAGTCCTTTGCCTCATATTGGCACAAACCCTCGTTGTTGTAGGCACGATAGTCGTCGGGGTAAATCTCGGCACATTTGGCATAGGCAGCCCGACGTGCAGAATTGTCCTTGAGTGTGCTCGCGTAGTAGAGGAGCTCCTCGTTGGTAAGGCTCTTGGGATCGCTCTCATAGGCAGCTTTCATTTCCGCCTCGGTCTTGCCGATGGTGTTGATTGAGGCAGTGAGACGTGAGTAGCGCAACTGGGGAAGCACCTCCTTGGCGAGCTGATCGAACACCGATGAGAGGTTACGGATTTCGCGCTCACGTGTCTCAGGATCCTTATACATCGACAGTACACTCAGAATCAGGCCTTTGTCCTGGATATTGCTCTCCGACACAAGTTTCTGGAATCCGTCCCAGTCCTGAGCGGTGAAGTCGGCAGTAAGGCTACCGGCATCGGTGATGCCGTCTTTCTTGAGCTGGCCGGCCAGATACTTCTTAGTGTTGTCCTCGCGGCCCGAAGCTATGCGTGTGTTGAGCTTCACCCCACCTTCAGGAGACGCATACGACGAGATGTTGATTCCCTCCACTTCCTTCTTGGCATCGCCCTGTGCATCCTTCACGGTCTTGTGGAGGTCTTTCAGAGCCTGCTGGCGCAACTCACTTGCACGCACGTTGGTTTGGTTGATAAGGAATTTTATGTCGGCGGTATATTTCTCGTTGATTACCTTTTGGAACTTGTCGGGAGCCAGGGCGGGGGTGACAGTACCGGCATCGGCCAAAGTGGCTGTCGCAACCACACCGTTGGCCACCTTCACACGAGGCAAAGCATAGCTCTTACTTCCCTGCTGCACTTTGAAATCGAGCCACAGGTCGCTGCTTGCCATATCGGGGGTATAGATGTAGCTTGCCGGAATGGTGAGAGTGCCGCCTGTCTCATAGGGCACAACCTGGTAGTTTCCGCGCACCTTCTCGCCTTGCACCACATAGGGGGTGGAGGTCGACTCGCCATTGCCGTATACCAGTGTAGGGGTGATGGTTAGCTCGGCGTTTTTCACAAAAAACTTTGCGGGAATGTTGGCTGTTACAGTAGCTGGCACTTTCTCGCCCACAACAGCAAGCGGAGTGGGATTGACAGTGAAATTCTCGGCTTTGAAATCGCCCATTTTCTTGCTGCATCCGGTAAGAGTCAAGATTCCCACGGCGGTGCAGGCTAGCATTAAATTCTTTTTCATAACAATGAAGTTGTTAAGATTATTGTCTTGTTGATTAATTTTTATGGTTAAAAACAGCCTCTTTTGCCTCAACACACAGCGTGTGGGAGTTTTCTGCCGGCAACCGTTGCGGCTATTTTTGTGTAAAGATACTGAATTCAACGCACAAAAGCCGCTCTCGCCTGGCTTTTTTAGACCGCGAGTTGGCCCACAGTGCTCATTTCAGGCGTTTTTTTGCATGAGAACCTATGGTTGCGGAGTGGCAGGTGCCTGTGTGGCAGACTGGTGCGGCGTGCCGAGGAGCTCAATCACATCGGCATACACCTCGGTTGAATACCGCTTCACTTGGTTGCGGTCTTCCCATGTGCGGGTACGCAGTTTGCCCTCCACATATAGCTTGGAGCCTTTGCGCACATAGCGCTCTACAATTTCGGCCTGCCGTCCCCATACCATCACGGTGTGCCACTCGGTGCGCTCGGGCACCTGCACGCCTGCCTGTGAGGTATAGGCGCGCTCGCTTGTGGCAAGGCGCACTCGGGCAATGATTTGCCCCTTTTGCGGGTAACTGATTTCGGGGTCGAGTCCCACGTTGCCCAATAAGATGACTTTGTTGACTGACATGGTTTGGTCTTTCGTTTTTTTTATTTATGGTTATCTGGTTGCCGCAAGCCTATTTCACCGAAGCCTTCAAGCCACTTACCACGCTTGCGGTAAATCCGGCAGCCTCCATTGCATTGAGGCCTTTGATGGTGAGTCCGCCGGGGGTAGTCACCTTGTCGATCTCAGCCTCGGGATGGCCGCCAGTAGCCCTAAGCAGTGCCACCGCACCTTCCATGGTTTGCATCACAATCTGCTTGGCGGTGTCGGCAGGCAGTCCGAGCTCAACCCCACCCTCACTGGCTGCACGGATATAGCGCATCACATAGGCTATGCCACACGATGCAAGAGCGGTGCAAGCCGGCATCATTCTCTCCTCAACCACCATGGTCTGGCCAAGTTCGCCGAAAATGTCCTCGACAATGCCGAGCTGATCGGTAGAGTCGCCACGGTGGGCGATGAACGTCATGCTTTGGTGCACGCTGATGGCTGTGTTTGGTATCAGCTGGAACACAGAGGCCTCCTCACGGCAAGAACCCGCATAGGCGGCAAGACGGTCAAGCGTGACACCAGCCACAATCGACACCAGCATTTGCCGCTTATAGTCGATGACACCCTCCAGACCTGCCATCACATCATCGAGCAGCCAAGGTTTCACTGCCACAATCACCGCATCAGCTCCGGCAGCAGCCTCGGCATTCGATGTGGTCACATTGATATCGGCATACTCTGCCTTGATGGCATCGAGTTCGCCGC
>CAVIEK010000105.1:0-8047 GCA_963641805.1 Bacteroides fragilis
AAATTGAAAGGATGGAGTATATAAACAGATTATGACAATTCAATATAGCAAAAAGCAATTACTCTTAGGGCTGAACTCTTAAATGAGGTTCAACCTTGCTGATTCCTGTAACAAGAGGTTGTTTGTAAATCAGGAAAATTGGTCAGTGCATGCGCACAAGCGCACCACACAGCACGGGAATGGTGAGAATAAAGGCACACACATCGCACACTGCAGGGCATAACTCCACACCCTTGAGACCAAACAAAAACGGCAACAACAGTATCATCGGGATGAAAAACAGACCTTGACGGGATGCCGCGAGCAAATTGGCCCGCCACGTCATGCCTATGGTCTGCAGCATCATATTGGCATACATATAGGTGGCCATCAAGGGCAGTGTAAGCAACTGCCACCGCAATGCAGTAGCGCCAATCTCGACCACATGGGGGTCGGAGCGGAAAGTGTCGATTATCTGGCGCGTGAAACCGAATCCCACTATAGAGCAAGCTACGAGAAACACGGTCCCCACTCTCACACAAAACCACATTCCGCTTTTCACGCGACCATAGAGACGTGCCCCATAGCAGAACCCGCACAACGGCTGATACCCCTGGCCGAGGCCTATTATCGCCGCCATAATGAGCATGGTGAAGCGGTTGACTATCGACATGGCCGCTATGGCAGCATCGCCATAGCCGGCGGCTGCCACATTCATAAGAATGGTGGCAACACTGCCGAGCCCCTGACGCATGAGCGACGGCGTGCCACCGGCTACTATCTCGCGGGCAAAACGCGCACTGGGTGTGAAATGTTTCCAGCGCAAACGCAGATTGCCCTCATGGCGCGTCATGGCAAGAAGCACAAGCCAGCTGCACAACTGCCCTATCACTGTGGCTGTGGCTGCTCCGGCCACACCCATTTCAAAGACGAAGATGAAGATCGGGTCGAGAATGATGTTAAGCACAGCGCCTGCCACAACAGCAAGCATTGCGTGGGCGGCATTGCCCTGAAAACGCAGCTGATTGTTGAGCGTAAGTGAGCTCGTGAGGAATGGTGCGCCGAGCAACACGATGCCCATATACTGCTTGGTCGACGGCAATATGGTGGGAGTGGAGCCGAGCATCACCGACAACGGAGACATGAACACAAGGCCAGTCACAGCCACAAGGAGTCCGGCAGCAAACGAATAGGCAACTCCGGTGATGGCCATGCGGGAGGCTTGCTCGTGGCGCTTTGCCCCGAGCTCGCGTGAGATGAAGTTGCCCGAGCCATGGCCGAAAAAGAAGCCTATCGCCTGCAGTACAAACATCACCGAGAACACTATGCCCACCGCTGCGGTAGCTTGAGTGCTTATGAATCCCACAAAGTAGGTGTCGGCAATGTTATAGACACTCGTGACAAGCATGGTGAATATTGTAGAGACCGACATCGTGGCCACAACACGCGGCACTGGCATCTGTGTGAGGAAAGTGTAGTTGTCGACTTTCATAGTTATATATCCTTCGTCTTCTTCCTGGTCTTGCAAAAAAGCACTTGAGGACTTGGTGCCCCAGTTTGAATTAGGCACCCCGTCCTCAAGTGGTATATGTGGTGAACGTCTTTTCCGACTCTTATTCAATGCGGCGATGCAGCCTTTGCCGCGCCGCATCTTGGGCCGAAAGCTTATAAGTTGCGATTCATCAGTCTTGCTTGTAGTTGTCGAAATCGGCTGGTTGGAATTCGGCAATAAACTTAGCATTTGCAGCCACTTGTGCCTCACCGTAGTTGACATAGACGTGGGCCGACTTGCTGAAAAGCTCAGGAGCATTGGTTGCGTCGTAGATGAGCAGATACCCCATGATGATGTGACCGGCCATCTCCACAAGGCGACGGGCCTGGAAGGTGACATAGTCGGGGTTGCCTGCTGCCTTTACGGTTGCGATTGCCTGCTCATAGGCCTCAATCATCTTGTCGAGCTTGGCCTTGAGGGGCTGCATTGCCTCGCTGTAAGAGCCGGCAGCATATTCCTTCATCTGAGCAGAGTAGGTGCCTGTGGTGACGTGGCGGATTGCAGCCACCACCTGCAGCTGGGTTGTACCCTCGTAGATGCTGGTGATGCGGGCATCGCGGTAGATGCGCTCGCAAGCATAATCGCGCATAAAGCCCGAACCGCCGTGCACCTGCACGCAGTCATAGGCATTCTGGTTGGCGTATTCGCTGGTCATACCCTTGGCGAGCGGTGTGAAGGCATCGGCCAAGCGGTTGTAGTGCTTGAGCTCGGCACGTTCCTCGGGAGTGAGTGTGCGCTCACGTGAGATGGCCTCATAGGTCTTATACACGTCGACGAAGCGGGTGCACTCATAGAGGATTGTGCGCGATGCGTCGAGCTTGGCCTTGATGTTGGCAACAAGTTCCGACACAGCAGGGAAGTTGATGATTGGCTGGCCAAACTGCTCGCGGCTGCGTGCATAGGCGTCGGCCTCGCGATAGGCGCTCTCGCTCACACCCACCGACTGGGCTGCGATGCCAAGGCGCGCACCGTTCATGAGCGACATCACATACTTGATGAGACCCAAGCGGCGCGAGCCGCAAAGCTCGGCTTTTGCGTTCTTGAACACGAGCTCGCAAGTGGGGCTTCCGTGGATACCCATCTTGTCCTCGATGCGGCGCACTGTCACGCCTCCGTCGCGCTTGTCGTAGATGAACATCGACAAGCCGCGGCCGTCGTGGCTGCCCTTCTCAGAGCGAGCGAGCACGAGGGCGATGTCGCCGTCGCCGTTGGTGATGAAGCGCTTCACGCCGTTCAGACGCCAAGTGCCGTCCTCGGCCTCGGTGGCCTTGAGCATTACCGACTGCAAGTCGCTGCCGGCATCGGGCTCGGTGAGGTCCATGGCCATTGTCTCACCCGCGCACACACGGGGCAGGAAACGCTGGCGCTGGTCTTCGTCGGCAAACTCATTGATGGTCTCGGCGCAGTCCTGCAGGCCCCATATATTGACGAAACTGGCATCGGCACGGCTCACCATATCGGCAGCCATGATATAGGGCACGAGCGAGAAGTTGAGACCGCCATACTGGCGCGGCAGGGAGATGCCCATGAGGCCTGCCTGCACAAGAGCCTTGAGGTTGGCCTCGGTGCCGCTTGCATAGCGCACGCGTCCGTTTTCGTGGTGTGGGCCCTCAAGGTCGACATCCTTGGCATTGGGGGCTACGGTCTCACCGCTGATCTCACCTGCGATTTCGAGGACCTTCTCATAAGAGTCCATCGCATCCTCGAAGTTGAGCGGGGCATAGTCGTATTTCTCGCTTTCAGTGAAGTTGCGCTCACGCATTTCCACAATCTTCTTCATCAACGGATGATTCAGATAGTATTTGAGAGCTTTATTGTCGTTATAAAAATTTGCCATTGTTGCTGCTGATTACTTAGAGTTCTTTTTGTAATATTTGATAAGACGCGGAATCACATCGATCACATCACCGTTGATCACATAGTCGGCAATCTTGTTGATGGGTGCATTGGGGTCGGTGTTGATCGAGACGATGATGGAGCTGTCCTGCATACCCGACACGTGCTGAATCTGGCCCGAGATGCCGCATGCGATATAGAGCTTGGGGCGTACGGTGACACCGGTCTGGCCTATTTGGCGCTCATGCTCGGCGTAGCCTGCGTCGATAGCAGCACGCGAGGCACCCACCTCGCCGCCGAGAGTCTCGGCCAGGTCGAATAGGAGCTGGAAGTTTTCCTTGCTGCCCATGCCGTAACCGCCAGCCACGATAATCGATGAGTTCTTGATGTTGACTTTCGACTTCTCAACCTCGCGGTCGATCACCTTGACCACATAGCTCTCGTCGTGGATGTATTTTGCCGGATCCAGGTCTACTACCACGCCTTTGTATTCGGGGTCGAACACTTCCTTCTTCATCACGCCCTCGCGCACAGTGGCCATTTGCGGACGGTGCTCGGGATTGACGATGGTGGCAACGATGTTGCCGCCGAAAGCGGGACGTATCTGATAGAGGAGGTCCTTGTATTCCTTCTTGGTGACGGGGTCGGTGTGGTCACCGATTTCGAGCGATGTGCAGTCGGCAGTGAGACCGCTGTGCAGGCACGACGACACGCGCGGCCCAAGATCGCGTCCGATGGTGGTGGCGCCCATAAAGCAGATGCGCGGCTCTATTTCCTTAAACAAGTTGATCACGGCCTCGCTGTGAGGCAGCGATGTGTAAGGGAACAGGCGCTGGTCCTGGAACTTATACACCACATCCACTCCGTAGGGGAACAATTCACTCTCGATGCCCTCGAGCTTGTCGCCAATCACGATTGCCTCGAGCTTGATGCCGAGTTGGGTGGCAAGAGCACGGCCCTTGGTGAGGAGCTCAAGGCTCACGTCGGCCACATGGCCCTCATCGTACTCGCAATATACTACTAAATTATTCTTATCTTCCATTTGTTTCGATTCTAAAAATTTGAATATTAACCGATGATGTGGTCGGCAATCAGTTCCTTCACGAGGTCTTCTATCTGAGCGCCGTCGGCAGCGTCGATGGTCTTGGCTTCCTTAGCCTGGAACACGACGTTGACTACCGTCTTCACCTTTGTGGGCGAGCCCTTGAGGCCCACCTGCTCGGGATCGGCCTGGATTTCGGCTGCGCCCCATTCCTTGAGCTGAAGATAGTCGTTGGCCTCGACCTTCTGCTGCAGTTGCTCGCTGAGCTTGGCTTTCTCGCTCGGAGTCACGGCATACTTGAATTTCTGCACGCGCTTAGCGTTGCGCGGGCGGCAAGTGTCAGCAGTACCATTGACGGTGACCACGAGCGGCAGCGGAGCCTCAACGTCTTCAAACCCGTTCTCGATACGGCGTTTCACATAGGCTTTGCCGTCTTGCACCTTCACGGCCTCGGCATAGGTCACTTGGGGCAGACCGAGTTTTTCGGCCACCTGTGGGCCCACCTGTGCGGTATCGCCGTCGATTGCCTGACGTCCGCCGACGATGATGTCGACCTTGCCGATGTGCTTGATGGCAGTGGCGATGGCATAGGATGTGGCAAGAGTGTCGGCACCGGCCAGAGCGCGGTCGGTGAGCACAATGCCGGTATCGGCACCGCGGTAGATAGCCTCACGGATTATCTCGGCTGCACGGGGCAGACCCATGGTGAGCACTGTGATTTTTGAGCCGGGATTCTGTTCTTTAAGCTGTAAAGCCTGCTCGAGGGCATTGAGGTCTTCGGGATTGAAGATTGCCGGCAGTGCGGCACGATTGATTGTGCCGTCGGCCTTCATAGCATCTTTACCAACATTACGAGTGTCGGGGACTTGCTTGGCCAACACAACGATATTCAAACTCATAATAATTTAGATGTTATATTTTTATTATTTATTTTGTCTTGAGATTGCTCTTGTCACACCTTCACGGTGCTTATGGTTTCATAACGTTGCACAAAACCATAAAATTTTTGCAAAATTACACAAAAGAGCACACAAGTCAAAGAACACGTTCACTCAATTAAAAATAATTAAGTTTTGGCTCTTTTTGTGTCATTTTTGGTTTATTCGCCGCTATTTTCACCATTGTGTCCATGACTGTTCCACAATTGCTCCATACGCTCCTGCATGCGTGTCTCGGCGGGGTTGGGACAGGCATTCCACAACTTGTGGCGGTCTATCTCAGAGGGCATGTACTGCTGGTCGACGAAGTGGCCCGGATAGTCGTGGGCATACTTGTAGTCCTTGCCGTAGCCAAGCTGCTCCATAAGTTCTGTGGGGGCATTGCGCAAATGCAGCGGCACGGGCACATTTCCCGTCTGCTTCACCAGCTGCAGTGCAGTGTTGATGGCCATGTAGGCCGAATTGCTCTTGGGCGAGGTGGCCAAGTAGACGGCACACTCACTTAGCGGGATGCGTCCCTCTGGCCAGCCAATCTTGCTCACGGCATCGAAGGCGGCGTTGGCAAGCAGCAGGGCGTTGGGGTTGGCTAGGCCTATATCCTCGGCTGCCGATATCACCATGCGGCGGGCGATGAACTTGGGGTCCTCGCCGCCGGCTATGAGGCGGGCCAGCCAGTAGACGGCGGCGTCGGGGTCGCTGCCGCGTATCGATTTAATGAAGGCCGAAATGATGTCGTAGTGCATCTCGCCGTTTTTGTCGAAGGCCAGCGGATTCTGCTGCAGACGGTCGGTCACTATCTGGTCGTTGATCACAAAAGGCTCGTGGGTGGCGAGCGACTGCATTATAAGATCGAGAATGTTGAGCAGCTTGCGCGCGTCGCCGCCCGAGAAGCGCAACAGGGCCTCGGTCTGCTCAATTCGCACCTCGCGGTCGCGGAACATGGGGTCGATGTCGACCGCATGGTGCAGCAGCCGCAGCAGGTCGTCCTTGTCGAGCGGATTAAGCACATACACCTGAGCGCGTGAAAGCAGCGGGCGTATCACCTCAAACGACGGGTTCTCGGTAGTGGCTCCGATTAGCGTCACGGTGCCGTCTTCCACGGCTCCGAGCAGCGAGTCTTGCTGCGATTTGCTGAAGCGGTGTATCTCGTCGATGAAAAGGATGGGGCGGCCTTTGGCAAACAGGCTCGACTGGTCGGCCTTGCAGCGAGACAACAGGTCGCGCACCTCCTTCACTCCTGCGGTGACGGCGCTTAGCGTGTAGAATGGCACGTTGATTTGCCGTGCTATGATTTTTGCCAGAGTGGTCTTCCCCACTCCGGGCGGCCCCCAAAGGATGAACGACGAGATGTGGCCGGTCTCAATCATGCGGCGTATCACAGCCCCCTCGCCCACAAGGTGACGCTGTCCTATATAGTCGTCGAGCGTGGTTGGACGCAGGCGCTCGGCCAATGGTTCATACATAATCTTCTTCTCCGTTTTCCTTTCGTGTTCATTTTTCTCAGCCATGCGGCGGGTTATGGCACTATCACCTTGACAGCCTTGCCGCCAGCCCTGACGATATAGACTCCTGCCGCAGCCACCGGAACCTTGGCCGACGTGCCACTGGCGACCACTGCCCCACTCACGGTGTAAACCGTAACGACTGATTCCGCGGCCACTCCGGTCACGCTTATGGTGCGGCCACTCACGGCAACCGTGACAGCCGGGGCACACACTGGCGACTCGACTCCTGACTCCTCTTCCACTATCTGCCCGAATCCGCTCCACACACTGGCGGCACGGTAGGCTTCAGCCGAGCCGGTAGGCACATAAAGCGTCATAAGCGCCTGGCGGCCTATGAGCGTGAACGGGTCGTAATAGCGGCTCAGCGCCATTGGCTCGCTTGTGGTGCAGTGAACCGATGCCAGCGCATTGCAGTCGGCAAAGGCATTGGCGCCAACCTCGACTGTGGTCGCGGGCAGGGTGACCTCCTTGAGCAGTTTGCAGCCCTGAAAAGCGTGGTGGCCTATGCGGGCGACACCGGCAGGCAGTGTCATTGCCACCATATTGTCGCAACCGCTAAGGGCAAAGTCGTCGATTACCGTGACTGCCGACGGCAGCGTGGCAAGGCGGTAGTCGGTGCGCTTGCGTGCAGCGGCAAGCAACCGTGTGCCTCCGTCGGCAAGCAGATATCCACCGCTCACGGTAAATGCAGTGTTTCCGTCGGCCACCGCAAACGAGCGCAACTGCTGGCACCGCTGGAAAGCCCGCATACCTATCGTCTCAACACCCTTACCTATAGTCACCGCGGTCACCTGCGTGCAACCGAAAAACGCGAAGTCGCCTATGCGCCTCACCGCATCGGGAATCGCCACAGCCTTGAGCATGGTGCAGCCACTGAAGGCATGGTCGCCAAGCTCAACGAGCGATGACGGAAGTGTCACGGCTTTGAGCGAGTCGCAGGCGTTGAAGGCAAAGTTGCCTATGCGATTGATGGTAGAGGGGAGCTCCACCGCCTGCAGGCCGTGGCAACCGTTGAAGCCACAGTCGCCTATCTCGGTGACGACAAGCGACTTGCCATCAGATGGCACTGTAACGGCCGACGGCACAACGATAGTGCCACGATAGAAAGTGGAGCCAAGCACGAGGCGGGCTGTAGAGTCGGAAGTAGCCTCAAAAGTGAGGCCGCCGGAGGCAAACCTGCTGCCACCGGCTGCAG
>CAVIEK010000105.1:8057-8420 GCA_963641805.1 Bacteroides fragilis
GCCAGCACGGCACAGCATGCCGCCACGATGGCCAAGAGTCGGTTTCGGTGAGTCATTTATCTGTTTCGGTAAAATAATTGACATAAATTTTAAGTGAGTGCTAATTTACTCACAATTTCTGTAACAGGCAAGAAAAATCGGGCGTACGCCGCCATGCCGGCGGCGACGTGGCGGCTTGTTGCACGGCCGAGGCGGCGACAATTTACGGGCAGGTGGTGATTTAGGCAGCCTTTAATTTTCAAGAAATGGCTTTTTGCGCTAACTTTGCAGCAGTTCGTAAGCCCGAGAGGGCCGAGCAACTACAATCTACAATTATTTTCATCTACAATCTAAACAAAAACAAAAGTACCGGAATTTATTATG
>CAVIEK010000106.1:0-8344 GCA_963641805.1 Bacteroides fragilis
TTTTGATTCCAAGGTATATTGCGTACCTTTGCTCTGAAGTCAGTTGTTTGTACATAGCAATGCAAAATTAATTGATTTTAGGGAGGCTCCGGCCTCCTTTTCTTGTTTTCACATTGCTGTCGGACGCTCATGGGGACTTTGCGTCCCCGCCGCTCAGGCTCCCCTGCAGTGTTTTTCATGCATTTACGCCTCAAAACGTTGCACTTCTATTTGGATTCTGCAACATAACCTTGTGTTGCTAATATGAAATATAAGCACATAACCTCGGCGCAAAGACGCACAAGTGGTGTGTCACTCCGGCAAAAGAAGAGCAGAAAGGAGTGCATAGTTCGTGTGACAACAAGCATGTTGTTGCTAAAATAATGGCATTTTCTGAAACGAGTGAGTCTACTTTAAATGAAAGAGCCGTGAGTGGAGTGTCTCATATTGCCAGTTTTTCGTCGCCAATATTCAAACAAAATGGTTAAATTTGCACTCTCACGGGTTATTCCCGAACATTGACGTTGACAAAAAAATCAAACTGAAAATTACTACAATGACACACAGATTTGCGATACTGCTTGCCACTATGCTTGCCACAATGTCGGCTTTTGCCGCACAACGGCTTCAAGACCCTGCGGTGGGACGCCTGTTCTGCATCGAGCCCGGTGTGGTGCTGGCCGACTTGTCGCCTGCCACACGTGCCGAGATGCTTGCCTACTACATAGGCGGGCAAGTGGTGGAAAAAGATAACGACATGGGCGAGAAAGCCGCCATCGACACTGTCACCGACCAGTATATGCGCCTGCACACATCGGTAAGCCGCTCGGTGCAGATGCGCCTGCTCTGCAAAGGGCAATCCAAGGGCGACACCGTGATAGCTGTTATCGAGACTGTAAAGACTCCTGTGGCAGACAGCCGTCTCTCTTTCTATGACACGCAGTGGCGCCCCATAGCGACTAAGCGTGTGTTTAAGGACCTTCCCACAATCGGCAGTTTCATCCGCCCCGGTACATCAAAAGCCGATGCAGCCGATTTGATGCAGCGCATCGACTTCGCCATGATCACTTTCGACTTCGAAGGTCCTGACCACAGCAAGCTTGTGGCACGCCAACGGCTTGATGAATTCTATTCGGCCGCCGACTACAAACCCATGGGCAAGCACCTGATAAAGTCAATCACATTCACCACCGTGGGCGGACGCCTGCGCAAAGCCACTCAGCAATGACACCCAACACCAATACCATACCGGCTACTCCGGCGGCCATATCGCTACTTGAGTTCAACAACCGCATCACCGCACTTGTCAATAACGAGTCGGTGAAAAACTGCTGGGTTACGGCCGAGACCATCGATGTCAGGGTGAACGGACACTGCTATTTGACTCTGTTGCAGAAAAACGAGGCGGGAAACAATGTGGCTAAGGCGTCGGCCGCCATTTGGGCAAGCACCTTCAGCCGTCTCGACGCGCGTTTCATGGCAGCCACCGGCAGCCACATCGCAAGCGGCATAAAGGTGATGGTGAAGCTGTCGGCATCGTTTCATCCGGTCTATGGGTTGAGCCTCACAATCACCGACATCGATCCCAATTTCACGCTCGGCGACATGGTGCGCCAGCGCATGGAGATACTGAACCGCCTCAAGGCCGAGGGAATCATCGACATGAACCGGCAACTGCGGCTGCCGATTGTGCCGCAACGCATAGCTGTGATCTCGGCGGCCGGAGCTGCCGGTTATGGCGATTTCATGAAACAGCTTGCCGACAACCAATGCGGTATCGTGTATTACACATGTCTTTTCAAAGCAGCCATGCAGGGTGTGAACACCGCTCCAAGCATCATAGCGGCACTCGACCGCATCAATGCCAATGCCCATCTCTTTGATTGCGTGGTAATCATTCGCGGCGGCGGCTCTACTACCGACCTCAACTCGTTTGACAACTACGACCTTGCCGCTAACATCGCCCAATTCCCGTTACCCGTAATCACCGGCATCGGGCATGAACGCGATGTCACCGTTCTCGATTATGTGGCTAACCAACACATGAAGACGCCTACAGCAGTGGCCGAGTTTCTCATCTCGTTCGGCACATCGGGCATGACCCACCTTGCCGATGTGAGCAGTTCAGTGGTCGCCACAGTTCGCGAGTCGATCGGCCGGCAGCGTGACCGCCTTGCCTATCTGGCCAACATGATTCCAACCTTGGCTCGACACATTGCCGACTCGGCTCGCCTAAGCCTTAACCGATACGCTTCAGTCATTCCGATATGCCTTAAGGGCCGCATCGCTGCCGAGCAGTCGCGCCTCGACACAGCCTCCTCCCGTCTGCTCACCGCCGTGCGCCAGACGTTCCTGTTTGAGGACCGGCGCCTGCAAGCACTCTCCGACAAGGTTGAGATACTCTCGCCACGCAACACCCTGCGGCGCGGATTCACCCTCACCATGTGCAACGGCCGCATAGTCACATCGGCATCTCAAGTCAAGCCGGGCGAGGTAATCACCACACATTTCAACACCGATAAAGTGAAATCAACCGTCATAAAATAAACACATCAGTAATCATGGAAGAAATTGACAACAACATCTCATACTCCAAGGCCATAGCCGAACTCGACGAGATAGTGGCAAAAATGCAAGATCAGGCTTGCGACATCGACCACTTGAGCCAATACACAGCACGTGCGTTGCAACTACTCAAGGTATGCAAGAGCAAACTCACGTCGACCGACGAGGAACTGAAGAAAATTCTCGCAGCACTAGACGAAGGCGGCAACAACGCTTGACGTGACACGCCCGGCCTACATTGTGGACTCGACGACCGCATCGCCGGTGGCAACGACATAGTAGTGGCAAGACAGCTACTTGATGTAGCGTCGCACAAACTGCGTCACGCGCTTGATGTATTCCTCAGGGTGATCGCGGAACGCGCGGGCATGCTTGGTGCCCTTGGCCACATATATGTCTTTGGTGCCTTTCTTGGCCTCGTAGAGCGGACGCAGCATGTCCGAAGGCACAAAGTCGTCGCTGTCGCCATGGATGAAGAGCATGGGTAACCGGCATTTGGCCACTTGCTTTATGGGCGAAGCCTCGCCGAAGCTCCATCCATAGCGCATTCGGCATAGCGTGCTGGCGGTGTTGAGCAACGGGAACTTGGGCATGTTGAACTGCTCACGCAACTCATGGCCAAACTCGTCCCACACGCTCGTATAGCCGCAATCCTCAACAAAGCATTTCACATAAGGCGGCAGTTTCTCTCCGCTCACACACATTGTGGTAGCGGCTCCCATCGATATTCCGTGAACCACCATCTGAGTGTTGCCGCCGAATAGACGGTTGGCTATATCCATCCATGCAAGCACATCAAGGCGATCGAGCCAGCCCATGTTGATGTGGTCGCCGTCACTCTTCCCGTGGCCGTATAGGTCTGGGAGCAACACATTGAATCCCAACAGTTTGTTGTATATATAGGCTATATGCAGCATTGATATGCTGCAGTCCTTGTAGCCGTGCACCACTACTGCCGTGTGCGGAGTGGGTGACGGGGCTGTAATGTAGATGGCATGCATTCGGCGGCCACCCATGCGCGTGTAGATGTCGTGAATGGCATGTGAGGCGCTTATGCTGTCGAGCCAGGGTTTCACATCCTTGGGCGAGTGGGCTGTCAAGTGGTTGAGGTATTGTTTCTCGGTCTTGCGTTGCGGGGTGAGCGCATAGTGCAGCAGATAAAGGCTTCCGCTCACCACTGCCACACTCACTGCCGTGGCTGCCGTGACTGCGGCTGCTACGATGCGTTTTTTCGTTCGGGTACTCATACGGCAAAATCTGTTTGTCTGGTTCATATAATCAATTACTCTAAAAAATCTGTTCCTGTTGCGGCCAACTATGTCTTGTGGCACAGCACCACCACCTGCTCTCCGGCCGATGTAGTGGTGGCAAAAGCATAGATGTCGCCGCCGTCGGCAGCCTTCAGCTTTTTCTTGAGAGCAACGGCTGTGAGGCGGAAGTTGCGCACGGCTATATTAAGACGCTTGTGTTTCTTGGCCAGCATTTTCGCTGTATGACTGCTCCACGGCACCACTTCGTCGATGGCAAACATGCGCCCGGGAAAGCCGTCGACAGCCGTTGCCGACACATAGAGGTGGGAGTTCAGGGCAACCTTGGCTACCCCATAGCGATCAGTCACTGCCTTATGGGCAGCTATTTTCATTATGCTGGCATTCGGCTCAAGGATGAAGCCTCCTGGCGTGGGCTCCCCGTATCGGCACAATGCGGTTTCCTGACCGCCTGGCAGGGCCGTCTCCTGCATGACACCATGGGCTGTAAAGTTCACCGCATGCAGCATCGGAGTGCCGGTGTCGTGGCCAAAGTCAAGGTCAAAGAGTAACTCCTTGCACTCGTTTCTCACGCTCACGGCCCACACATCTGTAAGCCAGGGTTCAAGATCCCGGCATCCTTGAGTGACATCGACCATCGGTGACGCCTTAATCATGAGTCGGCCTGTGTGTCGCCTTATGAGCGGCAACAGTCCGAGCACGTCGGGCTGGCAATCAGAGAGCCCGAAAAGCCTCTTTCCTCCAGCCGACCGCCGGGCAGGATCAATGAATATTACATCAAACACCTGGCCACAATCCTTTAGCCATTCCGCCGAATCACCCTCAATCACCCTCACACCGTTGCCCAGCGTGGCTGCATTGAGTCTGCCGACCGCGGCAATGGCAGCATCACGCTCGACGGCTGTCACATCTTTGGCTTTTTGCGATATGTAGTGACTGTCAACGCCTTGCCCCATAGTCATGTCGAGCACAGTGTCGCTGCCGGACACAAGCGACGCATGCAGTTTGGCCACTTGCTCGTGGGTACACTGTTCGGCACAGATGGGCTTGGCAAAGACGTAGGCATCATGTGACAGCAGTTTGGGTATCTTGTTGCGTGCGCGCTGGCGGCACTCAATCTGTGTCACCGCAAAAGCCTTGTCAAACTCCAGCCCCGGCTCGCTTTTGAGCATAAGCTGCCTGACATCGGCATCGGCATGCCGTTTTACATATTCGGAAATGGCGGCCAACTGGCTCGCCGTGATTGTTGCTGGCATAGTTGTGTTGCAGCGCAATGCGCTACCTTCTATCGTGGGAATCTAAAAAAACATGCAAGACTGTTGCGGTGCGCCACTGTGGCGCCTCCGTCACACCCTTGCATGCTTTTATACTTGCGTTTTTTGTCAGCGGCCTTACGACGCACCTTCGGTGCGACTGGACCTTATTGCTTCTCTGCCGGTTTCTCCACGCTCAAGAACAGCTCGTCGAGCTGCTTCTGGTCGATGGTGCTCGGCGCATCGAGCATCACATCGCGGCCGCTATTGTTCTTCGGGAAGGCAATACAGTCGCGTATGCTGTCGAGTCCGGCCATAATCGACACGAAACGGTCAAGGCCGAATGCCAAACCTGCGTGTGGCGGAGCTCCATATTTGAATGCGTTGATGAGGAAGCCAAACTGAGCTATCGCACGCTCGGGTGTGAAACCGAGTATTTTGAACATCTTCTCCTGCAGCTGGCTGTCGTGGATACGCAGGCTGCCACCGCCCACCTCGATGCCGTTGCACACAAAGTCATAGGCCTTGGCACGCACTTGCTCGGGGTGCTCGTCAAGCAATGGAATGTCGTCGGGGTTTGGCATGGTGAACGGGTGGTGAGTGGCCATAAGACGCTGCTCCTCGTCGCTCCACTCAAAGAGCGGGAAGTCTATTATCCACAGACACTCGAACTTGTTCTTGTCGCGCAATCCCAAACGGTCGCCCATCTCAAGGCGCAGAGTGCACAACTGTGTGCGTGTCTTGTTGGCCTTGTCGCCGCTCATTATCAACACCAAGTCGCCGTCGTTGGCACCCATCTTGGATTTGAGTCGGGCAAGCACTTCGGGGGTGTAGAACTTATCGATGCTGCTCTTCACAGTGCCGTCGGCATTGTATTTCACGTAAATCAGGCCCTTGGCTCCCACTTGCGGACGCTTTACCCACTCGGTGAGCTGGTCGAGCTGCTTGCGTGAGTAATCGGCACAACCCGGAACGCAGATGCCGCCTATATATTCGGCATCGTTGAGCACGCCAAACGAGCCAGTGCCCTTGAGCACATCCATCAACTCCACGAACTCCATGCCGAACCTTAAGTCGGGCTTATCGCTACCAAAGCGGGTCATCGCCTCTTTCCACGTCATCTGCTGCAATTTGGCGGGGAGGTCCACGCCGCGCACTTCCTTAAACAGGTGGCGGGCCATATCCTCAAATATTTGAATCACGTCTTCCTGATCCACGAAACTCATCTCGCAGTCAATCTGGGTAAACTCGGGCTGACGGTCGGCACGCAGGTCCTCATCGCGGAAGCATTTCGCAATTTGGAAATAACGGTCGAATCCGCTCACCATAAGCAGTTGTTTGAGCGTCTGCGGGCTTTGTGGCAGTGCGTAGAACTGACCGGGATTCATGCGTGAAGGCACCACAAAGTCGCGGGCACCCTCGGGCGTGGATCCTATCAAGATGGGCGTTTCTACCTCAATAAAATCCTTGCTGTCAAGGAAATTACGCACCAATATGGTCATGCGGTGACGCAATTCCAGATTCTTGCGCACACTCGGGCGGCGCAAGTCAAGGTAACGGTATTTCATGCGAATGTCATCGCCGCCATCGGTATTGTCCTCGATGGTAAACGGCGGGGTGGCGCTCACACTCAGTATGTTGAGCTCCTTTGCTATTATCTCGATGTCGCCTGTGGCAAGATGGTCGTTCTTGCTCTGACGCTCATTGACTGTGCCCTTCACCTGAATACAATATTCGCGACCGAGCTTATTGGCGCGCTCACACAACTCGGCATCGTTTTGCTCGTTGAAAACCAGTTGGGTGATGCCGTAGCGGTCGCGCAAATCCACAAAGGTCATGCCGCCCATCTTGCGGGTGCGCTGTACCCATCCGGCCAGCGTCACCTCTTCGCCTGCATTGGCCAGGCGGAGTTCTCCACATGTTCTTGTTCTGTACATTGTTATATCTTTTTTTGCTTTATTTTTCAGTCTGCAATGCGGGACTTGCGGCACTATTGCTGACGCCACTCCCTTTATTGCACAAAATTACATAAAAAAGCCCACACAAAGTGTCGCAATACAGCCAAAAAACAATATGCTGACACAGCTCTTTCATTTTAAAAGGCTTGGTTCCTTCAAAAAATGCCATTATTTTGGGCTACGCACGCGGTGAATACCCTTGCTTTTGGCTATGTAATTCCCGCTATTAGGGCTTACTCGGGACTTTCACCCGTTAGGCAATGCTCATGCCGTGCATACAAGAAACTGACCGCCTGGGATAGAATCCCGAGCGGTCGGTCTCGTTATTATAATGGTAGGTGCTATGCGCCCCACCTTGATTGCTATGCCTGATTACTCAGCCTTGCCGTCGCTGCCAAGCACGTTGATGATTTTGTGCTTGTACATCTCTTCCATGAGGTCGCGAGCGGGACCGCAGTATTTGCGGGGGTCGAATTCGCCCGGCTTGTCGTGGAACACCTTGCGCACTGCAGCAGTGAAGGCCAGACGAGAATCGGAGTCGATATTAATCTTGCAAACGGCACTCTTGGCAGCCTTGCGGAGTTGCTCTTCGGGAATACCCACTGCATCGGGGAGTTTGCCGCCGTTTTGGTTGATGATGTCTACGTATTCTTGGGGAACTGAAGAAGATCCGTGGAGCACGATGGGGAATCCGGGGAGTTTTTCCATAATCTCATCAAGGATGTCGAAAGCCAATGGCGGCGGAACGAGGCGACCTGTCTTGGGGTCACGTGTGCACTGCTCGGGCTTGAACTTGTAGGCGCCGTGGCTGGTGCCGATTGAGATGGCGAGCGAGTCAACGCCGGTGCGGCTGGTGAAGTCGATAACCTCGCTGGGCTGAGTGTAGTGAGACTCTTCAGAGGCCACTTCGTCCTCAACTCCTGCGAGCACACCGAGCTCACCCTCGACAGTAACGTCGTACTGATGTGCATAGTCAACGACCTTCTTTGTGAGGGCGATGTTCTCTTCATAGGGAAGAGAAGAACCGTCGATCATAACAGATGAGAAGCCGAAGTCAACACAGCTCTTGCAAAGCTCGAAGCTGTCGCCATGGTCGAGGTGGAGGCAGATTTGCGGTTTCTCCCAACCGAGTTCCTTGGCATATTCCACAGCGCCCTGTGCCATGTAGCGGAGCAGAGTCTGGTTGGCGTAGTTGCGTGCGCCCTTAGAAACTTGCAGGATAACCGGTGATTTTGTCTCAGCGCAAGCCTTGATGATGGCCTGAAGCTGTTCCATGTTGTTGAAATTGAATGCCGGAATGGCATATCCTCCTTTGATTGCC
>CAVIEK010000107.1:0-8050 GCA_963641805.1 Bacteroides fragilis
CGGCCGCATCGGTCGTTTCGTATTCCGTTCTACAGTTGAAGCTGAAAACGCAAAGGATGTTGAAGTAGTTGCTATCAACGACCTGTGCCCCGTTGACTACATGGCTTACATGCTCAAGTATGACACAATGCACGGACAATTCGACGGCACTATCGAGGCTGACGTTGAGAAGAGCGAGCTTATCGTTAACGGCAACCACATCCGCGTTACAGCAGAGCGCGACCCCGAGAACCTGAAGTGGGACGAAGTAGGTGCAGAATACGTAGTTGAGTCTACCGGTCTCTTCCTCGCTATGGACAAGGCAGAGAAACACCTGAAGGCTGGCGCTAAGTATGTAGTGCTTTCAGCTCCTTCTAAGGCTGGTGCCGACGGCCGTCAGGCTGACATGTTCGTTTGTGGCGTTAACACCGACAAGTATGCCGGCCAGAAGATCGTTTCTAACGCATCTTGCACCACCAACTGCTTGGCTCCTATCGCCAAGGTGCTGAACGACAACTTCGGTATTGAGACTGGTCTTATGACTACCGTTCACTCTACTACAGCAACTCAGAAGACTGTTGACGGTCCTTCGATGAAGGATTGGCGCGGTGGCCGTGCTGCTGCTGGCAATATCATCCCCTCTTCAACTGGTGCTGCCAAGGCTGTGGGTAAAGTCATCCCCGAGCTCAACGGCAAGCTCACTGGTATCTCGATGCGTGTCCCCACTCTCGATGTATCGGTTGTTGACCTGACCGTCAACCTGAAGAAGGCTGCAACTAAGGAAGACATCTGCAAGGCTATGAAGGCTGCTTCAGAAGGCGAGCTCAAGGGTATCCTCGGCTACACTGAGGATGCTGTGGTTTCTTCTGACTTCCTCGGCTGCCCGTTGACTTCTATCTTCGATGCCAACGCCGGTGTTTACTTGACCGACAACTTCGTGAAGGTTGTTTCTTGGTATGACAACGAGATCGGCTACTCTCACAAGGTAGTTGAGCTCATCAAGATCATGAAGAAATACAACGGCTAATCTCTAAGTCCGAATAATTTATCGAATTATAATGCGGCCATGCCCGAAAAGGGACATGGCCGCATTTTTTCATGTGTGGAGATAACAAAAGCAGCTAAACCGTTTTGGCATAGCTGCTTTTTTTCTAATCTCACTCGAGATATGCTCTGCCCCTTTCCATGAGGTGGACAGGCCTATTTCTGCTCGGTGGCCTCTCTGAACCGCTTGGCCTGCTCTGCTATAAGCTGAGCGTCATCGAAATAGTTGATGCGCATGGCCGAGCGCACCTCGGCGAGCGTCTGGGCCGCCACTTTGCGGGCCTCTTCACAACCCTTGCGTAGCATCTCATAAACCGCTGGCACATCTTTCTCATATTCCTTGCGGCGCTGGCGTATCGGCTCCAGCTCCTCCTGCATCACCGCAGTGAGGAATTTCTTAACCTTCACGTCGCCTAGACCTCCACGGCGATAGTGTGCCTTCACCTCCTCGAGATTGTTGTATTCAGGCCAGTATTTCGCAAAGTGCTCATCGCGACAGAAGGCATCTAAATATATAAACACGCAGTTACCTTCAGTTTTGCCTGGATCTTGCACGCGCAGATGATCGGGGTCGGTATACATGGTCTTCACCTTCTTTGCCACCTCATCAGCCGTATCGCTGAGGTAAATGCAGTTGCCGAGCGACTTGCTCATTTTTGCCTTTCCGTCGGTACCAGGCAGACGCAGACAAGCGGCATTGTCGGGCAACAATATTTCAGGCTCCACCAGCGTGGGACCGTAGATGCCGTTGAAGCGACGCACAATCTCGCGAGCCTGCTCAATCATAGGCTCCTGATCCTCACCGGCAGGCACGGTGGTTGCCTTGAACGCGGTGATGTCGCTCGCTTGGCTTATGGGATAGGTGAAGAATCCTACTGGAATGCTCGTCTCAAAGTTACGCATCTGGATTTCGGTCTTGACTGTGGGGTTGCGCTGCAGGCGCGACACAGTCACCAGATTCATGTAATAGAACGCCAACTCACACAACTCGGGCACTTGCGACTGGATGAAGATGTTGCTCTTTGCGGGATCGAGGCCACAAGCCAGATAGTCGAGAGCCACCTCGATGATGTTCTGTCGAATCTTATCGGGATTGTCGGCATTGTCGGTGAGAGCCTGCGCATCGGCTATCATGATGAATATCTTGTCGAATTGGCCAGAGTTCTGCAACTCCACGCGGCGGCGCAGAGAGCCCACATAGTGGCCTATGTGGAGGCGTCCGGTAGGACGGTCGCCTGTGAGAATGATTTTACCCATTTGATGATTATTTATGTGGTGTATAGTTCAACTTTGCTTATTAAAATACAAAATTACTGTTTTTTCCACAAAAGTAGGTCAATTGACGCCAATATCACTTACAATAACGCTCACAAAGGTTGTAACTGATATACATTAAAGCAGGCAACATGGTAGTGAGGTCATAAAAAGACACGGGAACCACGACCTTGATAAGGGCATGATTCCCGTGAATGAATTACGATATACGGATGAAACTTAAAAACCGTTTTCCCTTTGTTATTTAACAAGCACTTTAAAGCGCTCGGATCCTACAGCCACCACATATATTCCGCTTGCGGGCACAGCCAATGTCGCATCGGCGGTCAAACGGCCGTTCCATGCTACGCGGCCTGCCAAGTCGGCTACGATTACTTGTGCTCCATTTGCCCCGCTCACGGCAATGGCTTTGCTGCCAGCTACGCGCACGACAGCCTTTGCCTCAGTGGCCACACCGTCAATTCCGGTTGGTTGGGTGATAAAGGTGTAGTTGGTGATGATGCGGTAGTCATGCACTGTGCCACGAGAGTCGGAGTAGCTCTTGAACCAGGAGAACTCGTCGTTGGTTACAGAGCAAGCCACACTGTCTTCCTGCGGTTTTAGGAATGTGTAGACACCATTGTCGACCTTGTAGTCAACACCCTCTACAAGGTCTTCATCAAAGATTGTGGTCCACTTTATGTTGCTGGCCACCACACTGTCGGTGGCAAACAGACGTCCGTAGGCATATTTGCTCAGATCCACTTTATCGCCCACATTGATGGTCGACGGGATTTGCGGGCACTGTTGCGGTGCATAATAGTTTGTCGGAGTCTGATAGCTTGATTTTGGCTGCAGGGCGGTACCGCGCGGAGGCAGGTCGACAAGTGTGAAGTGGTTGTTGCTGATATCAAAGTTGGTCAGGGTCTTCTCTGCGGCCTCTTTCGACAGCGTGATACTCTCAAGCACACCGTTGCGCATCCACACCGTTTTCACTATCGACAATTTGCTCAAGTCGGCGCTTTTCAGCTTTGAAGCGTCGCAGTAGAATGTGGTGAGCGATGGCACGTCGATTGACAGGCTGGTGAGAGGGTTCTTGTCGATGTTGATTGATGTGAGGTTTGGCTGGTTGGCTACCGCAAACGACTCAAAGGCGTTGCTTGTTGCCGTTATTTTCGACAATGCCGGGCAGTTGACAAACTCAAGATAGGTGGCCTTGGAATTGGTATTGAAAGCCACGTCGTTGAGCAACGGGATGTTCTCAAACTTAACCCCCGGGAGTTGCGACCCTGTGATGGCAAAGCGTGTGAGACTGTCTTGCTTTCCAAGTGTGAGTTGGCTGAGCTGTGCCATGTTGTAGCAAGTGAAAGTCTTGAGTTTAGGACACTTGCTCATATCAAGTGACTGAATTTTGCCGCTCGACGATATATAGAACTCATAGGCTTCGGGGGCTTCGATTGTGATGCTTGTGGCAGATGGCATGCTGCCGAGACGAATGCGCTGCAACGACTGGCTCTTGAGTGTCACGTCGCGCAGCCGGGCGTTGTTGTTGCCCACCAGGTAAGTGAGCGCCTTCATGTCGCTGACGAAGTCAAACGAGTCAATCGAGTCGCCCTCGCATCTGAATTCTGCTATCGTGTTCTTTCCGTCTTCTCCAATTTTCACGTCATAGGCATCCATTGTGTTGAAATTGATGAAGTTGATGGTCTTTCCATAAACCTTCACCGTCACTTCTGGTTTAGCCACCGTCACTTTTTTGTTGTATAGTGTGTTGGCCTTGACCATCGACAGCGGCACGATAGAATCGTCAAAGGCTATATAAAACGTGGTGTCGGGGACCGACGACTTGAGATAAACCTGCACATAGCGGTCGGATGCCTTTTCCCTGGCACCGCGTGCCGACTTGAACTGAATGGCCGGTTCGCCGAGGTTGTCGGCTGCCGAGACCTCACTCGGCAGCAGTATTGCTGCAGCCGCAATAAGAATTAAAGGTGTAAAAAATTTCTTCATTTTACCGTTGTATTATGAGTTTATAAAATCATGGCGGCAAATGTCTTGCCGAGGCTTCGACGGATTATGCCGCCATGCGTTGGTTTCTTGCTGTGACAATTATAACTTCACCACCCGTCTGATCACGTTGCGAGAGTCGATTGTAGCTCGTAGCAGATATACCCCTGCCGGCAGACCCGACACATCGGCGTGGTCGGTATCGGATGCATTCAAGACGAGGGTTCCGTCGACAGAATAGATTGCTATCTTGCTGCAGATGCGGTTCACATGAAGCACATCACCCACTGGATTGGGCGCAACCGTAAAATCGGCCGAAATTTGAGTTGCCGTGATTCCCGACGGCTTGACCGTCACGTTGTCGCTATATTGAATCTCGCTAAGTTGGGCACCGGGATAGATGGCTGCGATGGCATATACGTAGTCGCCTGCGGCCAAGCCCGAGGTACTGTCGGTTAGCGCTGTGGCAGTCGTTCCCTCGGTCGGTGTCAGCTCCGTCCATTTGCTTTGGTCGAGGAAGTCGTCTTCAAGGAAGCGCCACACGCGATAACGATAGTCAAACGTCTGCACGCTTTGCCCATACTCGTCACCAGTGGCTCTGATAAGGTGGTTACGCTTCACAAACGACTTGTCGATGCAACGCCATTGACCATTGGTGTAGTCGGCGGCCGAGTAGTTGGTCAATGGAATAAACGGGTATTCTGGGTCGGTGCCAGTGTCGGTTGCAAGGCTGCTCATACCATTGTCGTAGCTCACGCCCAGCAAGAATCCGTTGGGAGCCTCGACCGGCTGCGGCAGCTCGTAGGTGTTCCACACCTCATCGCCCTTGCTGGCCACATGCATGGCGTTGAAAAGCACCTTGCTTGTGGGCTTATGGTCGGCATCGATATCGAAAATCCACAAGTTGATCTCGTTGTGCGGACCCTTGTAGCTCGTGGTCACCCAACTGATGCTCTTGATTACGGCTTTTTCAGTAAACACGGCACCGTTTACCGTCTTCGATGTTCCTGCCAGCGACCCCAGTTGTGAGGCAAATGTCCCGTCATCGTGGCGGTAAATCTCGCGCGGCTGGTTCCACGTCAGCTTCACAACCTGGTCGCTTGCAGTCATCTTATAGTCGCTGGGCTCCAAGATTTTAGGCTCGGCGGCATAGGTGAGCGTTGTGTCGCAGGCAAGGTCGATGCTGTCGGTAAGTGTCTTGTATTTTGCCTTTTTGATGGTGATGCGATAGCCGTGGTCGCATACTCCGACAAACCCGAATGCCCCATTGGCATCGGTTGTGGTAGTGCGCGAGTCACCGTAGCCCTTGACGGTGGCCTCGGCATTAGCCAATGCCTTGCCGCTAACGTTGGTAACCACTCCCTTTATGCTATGGGTGGGAATGCGAGTGAGCACAACATTATGTACGGTGGCTTGGTCGTTGACAAAATCAACCGAGTCGGTGAGGTCGGCCCATTCGAGCTTGGTGAAGGTCACCGGATAGCGCCCGGTGGGCACAAAGTCGAGCTTATAGCTGCCGTCAGAAGCTGTGGTGTCAACGATTCCACTGTTGGGGATAGTCACACACACACCCTCAACCGGCTGTCCGGACTTATCTGTCACATGGCCGGTAACCCATCCGGTGTGCTTGGTGATTATGCAGAAATTGGATAGCTTGATGGAGCATGAGTTATATTCGCTCACATCGTGGATGCCTATGTAGTACTCACCGTCGGCAGTCACTGGTAGGGCCACACGGCATTGTTCGGTGATGCGCGAGGCCCAACGGTAGTCCCACACCACCTTGTGCCCGCTCACGTCGGTGTTGCTTCGCCCCACAGTCACTTGCATGTGCTTGGGATAATACTCGCCCAGGCCGCTATAGAACTGGAAGTACACGTAATAGGTGCTGTCGGCCTTGAGATTGACGGGCGGAGATATGAGCCAGTCGTCGGCGTCTACCCCCATCGGCGTGTGATACACATAGCTCTGGTAGGTGTATTCGGTCCAAGTGCGTCCATCGTTGTTGCCATCAATGGTGTTCCAGAGCGAGAATGTGCTGTCGGACTCAAAGCGGCACACAAAGGGGACATCCTTGGCCGGCCCGGCAAGCACCTTACTGCTTTGGGCCGTTTCACCGAAATCATTGGTCAGAGATTGAATCTTGTAGTAGTAACGGCTCAACTTTGTCAGAGTGGAGTCGATATAGGTGGTGTTTTTGCGATATGTTTTGGCAACAATGGTACTGTCGCCCATCGTGTTGTAACGGGTAATGCGGTATTTGAGGGCTGCAGTGCGCAGATATCCACCGTGCACGCTAGACGTTGGGGCGGTCCACTGCAGTGTGGCCGTAGACGGCGATGTGCGCTCAAGGGTGACGCCTGTCACGGCTCGCGGCACATCATTGCCCACCCATTTCATGGCCTCAGCAGGCTCGCCCGCAAGGTTGCCGCTGTAGGCCACCACATCCACCCTGGCATAGCCGGTGGAGAGGCCTGTGATATCGAGACTGCTTTGCCCGCCTGGCTTGGCATCGGTGATTTCCTTGTAGGTAGAACCGTTGACCATTACGGCTACTTTGCTGATTGCAGCAAGTGGCTGTCCGCCTATGGTGGTGCTGGGGTTGGTCCACTGTGCCGTGGCCGTCACTGCACCCGTGGCATCGGGGGTAAACGAGAAGTCGGTGGGGGCGGCAGGGGCTGTAGCATCGGGTTGCGGGTATTCAATGTCGAGTGCAAAAAACTCGTCTTGCGTTGTTCCCACCCTTGACACCAGGGTCGACTTCCCGGTTGTGGCATCAATCTTTACCAGCCATGAATAGCCGTCGCTCGAGCAAAGTGGCCAATAGATGGTGTTTGTGCTCCAATCCATAGCCATCGAGCTGATGTAACTGGCTTTATGGCTTATGTAGCATGCGCTTCCCACCTGGCTGAGACACCCGTTTTCGGGATTTATGCTCACCAGTTGCACATTCTGTTGTGAGTTTTGAGTTACCGCATACAGCAAGCCGGCACGGTTTGAGGCCAGCGAGTAATAGTGCGCATTGAGGTCTTCGCCCACTTTACTCACGGCTCCAGTCGAAAGGTCGATGGTGTACAGGGACTCTGAGCCTGTGTTGCGGTTCGACCCGAGGGCATACATCTTGCCCGTTGCATTGCTGTATGCCATGTCGACGATTATCGGGCCGTCACCGTCCATTGGGGCCACAGAGGTAAACGTGTAGTTACGGGTGTCATACTTGAGCAGAGCCGAAGAGTGTATCGCCCCTTTGGAGTCGGACGTGTATTCTACCACATATAAAGTATTGCCGGCTCGTGCACCAGCAATGATGTTTCGGCTGGCCGATGCCAGTTTCGTCACCGATACACCTCCGCTCACGGGAAACGACTCAAAGCCGTTAAGCCCGAACCCGTAGGCTGTGCTCACGGTTGTTGTCGCCGCACGGCGTCCGGCTTTGACCTTCGTTGTTGCCAAGTCCACTTTCCCGAGTTGCCTGGCTTGGGTGAGTGTGCATTGGTAACTTGGCACGCTTACTTGTGCGACAGCTGGCTCACCATCGTGGAATGTGTCGGGTGGCTGCACTGATGGTTGCGCCTCTATCGACAAAGCTATGCACATTAATGAAACAAATGCTGAGTAAAATTTATTCATATTGTTGATATCGTGTTTTGTTAAACATTTCAAGTCCTACTGTTTTGGTCGTAAAAAACATCGCAAAAATATACATAATGCCATTTAAGAACAAGAAAAAACAATAAAAAATAAGAATATGTGGATTTTTTGAAAC
>CAVIEK010000108.1:0-8049 GCA_963641805.1 Bacteroides fragilis
ATATAACCTGTAATAAAAAACATTAAACAATTAATTATGAGAAAACAGCTATTGCTTCTGTTATTTTCCCTCTTTGCGGTGATGGGCTTCGCCCGCACTGTGACTGGCGTAGTTGTGCAAGCCTCTGACAAGGAGCCTATCATAGGCGCCACCATTCAGGTGCACGGCACTACCAAGGGCACAGCCACCGACATCGACGGAAAGTTTACTCTCGATGTCAAAGACGGCGACGTGCTTGACGTCTCTTATGTGGGAATGAACCCGCTTTCAATCAAGGTGGGCAGTCAGACGACTTTCAACATTGAGATGAAAGAGAATTCCCAAGTTTTGAAAGAGGTGGTCGTGACCGCCATGGGTCAAACCCAGGAAAAGAAGAAACTGAACTTCGCCGTGCAGTCGCTCAACAACGAACAGGTGACCGCAGGCGGATCTACCAACTTCGTCAACTCTCTGCAAGGTAAGGTTGCCGGTCTGCAAGTGTCGACCGGTGGTGGCTCGCCCAACTCATCTTCTCAGGTGATTATCCGCGCCATCTCATCAATCAACTCTGCGCAGAGCAACGAACCGCTTATCATCATCGACGGTATGCCTGTCAGAGGCAAAGGTTCCTCTCTTGCCGACATCAACCCCGACGATATCGAGAACATGTCGGTGCTCAAGGGTGCCGCCGCATCGGCCCTTTATGGACAGGAGGCCGCCAACGGTGTGATCATGATTACCACCAAGAGCGGTAACAAGAGCGGCGAGGTAACCGTCAACGGTTCGGCAACAGTCGAAATCAACACCCCGATGCGCGTGCCCAAGACTCAGAAGACTTTCCTCTCGGGCTCTTACGGCTTCTATAAGGAAAATTCCGCCTCAGGCGGCTGGGGTCCTTATGCCCGCTCAACCGACAAGATCTACGACAATACCGGCAACTTCCTCACCACAGGCATTATGCAAAAGTATGACGTGTCGATTTCTGGCGGTACCGAGAAATTCAACTCCTACGCATCGGCAAGCTACACCAATAGCGAAGGTATCATCCCCAAGGACTACAAGAATCAGCTCACGGTGTTCCTCAAAGGTTTCTACAAGCCATCGGAGCAAGTATCGATCCAGCTCACCACCAACTTTGTCAACAGCAAGGCGCGCGGATTCGGCAATGCAATGTCGACCATCTACAACTGGTCAATCGACAAAGACATGAGCGACTATCAGACTATCGACGGCCATGTGAACTGGGCTAACCGATACGACCACTGGGAGAACCTGCTTGACACCGAGCGCATCAGCGCCGGCATCTCGCCCTATTTTGGCCGTTACCGCGACAAGAGTGAGACCACAAGCAACCGCATCATCGTCAACGGACAAGTCAACTACGAGCCTATCAAGGACCTCGTGTTCACCGGCAAAGTGGGCTACGACAAGGCTTATACTACCTACGAGAGCTACACTGTGCCCCGTCTCTATTCAGGCGACTTCAACAACATCAACGACCCTGAGGTGCAGAAGGCACTCAGCGATATGCAGTATAAGTTTGGTGCCTACACATTCCAGCCCTCACGCGGTGAGCAGTTCACCGCACAGTTCCTTGCAACCTACAAGCACACCTTTGCTGAGGATTATAACTTCAACGTGCTCTTCGGTTTGGAATACAAGGAGAACAGCGCTTATGAGGCACAGATGGCCGGCCAGAACTTCAAGCTCGACGGCGATTACTACAGCTTCCAGAACGTGGATCCCACCACATTCACCAGCAGCGGCTCAAGCGACTACAATATGTATCTCTACCACACCCGCGACAACAAGTATGGCTACTTCGGCGAGCTCCGCTTCGACTACAAGGGTATGGCACAGCTTTCAGTGACCGGCCGCTATGACGGCTCTTCACGCCTGCTGCAGTCTAACCCCACCTACTTTTATCCCTCGGTTACCGCAGGTGTGATCTTCAGTGAGCTCTTCCACTTGCAGAACAACTGGTTCTCTTACGGTAAAATCCGTGGCAACTGGGCAAAGGTAGGTAAGGACTCTCCCCGTTACCTCTTCACCGACACCTACAAGCAGTGGGTGACCTTCCCCGACGGCGGTTATGGCGTCGACCCGACCACTTCGCGCGCCATCACACTTGAGCCTGAGATGACAAGCTCTTGGGAAATCGGTGCCGACCTCCGATTCTTCAACAGCCGCACTCGCCTCGACTTGGCTTACTACTCGACCACAGTCGACAACCAGATTGTGAGCGTGCGTGTGTCGCCTGCCTCGGGTACAATTCTCCAGACACGAAACGAAGGATCTATCGAGAACTATGGTTTCGAGGCCACTCTCGCACAAGATATCATCAAGACCCGCGACTTCACCTGGACCGCCACTCTCAACACCTCGTTCAACCGCGGCCGTGTACGCTCTCTTCCCGACGGCATCGTCGAGATTCAGGGCGGACAGTATGGCGACATCTTCCCCAGTGCCTACCTCAATGGTTCCACCACAGGTATATCCGGTAAGGACTACCAGCGCGACCCGCAGGGCAACATAATCTGTAACGAAGACGGTTATCCGCTCATCAGCCCCAACAAGGGTAACTATATCGGCAACCGCGAGCCCGACTTCCTTATGGCACTTGGTTCTACATTCCGCTACAAGGACCTCACATTCTCGTTCCTGCTCGACGGACGTTGCGGCGGCGACGTGGTCAACGTCACCAACCGCGGCTTCATCTCCAATGGTATGAACCATCTTTACGAGAAATACCGCAACCGCGAGATCATTGTTAAGGGTGTTGTGCAAAATGCCGACGGCACCTATCGTCAGAACACCACTCCCGTGGTTCTTGACCAGAACTTCATCAGCACTTATTACAACGTGTCGAGCAACTTCATTGAAGACGGCTCTTACATCCGCCTGAGCTATGTCACTCTCGGCTACAACTTCAAGAACCTGCTCAAGACCGGTTGGTGCGTCAAAGACCTGGGCATCACGTTCACAGCCCGTAACCTGTTTATGCTCACCAAGTACACAGGATGCGACCCTGCCATCATGGCTGGCGTCTCGGGCGGTACAGGCGCAATGGGCATCGACAACTACAACGTGCCCAGCACACGCAGCTACAACGTGACTGTTAAAGCGACATTCTAATTACTAAGAAAGAAGAAGTACAGATATAATATTATGAACAAGATAAAATTAATAGCATTGTCTCTGTTGGCCGGCATGACCATGGTCAGCTGCAAAGACGTTCTTGACGACAATGTGAACCCCGATAAGGCTCATGCCATCAACGTGGAGGTAGGCCTGCCCACCGTGGTGTTCTATGCACAGCAGGTTGTGTATGACCACGCTGAGTATTACGCCTATCTTTCGCAGTGCCTCACCACAGGCGGCAAGAGCTCCATCGGCGCCTACTCTTACAAGAGCGAGTGGGAATTCCTCACTATGAACCGTCACCCGCAGTGGCGCCGCCACTTCTATGACATCGGCGTGAATGCCAATAACCTCATAACCAACTCTCAGGCAATCAATTCGCCCAACTATGAGCTTATAGCACGCACCATCAAACTGCTCTCTACGCAGCTCACCACCGATGCCTTCGGCGACATGCCGCACACACAGGCCTACCAGAGCAACTCTCCGGCCTACGACACTCAGGCTTCAATCTATGAGTGGATGTTCCAGGAATGCGAGGATCTGATCAAACTCTATGACGATCCGTCGGTGACCAATAGCTCAACCAACCGCACCATCACCAAGTCGCAAGACCGCGTGTATGCCGGCGACCTGAGCAAGTGGAAAGGTCTTGTGCTCGCAATCAAGGCACGCCTGCTGCTGCGTAACATTCCCAACGTCGACCGCTCGGCAGCTACCTGCGAGAAGATTATCGCAGCAGCCGATGCCGCCATCAACCAGTGGCGTAGCGGCGACCTCCTGTATGGCAGCTGGTTCGGCAACGAGCCCCGCTACAACTTCGACGGCGGCACCAACGAGCAGAACTGCGTGTGGAGTGTGTCGCAACCTATCATCAACTCTTGGGAGTCGCGTCGTAACCTGCTCAGTGAGGCCATCCCGTCGCGCTTCTTCATGCAAGACGTGCTTGGAATCTCGGCTCCGAACAACGAGACCAAATGCGGCCGCTTCAACGGTGAGGGCGCACACGACGGTTATGCCAACGACCCCCGTTGCGGTCTGCTCATGATCTCACGCGTGGGCCCCGTGACGGCATCCAACGCCTCTACTGCCAATAAGATGCGCTTCCTCGACAACAACATAGGTATGGGCACAAGCTACAAAATCGCCAACTATCCCAACCTCTACATGGGAGCCTATGCAGGCGATGTAGACTGCTACAACCCAATCTTCACAATGGAGGAACTCTACTTCATCAAGGCAGAGGCTGAGTACTGGCTTGGCAACAAGACCACAGCTTGCGCCCTGGCCAAGGAAGCCACCGAGCACAACATTGAGCGTCACCTCGACTTCTTCCTTAAGAAGTATACCAATCCCAACTACAGCGAAAAGAGTGACAACAAGTATCCTGGTGAGTCGAGCGACGGCAAGCCCGGATTCCAGGCCAAGGAGTATTGGGACGGTCAGGTCAATGCTTTCCTCAACAACGAGGACTATCTCAAGGGCAAGAGCGTGTCGGTACACAAGGTGACCGATCGTGGCAACAAACACTGGTTCTTCAACCCCTCTGAGTTTACTCTGAGCGACCTCATGGAGCAGAAGTATGTGGCAATGTACCTGCAACCCGAGCAGTGGACCGACATGCGTCGCTACCACTATAGCAACAAACGCAACAACTACGGCATCGGCGACAACAACGAGATCATATATCCCACTCTGCGCCGCCCCTACAACCTGTATGCCGCATATTGGATCGACGGCCTTACCGAGGATCAGAAGGAGAACACTTGGATCCAGCGTATCAACTACGACCCCGAGACCGAAGAGAAGTATAACAAGGCCGAGCTCGAGCGCCTTGGCGCCTACAAGAACTACAAGTGGCTGCAGGAGCCTATGATTTGGGCTCAGAAGTATGGCACAGTGTCGTCACTTACCGGCAAATGATAATGTATTAAATAACACGAAAATTTATTATTGACTTATGAAACTATATAAATTAATCGGTTCATTGGCTTTGTCGGCTCTTATGCTCTCGTCGTGCGCCAACCACGATCCCTTTGCCAATAACCTTGATATCGGTCAAATTGTCCCCACTGCATATTGGGAGCTCAACTCGTCGACTTGCAAGGCGGGTGGCTATGTGCACTTCAAGGGCAAATACTATACGTCGAGCGACAAGGCCATCGATCACTCTGAGGTGCGTTCGGTAGTAAAGCGTGACCAAAGCGCCGCTGCCACCTGCAAGCTCACCACCAGCTATGCCCTCACCAAGACAGTGGCTCAGCAGGACACAGTGCGCTACGACAGTGTCTACTCTTATCCTCACAGCAAGGCCGAGTGGGACGGCTATGAATATGTGCTTACCGACTCGTTCCCCACTTCTCGCACACTCTCTCCTGTCACCTGGAATGAGCCCTCGACTTGGGACCAGGATCGTTTCGACCTTTACTATCCGTCGACTTTCCAGGAAGAGTTCACAAGCACCATCGTGACTGCCCTCACCAAGGACAATACCTACTACAACGATCTGCGCAACGTATATATCAACTACGATTTCACTGCCGAGCAGATTCAGGCTCTCAACCAGAAGTATAACCTCAACGTTCCCACCGTAACCGATGCTGGCGACAAGAGCGACGCGTGGTTTACCACCACTGAGGTCGACCACTATTACTACACCACCGTGGTCGACAGCGTCACTACCATCCACGAGATAAAGACCGAGGCCGAGGCTCCTGAGGGCGCCAAGGTGTATGCGGTTTACAAGTCGGCCGATTGGGTGCTCAGCCGTTATAGCGACGATACGGGTGGAACCATCAACTCGGTGCGCGAGGAGTACATGCCCTTCTGGAAGGAACTCATCAGCGAGATTCCGTTCACAGGATGGATCTACAACAGCGCCGACAAGAACTACTCAGTGTCGTTCTCGCGCAAGTACACACTCGTGCCGTCGTTCCGTGTCTATGACACTAACGGCAAAGTGGGCGTAGCCTCCGACACCAAAACTGTTGAACTCAATTAAACCAATTAGCAAACTATGAAATTATTTAAGAATATCGGACTTTTGGCCATGCTGGTCCTTTCGCTCGCTCTTACTGCCTGCGTCGACAAGGAACCCAACTATGGCAATTTCCCAACCAAAGACGTTGACTTTACATACAACGTCGATGGCAATGAATACACTCTTGATTTCTATGTGGTGTCGAAGATTCAGTTCAACAACACATCGGTCAAGAAAGGCAATGTGACCTGGGATTTCGGCGACGGCACCACAAGCAACGAGCAGAACCCGGTCCACAAGTTCGCCAAATCGGGTCTTTACCGCGTGAAACTTACCGTCGACGGCGCTGGCTCGCGCACCTATCCGCTGCTTGTGAGCGATATCGCTCCTGTGCTCAGCGTGGAGAAGCAGAGCGCAAAGACCGTGGTAATCAATGATGTCACCGTCGACCTCGGCATCGAGCTCCCTAACCCTGAGCACCTCAAGACCAAATACGTGTGGAAATTCCCCGAAGGCACTTTTACAGCCGACGGAAATGAAATAACCGAATTTGTGGGCTATGAGCATGAGGACGGCACCATCGACAACCCCGGTGCCCTCAAGTTCAAGAACATCGGCTCGCAGAAGATCGAGCTCCAGACTTGGTTTGACGTCGATGGCGAGAACCGCCGCCTTGAGGACTCGTATGTGAATGTGCAAGTGGGTTACAACAAGCCTGTGCCCACAGTCTACTATGCAACCTATGGAGGCAATATCAAGGCCTACAAGATTATCGATCCCAGCGAGTTGCCCGCAGGCACCAAGAATCTGCCTTTCGACATGGGCATCAGCTCAGGCACCACTCCCATGAATCTCGTCTTCGCCAACGTGAAGAGCGATTCGCTCGACCAGGATTACATCTATATCCTTGATGCCGGCAAGCAGTACACTTATGTCAACGACGAGGCCGACAATCTGGGCGACGGCAAAATCACAGTGATGAGCGCCGACGGCTCAGAATCAAATGTGGTCATTACCAATGTGGGCGGACAGGCATTCAACGACCCCTTCGAGGGTTGCACGGATGGTAAGTTCCTGTACTACACCGACCGCAACACCGGTATCCGTAAGATTGCACTCAGCACACGTGGCGAGGTTGAGTCGACACAATACAAGTCGACTACCGGCTACATGGTTGTCAACAACCAGCTCACCTATTATGGCCAGGGTATGAGCTACGGCGCAATCCACACCGCTCTCTACCTCGATAGCAACGATGTGTTCTGGTGGGTTAAAAACTATTCTGGTAACGGCGTTTACCGTTTCAAGACCACCGACATCAAGTCGAGCGTGAAGGCTGGTGATCCCCTGCCTTATCCCATCGTCCTGTCGTCGACCCAGCCTCGCGCGTTCACTCTCGACGAGGACCGCGGCGCAATGTATGTGTGGTTCTCCAAGGGCACCACTCCCGGCACAGGCTTTGCCGCTTACAACACTCCCAGTGCAACATCAACCGTTGAGTACAACCAGTATACAACCTTCATCAGCATGGAGGCCGCTCCTGAAAACTCAACCGCCGACGAGGGTCTCTATACAACCCAGTTCGCAGTCGACAAGAACACTGGCAACGTGTTCTTCGGCTTCCGTGCCGCCTCGGGCGAGAAGAACTACACCACCGGCTTGTATTACTTCGACTACAACACTAAGAAGGTTGTCAACTACAACGGCAACAAGGACCGCATCCTCGGTATCTGTATCAACCCGCGCAAGACCTACCTGTTCTGATAACAGGCTGATTCTATAACCCCTATCCGGCCGGGGCAAGTGTTCAAAATAGCACTTGCCCCGGTCGCTTTATGGGCGGTGCGTCTTAAACGCATTTGATTTAATGGTTTTTTAATCATTATTTGCCAATCAAAATTTTGCGGTTTCGATATTTATATGTTACTTTGCTATATCAAGGATATGAT
>CAVIEK010000109.1:0-2673 GCA_963641805.1 Bacteroides fragilis
GCCTTGAAGGATGTGGCTCAATGTCGACCACACAAAAAGGTACAGCTATCGGAGCCGGCGGCGGCGCAGCCCTTGGCGCAGCTATCGGTGCACTCATCGGCAAAGGTAAGGGTGCCGCAATCGGTGCCGCCGTGGGTACAATTGCCGGAGGAACAGCAGGAACGCTTATCGGCAAAAAGATGCAGAAACAAGCCGAAGAGATTCAAAGCAGCGTGCCTAACGCCCAAGTTGACACCGTTACCGATGACAATGGTCTGACCGCCATTAAAGTCACCTTCGACAACGGTATCCTTTTCGCAACCGGGAAGAGCTCTCTGAGCACAAGTGCAAAGACCTCACTCACCAAATTTGCCGAATCGCTCGCCAACAATCCCGAGACCAATGTCCAGATTTATGGCTATACCGACAATACCGGTAGCCGTGAAGTGAACGAGCGCCTCAGCAACGAGCGAGCAAGCGTGGTTCTCAATTATTTGGTTAATGCCGGAATCGCATCAAGCCGTATGGCGTCAAAAGGCTTTGCTTGGGACTACCCTGTAGCCAGCAACGACACTGCCGCAGGCCGTGCGCAAAACCGCCGTGTGGAAGTTTACATCTCGGCCAACTCCAACATGGTACAGCAGGCCAACAACGGAGTTTTGCAATAAGCCAACCACACGAAGTCACTTAACGGCAAGCATAATTGGAGGCCGGAGCCACGAGACCAGACGTGAGGCTCCGGCCTTATTATGTCACTTGGCACACTGAAACCATCAGGAGTGCAAACTACGAGTCTTGTGATATCTTCTCCCTACAACATTATGGCACAATGTGCAGAATCCAAAAAAATAATCAATGCCGACAGCCATAGATAACGAAAATTTGCCTACCTTTGATAGAAAATAAAATCTATTAACTAATAATACTCAAATGAGATTAGACAGAAAAATCAAGATGGCCATTGCAGCAGCCATCATGCTGATGGCCAGCGCCACCACTGTGAATGCCCAAAGCACTAGCAACCTAAAGTATTACGACGCGCTTAAGTTCAGAATGATCAACAAGGGTTTTGACAATTCACTCACCCCTTTCACCAGAATTCCTGCTTATCTGAAAGACAGCGTACGCACCGAGCTATGGGAACGCTCTCAATGCTCAAGCGGCATTGGATTCCGCTTTGCCACCAACAGTAAAAACGTGGGACTTCACTACAACCTCTTGTGGAACGCCCATATGCCACACATGGCCGATACCGGCATCAAAGGAGTGGACCTATACATACTTGACGACAATGGTAAGTGGTCGTTTGTGAATTGTAACCGCCCAAACAAAGACTCGATTCAAAGCAAGATGTTCGTCTCGAACCTCGACGGCAAAATGCACGAATTCATGTTCTACTTGCCACTCTACGACGGAATCAATTGGATGGAGATTGGTGTCGACAGCAGTGCCGTCATCACCCAGCCACGCATCGACAATCCGCGCAAGAGCAAGAAATTTGTATTCTACGGCACCAGCATTCTGCAAGGTGGCTGCGCATGTCGCCCGGGCATGGTGGCAACCAGCATCATCCAACGCGATCTCGACGTGGAGTGCGTGAACATAGGCATCAGCGGTGAGGGCAAAATGGACTTCTGCATGGCACGCGCCATGGCAAGCATCCCCGACGTTGACGCCTATATCATCGACCCCATTCCCAACTGTACCGAAATGATGTGCGACACGCTGACCTACGATTTCATCAATATCCTGCGCAAGGCCAAGCCAAACACACCCATATTCATGGTTGAGGGGCCACTCTACTCTTATGAGCCATATGACAGTTTCTTCAAGTCGTATCTGCCTAAAAAGAATATTGCTTTCCACAAAAATTTCATGAGACTGAAAAAGGAAAACAGTAAAAACCTCTACTATGTGGATCGCAACAACTTGTGGGGTCCCGACAATGAGGGCGCGGTTGAT
This sequence comes from Bacteroides fragilis, assembly GCA_963641805.1. GTDB lineage: Bacteria > Bacteroidota > Bacteroidia > Bacteroidales > Muribaculaceae > Sodaliphilus. Next base: position 1,942 of record CAVIEK010000109.1, read on the forward strand.
GGCATCCACCTGACCGACATAGGTTTCTATTATTACGCTAAGAAACTAGAACCTTATTTGAAAGCCATCCTCGACGGCACAAAAGTCCCCTATCAGGAGAACGTTGACAAGATGTACAAATAAGCATCCCACACACCGAACAACGGCCGCTACACCGCAGCGATATGAGCTGTAATGTAGCGGCCGTTTTTTTATTTAACATGTTGCATAATATATTGCACGCAGGTGCGTTAATAATATAGATGAATGAAAGAAATCATATAAACAGTAATGCCTATGCAAAAAAATTCTACTCAAGTTAAAAGTCAACCGCAAAGCACCGTTGACACCTTTATTAAAGAACCTAAAGCTGCCACCATCAATTTCATCAAGCAATTTGCCCGTGCCTATGCTTGCGGCGGATCGCAATTGACTGCCGTGGTACTCAATTGACCAAAAGCCTGTGCGCGACACTTCCACATAATCTTAACAGGAAAGCCACAAAAAACGCACAGGCTTTAAAACAATCCATATTGACGAAAGCACTGAGACTACTAGGCAAATTGGTGCGTTAAGTGCTTTTTGCTGTTCCAAATCTCACAAAAGATTTCAACACAACCATCAAACGGAATAGAATTGCTATCTTTGTAATTCTAAAATCGTTTGTAAACAGATGCGGATACTCTCTTTTATGGTAGTTATCGCGTTGGCTTGCTGCAATTTTTGCGCTATTGCCGACGACACATATAACTC
>CAVIEK010000109.1:2683-8042 GCA_963641805.1 Bacteroides fragilis
ATATAACTCTGTCGCCACTAATAGTGGTGACAGTTGTATTGCAGTCGCTGCCGACACCATGTCGACGGCAAAAAAACCGGGCTTCTTCAAGAAGATAATGAACTACTTCTCGAAAGATGATGCCGGAATGAACGGGAAGAAGTTTAAGCTGAGCATCCTAGGAGGACCACACTACAGCTCCGACACCAAGTTTGGCATTGGCTTGGTAGGGTCGGGATTCTTTAAGGTTGCTGGTTGCGACAGCACCATGCAGCCCTCCAACGTGACTATGTATGGCGACATATCCACATCCTCGTTTGCCCTCATCGGCCTAAGAGGCAACACACTTTTTCCCAATGATGCCAAAAGGATAAACTACAACTTGGCATTTTACTATATGCCCACCTATATTTGGGGCATAGGTTACGACAATTGCGACAACGACGACAACAAGTCGAAAATGAATTTCCGACACATCAAACTGAATGTGGAATACTTGTTCAAACTGACAAAAAGCCTCTATGCAGGCCCGATAATAAACTGGAGATATGTGAAAGCCAGTGAATTCGAAAGGACAGACCTCATCAATGACCAAGACCTTACGATAAGAAGCTACGGCTTCGGCGCAACACTTGAATATGACACACGCGACCTGATAACAAACGCATACAATGGTGTGTATGTGCAACTGAGACAGATATTCCAGCCCAAATGGTTATGGAACAAGTATGCGTTCTCAACAACTGAGCTGACGGCCAACGTATATCACAAGGTGTGGAAAGGCGGCATAATTGCTACACAGCTATACACAAAATTCAACTTCGGCAACCCTGCATGGGCAACAATGTCGCAATTGGGCGAGACTGGCAGCATTCGCGGCTACTACACAGGCCGCTACCGCGACAAGCATATCATGACCGCACTCATCGAGCTCAGGCAGCACGTGTGGCGGCGCAACGGCATCGTGGTGTGGCTTGGTGCGGGAAGCGTGTTCCACAATGCCGCCAGCCTCAATCACCTGCTTCCGAATTGCGGAATCGGCTACCGGTGGGAGTTCAAGGACCGTGTGAACGTACGCCTCGACTTCGGCATGGGTAAAAAAGGTCAAAATGAATTTATCTTTAACATCAATGAAGCTTTCTAAAACAGTCTATAAATTCCTGTTTAAAAATCAGACGACAGCCTTTTGGGCATTTCTTATAATGCTGATATTGCCTAATGTGGCAATGTTTTTCACCGAATCGCAATCAGTGCTCACACGCCTGTGCAGCATAGCCTTGCCATTCTCGATATACTGGTTGGTGATGACCTTCCCAAGCAAGCCCGGCAAGGCGTTTTGGTGGCTGTTCATATTCATTTTCTTTGATGCATTTGAAACCGTATTGCTGTTTCTCTATGGCGAATCGCCGATTGCTGTCGACATGTTTCTCAACCTGACAACCACCAACGTCAACGAGGTCGACGAGCTATTGGAGAATCTGCTCACGGCAATAGGGGTGGTCGTGCTTGTGTATATGTCGGGAATAGTGATGTCGATATTCTCACTGCACAACAAGGAAAAGCTGAGTGCCCTGTTCAGGATCAATCAACGCAAATATGCCTTTATTTTGCTCATCATCACTTTGGTCACAACCATCTCAAACTACTTTGCTAGCCCCGGATTCAGAATAAGGAACGACATCTTTCCTGCCAACGTATGTTACAACCTCGCATTGGCTGTCGACCGAAGCATAAAGACTGTCAATTATGGCAAGACATCGGCCGCATTCAAATATGATGCAAAAGCGACCCATCCCGACAGCATTTCGGAAATTTACGTCCTTGTAATCGGCGAGACTGCACGAGCCGATAACTTCGGCATATATGGCTACACACGCAACACCACTCCTCTACTGTCAAAGCAAAGAGGATTGGTGGTGTGCAAGGATGCCATCACAATGTCAAACACCACCCATAAAAGCGTGCCGATGCTTATGTCGTCGATAGGCACTGAGCCGTTTGACAGCATTTATTACCGCAAAGGGATAATTACGGCGTTCAAGGAGGCTGGATTCAAGACCGTATTCATTTCAAACCAGCGGCGCAACAACTCGTTCATCGACTTCTTCGGCAAAGAGGCCCACAAGGTTTTCTTTCTGAAAGACAACATACCAATGACATCCAACCAATATGACAACGTGCTGACCGATGAGCTCAAGAAGCAACTCAAGGAATACCACGGGGGAAAAATGCTGGTTGTGCTGCACTGTTACGGATCACACTTTAACTACTCCGACCGATACCCTGCCGACGCTGCTGTGTTCAAGCCCTACAGCATACCCAATGCAATGGCTAAATACCGCGACGACCTCATAAACTCTTACGACAACACAATCAAGTATACCGATTACATCGTGTCGAGCGTGATAGGATTGGTAAACAATACGGGCGCCGCATCTACTGTGATTTATACCAGCGACCACGGGGAGGACATATTCGATGACTGTCGTGAGCGATTCCTGCATGCCTCACCACTGCCCACATACTACCAGATAAGGGTTCCGCTAATCGTGTGGACTTCGCCACAATATTCGGCTCTTTATCCGACTAAGATTCAACAGCTTCGCGCGCATAGCAAAACACCTGTGTCGACCAATATGGTAGTATTCCACACGCTTTTAGACATGGCCGGGATCTCAACCCACATGCTACAGACCGAATACGCCATGAGCAGCAATCAATTCAAGTGGCACAAGAGACTCTATGTGAACGACCACAACGAGTTCCGCAACTTGGATGATGCCGGATTGAAGCGGCTCGATGTGGAAGCCTTCAAACGACACGGGTTACAATACCCATAAGCACAGGCTTCCTTTGATAGTCACTTTAGTATTCAACATTTACCCCAGTATCAATACCTTTATTCTGCAAAGTGCGATTTGCTCGCTGGTATGATTTGCCGAAGCTGACTCGGTAAACAATGTTCAACTCTATCATATTGGCAAAATCTTTTATATAGAATGTTTTAGTCTCTGGATGTACCATTGACGGAGTTTCCGTTTCCTGCAAGAATCCCCTTTTTTTTTTTTTTTTTACTATTCGCGCTCCAAACGAAAAATCTTTCCATCTATATTTCGCTCCGAAATAATCGTAACGAATATCACGACAGAATGTGCGTCCATCAAGGCTGTAACGAGGTGCCAAAGCATAGTTGGCATAGACTGTCCAGTTTCCAAAATAAGCATTAGCACTGATACTTGCCCATATTTTGTTCAAGGAGTTGCATTCTTCTTTATCAGAAATGTCATATTTATCCCAACCGGCCGACACAGATACAGTGAGATGGTTAAACAGATTTTGATAACTCAAATCTAGTTGTGTACTGATATTATCTGTGTAATTCCCGTTTTCAGTCTGGTTAATAAACTTCTGATAATATTTACTTGAAGGATCACTGTCATAATACCAAATAGAATTCAATGAATTGTCAGTACGGCTGTAACTGCCCCATACTGTAGCATAGAAATCTCCGGTATTATACCTCACATACAGTCGGTTTCGTTGATATGTGCTGGGCTTGATATATATGTTACCCTTTTGCAATGAAATATCATCGATTATGTGTACATCATCATTCATTGCTGACAGTGAAGGCATTTCCGGGCTGTACATATATAGATAATTGACACTCCAATGCTTGTTAATCCTATAATTAAGGGTCCCAAGAGCTTTAAATTTCAGATAATGTTCGCTTCCCGACATCCCGGTGTTATGAAAATATTTTCCACCGACACTTAAAGTGTAACCAAGCTTGTTCCACCGACCGGCAATGTCGCCATAAAAGTAGAGGTTATCCCTTTTCAACCTGTCAGTTTCAAGAAACACATCATTTTCAGAATACTTGTTTTCTGTATGGTTTCTTATGTAATTGATTCCGTAGCGAGTTGTCACATTTCCAATTTTTATTGAATACAACGCTTCTAATGCAGCAGCCCAACTATCATTGTTTGTAAAATTCAGTTGGTTGAAATCTGCTGCTTGATCATATTTATAATGCATTTCTCTAAGGTAGTCTCCGCTAGAAGCCGTTCCGGTTGCATTCAACTCCAATGACTGCGTTTGACTAAAATTTTTACGGAAATACAAATCAAACGTTGGAGAATGTGATTTTATCTTGTTCGGGTTATACTTACTGTATCTGTTATTATCTACACCGATAATTTCCTCCATTAAATTAAAGTTGCAATTGTTTATGTCATTCGTTCTAAAAGCAAACCGAGCCGACAGCATCGTATTCAAATCATACATATATGTGTAACCCAACGAAACATTATTACTGAAATCTCTTGTAGAGGACGGTAGTCCTATCTGATTACGGTAAACAATATTTTCTCTGCCAATGTATTGCTCTTGAACATCTGAATACTGCTTGGTGTTTTTCTGCCACGTATTGTCATAATTGACAGACCACTCTGATTTCCTATAGTAGTATGTGCCAGAGATGATAACATTTGAACGTAATGACGTAACAACCTCATCAAGTTCCACCATTATGGTTCCGCCTTCTTGGCGAGGCTTCATTATAAAGTTTATTACGCCAGACACTCCACGGTCGGCATATCGGATATCCGGTGTGTTGCGATATTCAACCCTCAATATATCGTGCTGGTTAAGCGATTGGACTTTTGAAAAAGGCTCTTCCTTACCGTTTACCTGGAAAATTACAGCACCTCCATCTACAGAGACTTTTTTAAGAGCTTCATTTACCTGCAATCCCGGCATTTTAGCTTTCATTTCACTTAACAAGTTCAATGTTTCGGAAGCTCTGTTCAGTTCTGCCAATGAGGGAATCAGCACATACTTGTCTGCTTTTTCAACGACTTTATCTGCAGTAACCACAACTTCGCCAAGCGTTGTGCTTTTAGGTGATAGCTTGATTTCCCCTAAATCCAAATCTCCGTTCTCAATGTTCACCGTGATTTTTTGTGACTCATATCCCATATAACTAAGGCCGACAAAAACTTCTATAGCGTTCACATTTTTCAAGAGGAACCACCCGTTGCCATTTGTAATGGTGCCCATAAGAACTTTGGTAGAATCATTTATCAGAGTCACATACACTCCAGGAAGCGCTTCTTTTGTTTGTTCGTCTATTACCACTCCTGAAATACTATTTGCTTTCCCAAGGATAGGCATTATTAATGACACTATGACTATCAGCAATCTCTTACACATACTCATGTTTTTTGTTTTGTGAATACTATGCTCCATTGCGCCTAAGGCGTAGAGGCCATCGCAAGTGTAAAATTAGGACAAATATTTGAAAAAAAAATTTTTGGTGTGTGGGGGCAATATTGTCCTAAATAAATTACGGGCATGAAGAAAGTGAGGTTGTTATAGA
>CAVIEK010000110.1:0-7950 GCA_963641805.1 Bacteroides fragilis
ATATAGGCCCTGCGGGTTTCAATCCGAAAAGTGGCATTAGGATGGTATGCGTGTGTGGGCAATGTCAAAGCCCGCTTTACCGCATACTGGTTGATTTTTGAAATTTCCATAACTGAAAAATTCTTTTTATGATTTATGATTGATTCAATCTGCCCTCTGACAGACTTTTAGTGGATTACTCTATAAATCAAAGCAAAGTTACACTCATAATCTCAAGAAAACAAATGTGGACATGAAATAAATGTAAAAACAGCACGGCTTTCCTTAATTTTGCACTTGCTGTTGGACACTACAGGACTCTACAATGAAATCATCATCAATAAAATAGTTACGTAAAAGTTGGCTATGATAGAAATTTTGCCTAACTTTGCCTCGCTAAAAAATATTTATCAATCAATAAAGTAACGAAGAATGTATTTAGATTCAGAGAAAAAGAAAGAGATCTTCGGCACTTACGGCAAAAGCAATACTGATACTGGGTCTCCAGAGGCTCAGATTGCATTATTCTCAGTCCGTATTGCCCATTTAACTGAGCACCTCAAGTTAAATCACAAAGATCATACAACTCAACGTGCACTTAAGATGCTTGTAGGTAAGCGTCGTCGCCTGCTTGATTACCTGATCAAGACCGACATCAACCGCTATCGTGCAATTATCGCAAAGAAAGAACTCGGCATCCGCAAATAAGCCTATCGGTTCAGCACAAAAAAGAAACTGCGTAAAGGCTGGCAATTTCATTGCCAGCCTTTGCTGTTTTTACCCGGCATAAGCATTGCCTAACCGTCGGGGTTGAGTTCAGAGTAAGCCTTGATAACGCAGTAACCATCCGAATAAGTTCCATTTCTCGCGCATAAAATCCAACCAAATCAGTTGTTAGAGAAACCGACTACGAGCAGAGCAGGAGTAAACCGTGCCATAAAATCATCGGCGCAACGCGAAAATCACTAACTTTGTGCAGTATAAAACAAAAGAAAACAGAATGAGAGCAAAAATATTGGCAATGGTGTGCCTGTTGGCAAGTTGCTTCAAATTGACTTTAGCCGCAGGCATTACGTTTACTGACGATTATGGTGTGATAGAGGACGGCGACTTGCTCTTTGTGGTGGCTCAGACGGAAAACGGCATAACAAGTGTCACGCAGGGAATCGACGGACTTGCCATTGACCATGTGGCAATAGCATTCCACGACAGCACCGACAACCGAACCCTCAAGGTGGTAGAGGCCATAGGCAAAGGGGTGTGCGTGTCGCCTATAGATTCCTTTATGTCGCGCGCGACTCCAGCCGGCGCCAAGCATCCGCTCGTGGTGGTGGGCCGAGTCGCATGCTGCGACAATGCAGCCGTGTGGATCTGCAATGCCTTGAAGTATGTGGGCCGCCCCTACGACCACCTGTTCATGCACGACGACCAGGAGATCTATTGCAGTGAGCTGGTGACACTCAGCTACATCAACAAGAACGGGAAGCCAATTTTTGCCCCCATCAGAATGTCGTTCCACGACAAAAGCGGACAGGTGACGCAGTTTTGGCGCGACTACTACGCGCGTCGTGGCCTGCGAGTACCCGAAGGTGCACAAGGCAGCAATCCCGGACAGTTGTCACGGGACAAGAATGTGACTGTAATATATCGTTATTTTTAGAATCTTGGCTTTGTGGCTACACGTGTTTGCACACACGTGTATTAGTACCACTGCACTCCGTTGCTGTAGCTTGAGCGTTTGTCATACTTCAGGTCGCTCAGCATGCTCGACTTGACAGCGATATGGAACGTGTAGCTCTTGTATGGTCCTACAGGCACAAAGCTCGCACTCATAGAGAAGCAGTGCAAGTCGCGCGACACCGAGCAATTCATATAAGCTATTTTACCGGTGTCGAAATTGTAGCTCGCTGAGAATGTGAAATTCCAGTTCTTAGTGGGGCGGACGCTTCCGTTGAGGCTAAGGTTTTGCGTCCACTTGCCGTTATATTCCATCTTCTTTTTATTGAATGTGCCGTATCCATACGACATCGAGTAGTTGGCGGTAATACTCCACGGGAATGACCATTGGGCATAGCCGTCGCGGTCGAGTTTCAAGTCGGAATCGGTATTGCTCCTGTTGCCGTCGGTTGCGGCATGAGGTGTATTGTCGCTGTTCTTGTTGGCGTCTTTGTCGCTATTTTTGCTACCCTTGCTGCCACCGCGACCGAAGAGTTTGCTGAACGTGTCGTTGTTGATGGTGTAGCTGAACGACGTGCCCGTGCTCGAAAGCCTGCCCCAACCGCCACCGTTGAACAGTCGCAGCTTATTGACGCGCACCGGGTTGCCATATTCGTTCAGCTCATATTTGTAGACATCCCATGTGGCACTCAAGTTGAGGTTGAAGCCTTTGGTTATGCGAAGCAATATTGATGTGTTGAGGTTACTCCACCTCATCGAGTCGGCGGCAAAATTATAGCTTTGGCTCAAGTTAAGATTCTCTATAATCGACACTTTCTTGTATCCGGTACTGTCCTGGTCGCTTTTCACCTTAGCCTCTATGTTGTTGGCTATGTTGAACGACACGATGCCGCTCTTGCCGCTCAGGGCGTTGCCGAACACGCCGTGGGCAAAGTAAGAATACTTTTGCACCTGTTGCACTCCGTTGGCATCAAGATAGGTGTATCGCCCATAATATCCCCAAAATGGTGAGCTGAAATCGGGCGCTGCCGAGAACGAGATGGTGGGGGTGATCACGTGGCGTATTTGCTGCACCTTGTCGCCGAGGAACTTAAGTGGCTTGAAGAAACCATAAATCTTGGTATTGAACGACAGCGCAAAGTTGAAGTCAAACACGTTATAGAAATTGTAGGTGGTGTCACGCACTTCCGAACTCGAATTTGGATCCCACGACCTGCGTATCTTGCTTGTATACATGCGGTCGTTGAGGGTGAGCGACGGTGTCACATTGAAATATTTGAGCATAGTGAATGTTGCGCTCACGGGCACCGAGTGCGACATGCCGTTGCGCCAGTCTTTCACGAGGCTCTTGCTAAAAAAGTCGTTCTGCTTGGCGGTAAGCGAGTTCTGGAACCGTCCCGAGTAGCTCAACTTGATTTTCTCATACCACCGCTCGTCGCCCACAGCATGCTTGCGCTTGAACGGAGCGGTCTGCGACATGGTGATGGTAAAGTTAGGAAACGACACGTTGAGCGTCGAGTCGGCTGCACGCTGGGTGATGTTTGCCGTGGTCGACAGACTCCATTTCGTGCCAGGGAACTTGTATGACAAGTTCACTGTCGAACTCTTGGTGTTCTCGGTGAATGCACTGCTGTAATAGCTGTCGAGGTTGTTGCGCGAGTAGCCGCTAGTGGCGAAATTCACACTGGCCGAGAATGTCATGTTAGGGTTGGCCTTAGAGTTCTGCGAGTGTGTCCAGTTGACGCTGAAGTTCTTCATCTTGGCATAGTCGGCATCACCCTTGTCGCCGGTGATGGTGGTGAGGAAGCTCACGCTCACGTTGCCTTGGAACTTGTAGCGTTTCACATAGCTCGATTGTGCTGTCACCCCCCACGAGCCGCGTGTGTAGATTTCTCCAGTCAGTGCGAGGTCCACATATTTGTTGATGGCAAAGTAGTATCCGCCGTTGCGCAGATAGAAGCCGCGGTTATAGTCTTCACCGAAAGTGGGCATGAGAATGCCGCTGCTATACTTGCTGGTGAAGGGGAAGAACCCAAACGGTACTGCCACCGGCAACGGAAGGTCCTCGAGTACCATGTAGGCCGGACCGGTAACCACATCTTTCCTAGGGCGCACCTTGCCTTTGGTGAGTCTGAAGTAGAAATGCGGATTCTCGTGATCATCACAAGTTGTGTATCGGCCGTTTTTCAGGTAATACACATTGTCGTCCATCTTTTTGGTTATGCCGCCAGTGAGGAAGCCCTCACCCTGCTCGGTCATGATGTCGGTTATGAATCCTTTCTTGGTCTTGAAATTGAAGCGCATTGTCTTCGACTCATAGTCGCCGCTGGGATCTTTGAATATGGGTTTGCCGGTAAGCTCTCCAGTTGAGTCAGGCACCCCCGACGCATAGACGAGGCTACTGTCCATATTCATCTTGATGCGCTCGGCGCTTAAGTCGATGGTGCTGTATTTTATGTCGCTTGAGCCGTACATACGGGCATCGCGGCGACCATAAAACACGACTGAGTCTTTAGCTGTGAACTCGACCACATTATCGAGGTCAACAGCTGCGTTTTTCTTGAAGTGCGACGTGTCGGTCGGCGTCGGCATTGAGGCAAGGGAGTCGGGACGATGGTGTGCAACCGGTGCTGATGAGTCGTTTCGGGACACAGGCATCGGCTTGCCGTAGCTATGATCCGCAACGGCCACCACCGAATCGGCGCGGACGGCTTGGAGCGGAGCTCTTTTCGGGCTGGCTGCCAGCACGGGTCCCAGGCACAACAGCACCAATAAGATGGGAAGCAATGCGCGCGCTCTACTATGTGTCGACTTCTTTCTCATTATATACGGGCTACAAAATTAAGCAATTCCGCCAATTATGAGCCATCTATTATGCATAATTAATATTCATTTGCCGCAATCTTCACGTATGGGGGCAGCTCGGTTATGCTTTGCAGCCCCGCAACTCACGGTCGAGAGCCTCATAGTCGGGAAGCCCGAATAGTTCTTCCATCGCGTTGAAGCGGCTCATTGTGCCTGGACCATATTGGCTTAGCTGCTCCTTCACTCGATCGATTGACTTTGCTGGCGATATGAGCGACTTGCTATAGAACTTGTCGGCATAGCACACCGCCTTTTCCTCAAGGCTCTGCGGCAGCATGTCACGATGTGGCAGAGGCAGTCGCTGGTCGATGATTTCTGCTGTGGTGAGTCCGGCACCCGTGTGTCGCTCACACACCAGCGCATGCCGGAACAGCCCGATGCTCTCGAGCAGTTTGCGGCCAATCACGCCGTGACAAATGTAGGGCTCGGTGCCATGGCAATATATGCTTGGCGCGTTGGTCTTGAACATGCCTATGTCGTGGAGCATTGCAGCCTCATACACAAAGTCTATGTCCATAGGCTGGTGGCTGGCCACAAGCCGGCGGCTTAGCTGCACGGCCAGCTCGGCCACTTGCCTGCTGTGGGCCACAAGCAGTTCGTAATCGGCGGCTCCATGCTGGTAATAACGTCCGATGATGGAATCGTAATCAATCATTTGAGCTATGTTTGATTTTCTTGTGTTGGCAATAAATCGGCACAGACGGTGACTCGGTTTCGAGACCATCTGTGCCGCATATCGTTTATCATAGTTTGCCGGTGAGTGCCATGTGGCGTGCGAGCCTCATTGAGTGTCAGTCAAGCACCGTTACCCATCCGTGAGTGTCGGGCTCGTCGCCCTTCTGGATGGCCAGCAAATGGTGGTAGAGCTCAGTGGTCACTGGACCGGGCTTGCCGTCTTTGGCAATAGTGTAGGTCACGTTGTTGTCCATGTCCACAATCTCGCTGATTGGGGCTGTAACTGCGGCAGTACCGCATTCGGCTGCCTCGTCGACCTCGGCAAGTTCTTCGAGTAGAATGGGCCTGCATTCCACCTCAAGTCCCATGTCTTTGGCGATTTGCTGCAAACTGTTGTTGGTTACCGACGGCAAAATAGAGTTCGACTTCGGGGTGATGTATTTGTTGCCCTTGATGGCGAAGAAGTTGGCCGGACCGCACTCGTCGAGGAATTTTTTCTCTTTCGGGTCGAGGAAAAGCACTGCCGAATATCCGAGAGAGTGGGCTCTGTCGGTAGCAACCAAGCCGGCGGCATAGTTGCCACCCACTTTCCATTTGCCGGTACCGCAAGGGGCCGCGCGGTCATATTCGCGGAATATGGCCACCTTGGTAGGCTGGAATCCGTGCTTAAAGTAGGGGCCTACCGGGGTGACGAATATTATCATTGTATATTCCTTTGCCTGATGGACTCCCACTCGTGGGGTGATGCCTATTTCCACCGGGCGAATGTACAAAGAGCAACCGCTCTCGTATGGAGGGATGAAGCGCTCGTTCAGGCGCACCACTTTCTCGACCATCTGAAGGAATATGTCGCTGGGAATGGGCTCCATTTTTATGCCACGGGCACTGCGCTGAATGCGCTGTGCATTTTCCTCGGGACGGAAAATGCGCACTTTCCCGTCCTTGCCCCTGAAGCATTTGAGTCCCTCGAATATCTCCTGGCCGTAGTGCAGGCAAGTGGCGGCTATGTGGATGTTTACAAATTCAGAGTCTGACACTTCAATTTCGCCCCATTTGCCGTCTCTGAACGTGCAACGCACGTTGTAGTCGGTCTTCTGATAAGCAAATGACAAATGCGACCAATCGATGTTTTCGTTGTTTGACATTTTTATTCTTTAATTGTCGTTTGTATAGATGTAGCACAATCGTTCTTTAAGTCAAAGTGCAACCTTTTGGGTGATGTTGTTGCCTATTTTCACCAGATAGATGCCTCGTGAACCCATGTGTAGCTCCGATGTGCCGGCATTTAATACCGATTGCGACACCAGCTGCCCCAGTATAGTGAACACTCTCACTTGAATGCGGTGTGTAGTTCTTATCGTTATCACCCCGTTGCTGCCGAATATCTCAATCCCGTCGGTGTAGCGAGGATCGGTGAGACTGCGGCCGGCAATCTCACGCTTGGTCTCTTGCCAGCGCAGCTTGGCTGCCATGCCCGTAGGCTCGAGCAAAACCGACAACACCGCAATAAATATGATGAAATATCCTCTCACTCGCAACGTGGTGCCTATTTATTAGTGCAAAGTTACTATAATTAAGTGTCAAAAACAAATCGCACTACGCCCCTATGCCGCTAACATATGTCATGGAGAATTATCAATAAGAACTCACGCTTTTCTCGCCTTGCTTTTTTTGCCGGTGCGCGACATTGGGAGCAGAGCATAAAATCAGCCGTGGGAAAACGCTTTCTCACGGCTGACTTTATTGTACGGGGAGGGACTTGCCATGCCATTCATGCCAGGAGCTTAATCGGCTGAATACACGAAGCAGTGGCCACCCGCTTTCATCTTTTTGGTTCAAGATTGTGTCGCAGGAATTAACTCAACTACCGCGACTCGGCTGTCTGCTCGCCGAAAGAGCCGTCAAACATCGCGGCATAAGGGTGCTGCCGCTCGGCATAGAATGCTTTTATCGGAATTTCCACCACATTCTGCCGCATGAGGTTCACCGTTCGCTTCTTGATGAACCAGTGCCCATACAGTTTCACATATTCGTCGGCATAATATGTCCCATCGACAATTTCCACATATTTGCCTTGCTGATTTACCTTCCCGTATACTTGGCTGAACGATGTGCCCGTGGCGTTGTCGCCGTCAATCTTCACTGTCTGTTGGCCATTGATGTGACGCACGTGGACAAACCTTGAAAGATAATCGGTGAGTGCCTTGCCTATTTCTGCCCGACCTTTATAGGCGCTCACAAGCGCGCCATTGTCCAATGTTATCACTTCAGCATCATCAGTGAACAACATCACTTGTGAGTTCACGTCTTTTTTGTCGGCAAATGCCGTGAATGCGTCGACCACACCTTTCAGTGCTGTGCTGTCGACAGAGCTTTGGGCAGCAAGGTTTGCCACTGCCGCCAATGCGACTGTAATTGATAGGATAATCTTCGTCATAATCTTTTCATTTTTCTCAATGCAAAATTACACCGGTCAACACCTATGGGCCATATCACTTTTACCGACATCGTAACACAAATTACTGAAATGCCCGTAGCATGCCTATCTCGTCTGGCATAAATTGTAGTAAATAAGGTGAATGTGTTAAAGAAATAATCCGAAGCTTGCAAGGTGGTCACGAAAGGAGCATACGAGCGGACGTGGGCGGCGTGTGCTGCCGGCACACCGCTTTGGGGGTGACCCACGACTTTGGTGCGGCGGGCCTTGTGGGGCGGGGTATACACAGAAAGAGGAGGGGCAGATTGCTCTGTCTC
>CAVIEK010000111.1:0-7896 GCA_963641805.1 Bacteroides fragilis
TCAAACGCTTTTTCCAACATTTTACCTAATTTTGCACTTGCTGTTGGACTCTACACCTAAGTGCGGCGGTTGGCCTTTTGCCGTTTTGCGGCAATAGAACATCGCTTTTTCGCAAAAAAGTGCGTAAATTCGCTTGTCTTGAGAAAACAAAGCAAAAAAATGACGTTCAATACATTCAATCTAGGGCGTTTACTCTTGCGTCTGCTTGCTATGGCGATGCTTGCGCTTGCCATAGCGGCGCCGGCAGAGGCGCGTGTGCGCGCTTTCCGGGGTGAGGTGCCGGGAGGCTACGACTTTTGGCTCTATGAGCCTGAGTATGCCGACTCGCTCGATGCCGGAGCGGCGCGCTACGATTATCGTAACAAGCTCCCGTTGCTGCTTTTCCTGCACGGGCAAAGCCTTTGCGGAAACAATCTTGACCGCGTGCGCCGTTACGGATCCATAGCCGCAGTGGAGATGGGACGCGTGATCGATGCCTATGTGGTGGCGCCGCAGTGCAACACTGCCGGTTGGCGTCCCGAGCGCCTGAAGACCATAGTCGACTGGGCAATAAAGAACTGCAATGTCGACCCCGACCGCGTGTGCGTGATGGGTATGAGTCTTGGCGGATTCGGCACGCTCGACTTCTGCGCCCGCTACCCGGGTACTGTGGCTGCCGCGATGGCCTTGTGCGGCGGTGCCACGGCCAAAGACCTCAGCGGTCTCAACAGCGTTCCGTTATGGATCATCCACGGCACTGCCGATAGGGCTGTGCCCATAAGCCAGTCGAGGCGCGTAGTCGAGGCCATGAAGGCTGCGGGTCCCGTGCCTCTGCTGCGCTACGACGAGTGGCCCGGTGTGAACCACGGCCAGCTTGCGCGCCTGCTCTATATGCAGGAAACCTACGACTGGCTGTTGTCGCATTCCCGTTCCGACAATCCGCGCACGGTCAACACATGGGTCGACATCTTGCCCGAATTCATGCGCGAGGCATATAGCAACATGGACAAGACCAGTGCCAACGCCAACCGTCGCGGCCTCTCGTCGCGTTCAGCGACAAAGAAAGGCTCTGTGGCCAAGCCGCGCTCGCGCTCTAAGGCTTCCTCAGCCCGCTCGCGCCGAAGCCGCCGCTGAAATCAGCCTCGGGCGGCATTTGGCGGTGCGAAACAATGTTAAATACTTGCCGCATAGCATTAAATTTGCTTGCCACGACAGCAAAAAATGGCACATGTCGGCTTTTTTTGCTAACTTTGCATGACATATATTATTCTCACTCAACCATGGATGTAAAGAAAGTATTATTCGTATCTCAAGAAATTTCACCTTATCTTCCTGAATCGCCAATGGCTGTGCTTGGCCGCGATTTGCCTCAGAGCATACAGGAAAAAGGCTTGGAAGTGCGCACTTTCATGCCTAAGTATGGCTATGTCAATGAGCGCCGCAACCAGTTGCACGAGGTGATAAGGCTCAGTGGAATGAACCTGATAATCGATGATACCGACCACCCGCTCATCATCAAGGTGGCCACTTTGCAACCGGCACGCATGCAGGTGTATTTCATATTCAATGAAGACTATTTCTCGCACAACATCACCAAAGAACTCGAGACGGTGAGCTCGCCTGCCGACAACGACGAGCGCTCCATGTTCTTCGTGCGGGGTGTGCTCGAGACTGTGAAGAAGCTCCGCTGGAATCCCGATGTGATCCACTGCATCGGCTGGATTACGGCATTGTTGCCGCTCTATATCAAGCACTACTATAACGATGACCCCGCCTTCAGCGAGAGCAAGGTGGTGTACTCGCTTTCCGACGACGACTTCGAGCAGCCGCTCGACCCGAGATTCGCCGAGAAACTCAAGCTCGACGGCTTCGCCGAGCAAGACATCAAGGCTCTCACCGGTGTCAACGATGTAGTGGAGCTTACCCGGCTTGCCCTGCAACATAGCGATGGCGTGGTGCAATGCAGTGAGAATGTGAAACCCGAAGTGCTCGCAGCCGTCAAGGAGTCGGGAATACCATTCCTTCCCTACGTGCCCGAGCAGGAGCGTACGCAAGCATATCTCGATTTTTACAAATCACTATAACAGTCCACACCTGACACGCCGACTCCCGGTATCGCAAAAAATAAAGGCCCGTGGCAAGAATCTCCCACAGTTAAGAATTCATTATTTTTTACAGTCTACGCAATCTATGAGGAAATCAATCTATATGCTGATGGGCCTGTGCATGCTGCTCGGCGCCTACTCATGCAACGACGGCAATATCGGATCTTCGATCACCGATACCACCAGCCATGTGATTAAAGACTCGTCATTCACCATTACAGGCACCTCAGTGCCCAACGTCAGCCTGCAGGCGCGCTCCAGTGCCCAACTGCTTGGCGAGGTCACATCAAAAGGCTATGGTACACTCGTGAGCGACGTGGTGAGCGAGATGATGCCGGTGGCCAACATCGACACTGCCGGAACCAAAGCCGACTGGGTCGACTCTTGCCGGCTCGTGATGCGTGTCACCCCAAGCGGCTTCACCGGCGACTCGGTGGTGCCTATGCGCCTCAACGTGTACCGCCTCAACCGAGAGCTACCTAGCCCAATATACAGCGACTTCAGCCCCGAAGGCTACTACAGCAAGAGCGACCTGCTCGGCTCGGTCTCATATTCGGCCAACAGCCTGCAGAACGACTCGGTCTTTGAGGACAACTACCGCAAAATCTATGTGCCCATGCCTGTGAGCGTGGCGCGTGACTTGTTTAAACTGTATATTACCAATAGCAGTGCATTCAACACCCCAGCCAACTTTGTGAAACATTTCCCTGGCATCTACATCGCCAACAGCTATGGCCGCGGTCGTGTGATGAACTTCTACGATTCTTCGCTCGAGGTGTTCTACCGCGCGACAGAGGCTCGCGAAGGCAAGAGCGACACCATCATCAGCAAATCGCAGGTGTATCTAGGCACCACGCCAGAGGTGCTTGTCAACAACAACATCAGCCTCTCTGTCGACGACTCGATAAAGAGCCTTGTGGCTGCCGGTGAGGCAGTGGTGATGGGCCCTGCCGGATATGAGGTTGAGGCGCAATTCCCCATCAGGCAAATCCTGAGCAACTACAAGGCCACCGTCGGTTCCGACCTCGCGGTAATAAACTCACTCACCCTCTCACTCCCCGTCGAGGCCATCAAGAATACTTACGATGTGGAGCCTCCAAAATATCTGCTCATGGTGAAGAAAGGCAAGAAAAACGAGTTCTTCGACGGCGACAGCCTCACCAACAGCAAAAACTCGTTCTATGCCGAGTATAATTCCACAAGCAAGTCTTATGAGTTCACTGGCATGCGCGACTATGTGCTCGACGTGATCGACCGCTGCTCCGATGCCTCGGGCAACATCGATGTAAGCATGATCCCCGACGACGACGTCAACTTCACGTTCACCCCGGTCGATGTCACAACCTACACTTCATCGAGCTATTCCTACTACTATGGCACAAGCTCGTCGACAGTGGTGACCAAGATTGCTCCGTCGATTTCTTACCCGTCTTTGGCCAAATTATTGCTCAACAAAGCAAAAATAACCATAACATATAGCAAACAATCGCTATTTTAGTTGTACCTTTGCAATATCAAAGCGTAAGCGGAATCGGGGTTTCCTCAGTAAGGAATGAACCGTCCGTCAAGCGCCTAATCAGCCACAATAGCTCAGTTGGTAGAGCATTTCATTCGTAACGAAAAGGTCGTGGGTTCGAGTCCCACTCGTGGCTCATAAATTTCAAGGCAGGCTGCTGCACTCACCGCATTCAATGAGGTGACGTGAGTAGCCTGTCGGGCTTTTAACGAGGAATGTGCCAAATATGGCTTTGCCTCGCTCAGAAGCCCCCGGCCGAAAATCAGCACGTAATCACAATATATATTATCAATAGGGGAGAGTGTGTCATGGACATTTCTGTAAAGGAATTTATGCTAATGCAGCCCAACTATCCGCGGGTGACCGAGACCGACAAGTATTACCTGGCGCTTGCGATGAGGCTCGCAGCCTTGTGGGATGAGTCGCACATCATGTCGCAACTGGCCGATGCGTCGCGGCGTCGCGTGGTGCTCGCTGTGATGGGCTATTATCAGGATGTGGTCGCCGATGCTGGGTTGTGGCGCGCCTTCACCATGCTCCACGAGCACCTCTACGGCACTCCGCTGCCGTTTTATGGCCGCAGCGACGACTATGTGAATTATGAGCTCAATCTCGACGACTTGCGTTTTGTGATTTGGTATACCCTTGAGGGACTCACGCCGCATAACGGCATGCTTTGCCCCCTCGATGGGCAGATAATGGCACTTGCCAAGCTCTTTTTCGCCCAACTCGACAGTTGTTACGACGAAGCCCCCAATCCCGTAGAATACAACATCATCACTGGTATCGAGACCGGTGTTGACAGCGACGCGGCAAGTGTCTATGACCTCAGCCGCTGGCTATTCTTCAACAGCTACCTTATGCCTCCCGCAGCCAAGGTGGTATTGGCGCAAAAGGGCGTTGAGGCAAGCCGCATCGCCGCCGGACCCTCACGTGACCTCGATGAGGCCCTGCGTAATCTTGACGACCGTACAATGATAGGCAATCCCACAGGCCCTATGTCGCTCACGGTAGGGCAGTGGATAAGGCTCATTGCCGATGCCGTGATTCCTTCCGGTCTCACCGATCCTGAGCCTGTGGTGCCACATGAGTCCTACTCACGGATGACAGATGTCAATGGCGGTAGCCCCATAGCTTTTTTCTCCACTTATGCCCAGCTTGAGGATTTCCTCTCCGGCAATCAGATGTTGCCCGCTGGTGACGCTTTGAGCCAATTGGCGCATTGCACACGCTTCGTGGTGCTCGCCCACCACACCGCCGGCATTCTGGTCGCACACGACGTGGCGCAGTTTGTGTGCCATCAGTCCAATGGCTGCTATGACCAGGCCGAGGCCCGCCGTGAGGCGCACACGCTCATCACACAATACGGCCGGTGTCCGTCTCAGGTGACGCGCTATCTCTTTGCCCACGGACTCGTGCCCGATGCCGCGCTTCCTTCCGATTCCACAGGCCGACTGTTGCTCGACAACTGGGACTTCCTTGCGCGCCTCTACCAGCAAGGCCATTACCACGCCTAATTCAACTCAGCCAGCCATCCAATGCCTGACGGTGTCGTCATGCATTGCTTCGGCTTCTGAATGATACATTCGGAAAAATAATTGTTTTTTTGTCGTCCTGCCATTAAACCGCAAGGCTTCCGTTGCGTCTAAACTGCAAAATTCAACAGGTTTTCATTCATTAAAGTAATTGATTATTCTAAAAATCATTAAGGCTATGGACAACAAGAAGTATTCTTTGCTTTCGGCAGCAATGCTTGCCCTGGCAATCGTGGTATTGGGACTATGCCTAAAAAGCGGAATCGACAATTTCACCGACAAGGATCATGTGGTTACAGTCAAGGGACTGAGCGAGATGGAAATCCCCGCCAACAAGGTCACATGGCCTATCGTCACCAAGGTTGTGGGCAACGACCTCCAACAGCTCTACGCTCAAATCAACAACAACACAGCCACCGTGCGTGCATTCTTGAAGAGCAACGGCATTACCGATGCCGAAATCAGCGTCAACGCCCCAGTGACCAACGACCGTACCGCCAACGATTATAGCAGCAACGATATCACAGCCCGTTACAACATATCGTCGGTAATAACCGTAACAAGCGACAAGGTCGATAAGGTGCGCTCAATCATGGCACGCCAAGGCGAACTCCTCGCCAAGGGGGTGGCAGTAGTCAGCGGTGGCTATGACGACTCGCAGCGGGTCACCTATGAGTACACCAAATTCCGCGACACCAAGCCAAGCATGATGAACGAGGCTATCGGGAACGCACGCACCACTGCCGAGCAGTTTGCCGCAAAGGGCGACATGAAGCTCGGACGCATAGTCAAAGCCGACCAAGGGCAGTTCTCAATCGAGGATCGCGACAACAACACTCCCTATGTGAAGCGCCTGCGTGTGGTCACCACAGTCACTTATCAGCTCAAGTAATAAAACACACATATATCATGCCCGGCGGCACAATCGCAGCCATGCGGTGAAACCATAATACGGCAGCACACCGCATTCACATCATTCACAAGCCGCCGCCATAACAACGAAGCCGCCCGCCGTTCCATCCCAAAGGGGATTGTGAAGGCGGGCGGCGATTATGGTGCTATGGAGCCATTTCTTGTATTGGTTGTGCGTCTCAGGAAAGAGGTGTTGTGATATTATGCTGATGGGAATTGTGCTCAGCCGCATGTGGAGCCGGCTTCCTCATTATCTGACAACCACCTTGCGGCACATGTCGCCGGCTTTCACAAGATAGATTCCGGCAGGCACATTCACAGTGGTCTCTCCGGCAACGCGTCCTCCATACATCAGACGTCCGCTCACGGCCCACACGCTCACTTGGCCGTCGACACCTACCACAGTGATGCTCCCGTTGCCTCCCACGGCACGCCAGATGCCGTTGTCGTCATGAATCTGTGCCACGCTTGTGTAGGGTGTATAATCGCTGCATTCGACTACTGCGTAATATGCCCCTGTCACCGGTTGCCCCGAAACCGTAGTCGTTTCTATCTGACTCATGCGATATTTCACTCGCGTGAGTCTCCCCTGGTTGTCATATTCCAGTTCAAACGGCACCTGGGAGTACAGTCTGTCGCCAAGCACTGTTGGCCTCAGGACGTCAAATAGATAACTGTGCTCGGCAGGAACCCATGACAGATAATGAATCAGGAAGTCGGGCACGTCGGCGGGGTAGCATTGGATATGGACTGTGTCGTCATCATAGATATACAAATCGTTGCTGGCTGGCTCGCGGTATATTTTCGTAATGGGGGGCAACTCGGTGTCCGAGCCGTCGGTCGAGATATAAAGCGTGTCGTTATTGCTGCTCAACCCAACCTTTAATTGCTCCTCGTCTAAGGTTACTGTCAGCTCGCGCAGGTCATTCTCTCCATTCTTGCAGTAGCCGGTGATGAACGACAGCGGCACATCTTCCACCGAATACGGCGAGTTGAATGTGTTTATGTCAAATTCTCTCAGTTTTGCCATGTTGCCGGTCTTGTTCCACTTTATTCCGCTCACCACAATGTGCGCCCTTGTGTTGTCTTTGTATGTCATCGTGTAGTCTACTTTTATGGGCGCACCGTTGTCTTCGCTCTCAAGCACAGTGTAGGAACTCACTGAGGTGCCGTAGTCGCTGATGTTTCTGAACGCCAGGCTCTCGTTCTGGCCGTTGCCGGCAGGGGTGTAAATGATGCTATAGTTGTCAAAACTGTTATAAGTGGTGTCGGTCTCTATCAATTGGCTGTTTTGAAGATACCCCGTAAACCGTGAGCCGTCGTAATTGCATCTCATGGTTTCGTTTCGCCACCAGCTTGTGTTGCTGGGAGCATTTATGAAAAAACGCATATTTCGGCGAGCGAGCAGGTTGTATTCGTTGAATATGAGCTCTGTGGTGTCGCGTATGTTGAATCCTTCGACCCATCCGTTGCGGTAAATGCAGCTTATTATGCCGTCGTCGGTGTAGCTGATCTTGCCCAGGTTGAGCTCGGATGTGTCGCGCGTGGTCATGCCATCGCCAGCCACTTCTTCATAATAGTAATATGCGTTGAGCCTACCCGGCAGTTGCCTCGAAGTCTCAACCCGGTTTCCGTGTGTGTTGATGTTGTAAGAAGTGATGTTGACTGGTTTCGTGATTTTCGATTGTGCCTTACGTTTCGTCACTGATGCCACTGGGGTGGTGGCCATGCAGCATAGCCCAGTGGCTATGACGGCTAGCAGTAAAGAATGTTTCATAATTGAGTGTTGTTTAGGTTTTGTGATTATGATGTTGAATGTCGGTAACAAATGTAGCGGCTTGGTTTGACT
>CAVIEK010000112.1:0-1760 GCA_963641805.1 Bacteroides fragilis
CTTCACCGACCCCTACTGCTCGTGGTGGAAAGGTGCCATTGGGAACGCGAGCAAACTCGTCAGAAGAAACGCCCCTAAAAAGCCAATTTCGATGATTTTCCCGACAGGAAAATCATGGAATACAAAAGAAAATGAACAGAAGACCCAGAGAAAAAATCAACTCTGGCTCTCCCCCAAAACAGTTTCTTCAACCACATTCCCTGATTTTGCACTTGCTGCTGGACTCTACAACAATTGCTACACGTGAAAAATTGATTAAAAAAGGCGTTGCCGCTTTTATTAATTTGCGAATTTTATTTATATTTGTGGGATAAATGCAATGACCGTGCTGTTGGTGCGGGACACTATTTTTAAATCTATAAAACTAATAGTTACTATATAATTTAAAATTAATTATGGCAGAAAAGAGAGAAAAACTGTTCACCGAATTCCCTCCGGTGTCAACCGAGGAATGGAGAGCCAAGGTTGAGGTCGACCTGAAAGGTGCCGACTTCAATAAAAAGCTGGTTTGGCGAACAAACGAAGGATTTAATGCCCAACCGATGTATCGTGGCGAGGACATTAAAGACTTGAAGCAAACTGAGTCGCTACCCGGAGAGTACCCCTATGTGCGTGGCACCAACAGCACCACCAACGATTGGAAAGTACGTCAGGAAATCACCGTTGATGATGTTGCTGAGGCTAATGCGAAAGCAAAGACGTTGCTTTCAAAAGGCATCAACTCATTCGGGTTTGCTGTCAACGCCGACACCGACCTTAATGCTCTGCTCGATGGCATTGACCTTGCAAAGGTGGAAATCAACATAAACTGTTGCCCCAAACAGGCACTGAACGTGGCAAAGGCCCTCGTTGAATTGGTGAAGTCGGCAAAAGCCGAGGACTCTTTCACCGGATCGATAAACTTCGACCCATTCAAGAAACAAATCAAGCATGGCGTGGCTTTTGGCGGCGATATTGTGGCAATGGCAAGTGAGCTGCTCAAGACTGTAGCTCCCGTGAAGAATCTGCGAGTGCTCAGCGTTGACTCTATACTCCTCAACAATGCCGGCGCATTCATCTACCAAGAGCTCGGATACGCATTGGCATGGGGTGAAGAATGGTTGGCCGAGCTTACCGAGGCCGGATTCACAGCCGACGAGGTGGCAAACCGCATCAAGTTCAACATGGGCGTGAGCACAATCTACTTTATGGAGATTGCCAAGTTCCGTGCTGCCCGCATGCTTTGGGCTCAAATAGTCAAGAAATACAACCCTGCTTGCGACTGTGCTTGCAAGATGGTGGTTAATGCAATCACCACAAAATTCACTCAGACGGTGTATGACTCATACGTCAATCTGCTTCGCTCGCAGACTCAAGCCATGTCGGCCGTGCTGGCTGGTGTGAACTCGCTTGTGGTAACTCCGTTCGACGCTTCCTACAAGACTCCCGAGGAATTCTCAGAGCGTCTGGCTCGCAACCAGCAGATACTGCTCAAGGAAGAGAGTCACCTCGACAAGGTGGTGGATCCCGCAGGCGGCAGTTATTACATAGAATCACTCACCGACTCTATCGCAAAAGAGGGTTGGAAACTGTTCCTTGATGTTGTTGATAATGGTGGTTTCAAGGCTCAAATCGAGGAAGTGGTGAAGGCTGTCAACGCATCGGCTAAAGCCCGTTTCGACAAAGTGGCCAAACGCCGCGAGCAATTGCTAGGCACCAACCAGTTCCCGAATTTCACCGAGAAAGCTGCCGACAAGATGGCCGGCATCAAAGAGTGCACT
>CAVIEK010000112.1:1770-3411 GCA_963641805.1 Bacteroides fragilis
CACTTGTAGTTGTAGCTGCGAGGAGGGCGAGACCAAACTCAACACCAAGCGCCTTGCAAGCGAATTTGAGGAATTGCGCTATGCAACCGAGAAAGCAGACAAGACCCCCAAGGCCTTCATGCTCACAATCGGCAACCTCACCATGCGTCTGGCCCGTGCTCAATTCTCCAGCAACTTCTTCGCCTGCGCCGGTTATGAGCTAATCGACAACCTGGGATTTGAGACTGTGGCCGATGGAGTGAAAGCCGCCCGCGAAAAGGGTGCGGACATTATCGTGCTCTGCTCAAGCGATCCCGAATATGCCGAACTCATACCACAAGCCATTGAGGCCATCGGCGGCAAAGAGGAACTTGTGCTTGCAGGTCCCGACACCGAAGAATTCCGCGCACTCGGAGTCACCACATTCATCAACGTCAAGAGCAACGTGCTTGAAACATTAAAGGCTTTCAACGCTAAACTTTTAAAATAACATTACAAGATGAGACCAAATTTTAAAGATATAGATATTGAAAACGAGGCTTTTAATGTACAACACAAGCCTCTGGCCGAAGGCGAGACTTGGAAAAATGCCGAGTTGATCGACATTAAGCCCGTCTACACAAAAAACGACCTCGAAGGCCTTGAACATCTGCAATACACAGCAGGTATTCCGCCGTTCCTGGGCGGCCCCTACAGTATGATGTATCCGTTCCGCCCGTGGACAGTGCGTCAGTATGCCGGTT
Source organism: Bacteroides fragilis (assembly GCA_963641805.1). Lineage (GTDB taxonomy): Bacteria > Bacteroidota > Bacteroidia > Bacteroidales > Muribaculaceae > Sodaliphilus. The sequence goes on from CAVIEK010000112.1 coordinate 2,493, forward strand.
TCTCAACCGCCGCTGAGTCAAATGCATTCTACCGTCGCAACCTGGCATCTGGTCAAAAGGGTCTGTCGGTCGCATTCGACCTCCCCACTCACCGTGGCTACAATGCCGACAACCAGCGTGTGGTTGGCGACGTGGGCAAGGCCGGTGTGTCGATTTGCTCTGTCGAGGACATGAAGGTGCTGTTCAACGGCATTCCCCTCAACAAGATGTCGGTGTCAATGACAATGAATGGTGCCGTTCTTCCCATTATGGCATTCTACATCGTTGCAGGCCTTGAACAAGGAGCAAAGCTCGAGGAAATGGCCGGTACTATCCAGAACGACATTCTCAAGGAGTTCATGGTGCGCAACACCTATATATATCCTCCTAAGTTCTCAATGCAGATCATTGCAAGCATCTTTGAATACACCTCAAAGTACATGCCCAAATTCAACTCAATCTCAATTTCGGGTTACCACATGCAGGAAGCAGGCGCAACAGCCGATATCGAGCTTGCCTACACACTTGCCGATGGTCTTGACTACATCCGCACCGGTATCAATGCTGGTCTTGAGATTGATGCATTCGCGCCGCGCCTCTCTTTCTTCTGGGGTATCAGTATGAACTTCTTCACGGAGGTTGCCAAGATGCGCGCTGGCCGCTTGCTTTGGGCCAAGATCGTCAAGCAATTCAACCCGAAGAACACCAAGTCGATGTCGCTGCGTACGCACAGCCAGACTTCGGGATGGTCACTTACAGCACAAGACCCCTTCAACAATGTGGGCCGTACCTGTATTGAAGCTATGGCTGCAGCCCAAGGCCACACACAGTCGCTACACACCAATGCGCTCGATGAGGCTATCGCACTTCCTACCGACTTCTCGGCACGTATCGCACGTAACACCCAGATATATATCCAGCAAGAGACCTACGTCACTAA
>CAVIEK010000112.1:3555-7821 GCA_963641805.1 Bacteroides fragilis
AACGGCAACCTGCTCGAGTTAGCCGTAACCGCAGCTAAAGACCGCGCTTCATTGGGTGAGATTTCAGATGCCTGCGAGGAGGTCGTGGGCCGTTATAAAGCAGTTATTAAAACTATTTCCGGCGTGTATTCATCAGAGACAAAAGCAGATCCCGACCTGGAGAAGGCTCGCGAGCTCACATCTAAGTTCGCAAAGGCCGAAGGTCGCCAACCGCGTATTATGATTGCTAAAATGGGTCAGGACGGCCACGATCGTGGTGCCAAAGTCGTTGCCACGGGCTATGCCGACTGCGGCTTCGACGTGGATATGGGCCCGCTGTTCCAAACCCCAGAAGAAGCTGCAAAGCAGGCCGTCGAGAACGATGTTAACGTGCTCGGCGTGTCATCGCTTGCTGCCGGCCACAAGACCCTCATCCCTGCCGTGATTGCAGAGCTGAAGAAACTCGGCCGCGAGGACATCGTGGTCATTGCCGGTGGTGTGATTCCGGTGCAAGATTATGACTTCCTTTACAAAGCAGGCGTCTCGGCCATCTTCGGTCCAGGCTCATCTGTGATGAAGTCAGCAATAAGCATCATGGAGATTCTGTTCGACCAAGAGTAATATAGAAAGCCACATATTACCATCAAATAGGCTGTGCTAATCGAGGCACAGCCTATTTTGTCGATAGTGGTATGCGCATGCCGAGTAAACTACTAAAAATTTGGCCACGTTTGGGCGTTCCAAACGTGGTCAAACTGATATATATATAGTTTAGTTAAAGCCTAGGGCTAGATTCCCACTCTCACCACACCGCGTTTCGAGCTTTTCACGAAATCAACAATGATGTTGCGCTCGGTGGTTTCGGGGATTTCAGTGATAATCTTCTCAACTGCGGCCGAATTGTTTAATCCCGAAAGATACAACATGCGGTAGACAGCCTGAATATTGTTGATTTGTTCCTCACTGAATCCGCGGCGATGGAGACCCACTGAGTTCACTCCTTCGTAGGATAGAGGGTAGCGGCCGGCCATGATGTAGGGCGGGATGTCTTTGTTGACAAGTGAGCCGCCTTGCAGCATCACGTGCTGTCCGATGTGGGTAAACTGGTGAACAAGAGCACCGCCACCTATCACTGCCCAATCTCCCACAACGACCTCTCCGGCTAATTGTCCGGAATTTGACATGATGATATGGTCACCCAGACAGCAGTCATGGGCAATATGGCAGTAGGCCATAATGAGGCAATTGCTTCCAATTACCGTCTGGCCCTTTGAGGCTGTTCCGCGGTGAATGGTCACAAATTCACGTATTGTGGTGTTGTCGCCAATGATAGCAACGGTGTCCTCTCCCTTGAATTTCAAGTCTTGTGGAATGTCGCACACAACGGCGCTGGAGTGAATGTGGCAGTTGTTGCCGATTCGGGCTCCAGAGTGTATTACAGCATTACTGTCGATGGTAGTGCCATCGCCAATCACCACATTGTCGTCAATTGTCACAAAGGGTCCAATCTTTACGTCGTGGCCGATTTTGGCACCGGGATTTACATAAGCCAATGGTTGAATGTCCATAATTGTTTATTGGATAGCAGAAATAGGATGTCTTATTTGTTCTTAATGATTTGGGCCATAAATTCAGCCTCCGATACAATCTTCTCGCCCACAAAGGCGTAACCTTTCATTACGGCGCATCCGCGGCGCATGGGTGACATGAGCGACAGGTGGAAAACAAGTGTGTCGCCAGGAACCACCTTTTGACGGAATTTTACGTTGTCGATCTTCATAAAATAGGTGGAGTAACGTTCCGGCTCGTCGACTGAGTTGAGCACCAGCAGACCACCGACTTGTGCCATGGCCTCGACCTGAAGCACGCCTGGCATGACCGGCTCTTGAGGGAAATGGCCTTGGAAAAACGGCTCATTGCTGGTGGCGTTTTTCACGCCCACAATGTAGCTCTCGCCAATCTCAATCACCTTGTCAACCAACTGCATCGGGTAGCGGTGGGGCAGAAGTTTGCGGATATGGTTCACGTCCATCACAGGAGCCTTGTTAGGATCGTAGAGTGGTGCTTGCACGTTTTGGTATCTGAGTTCTTTGCGTATTGCTTTTGACAGTGTGGTATTGATGGTGTGGCCAGGGCGGGTGGCAACAATGCGTCCCTTCAAAGGTCGGCCTATCAAGGCAAGGTCGCCAAGCACGTCAAGGAGCTTGTGGCGGGCAGGCTCGTTGTTGAATGCCAACGGCTTGTTGTTGAGGTAGCCAAGGTCGCTCATGTGCTTGTGGGGCAGGTTCATCAAGTCGGCAAGCTGGTCGAGTTCTTCCTGCTTCATCGGGGTGTCGTAAATTACAATTGCATTGTCCAGGTCGCCGCCTTTAATGAGATTCATTTTCACCAAGGGAAGCACTTCACGCACAAAGACAAAAGTGCGGCATGCGGCGATTTCGTCCTTGAATTTGCTGAGGCTCTCGAGGCTGGCAAACTGGTTAGGCAACACCTTTGAGTCAAATTCAATCATCGTATCGATAGAGAAATCTTCATCGGGAAGAACAATGAGCGACGATCCCGTCTGCTCATCAACCACCTTAATGCGCTTCTTCACCACGTAGTATTCCTTTTCGGCCTCTTGTTCCACAAATCCCACTTTATCGATAAGATTGCAGAACTCAATTGCGCTGCCGTCGAGAATGGGAAGCTCGGGGGCGTTGACCTCAATCAGGCAGTTGTCGATGCCTGCGGCATATAGCGCGGCCATGGCGTGCTCTATGGTGCTCACCTTTATTTCTTTATGGCTCTTGTTTGCAATCACAGTGCCGCGATTGGTCTCGACAACATTTTCGGCAACTGCCTCTACGGTGTTTTCGCCTTCGATGTCGATGCGCTTGAACACATAGCCTGTGTTGGCAGGGGCGCTTTTGAATGTGGCTGTCGATGTCACACCTGTGTGCAAGCCTTTGCCGCTCACGCTGAACGACTCTTTTAATGTGCGTTGCTTCATCTTTATCTTATATAATTAGTTCTCGTTATTTATTGATTCAATTGCTTTTTTCAGTTTGTTGATGTCGCTGTACATCTCGCCAAGGCGTTTCATGTACACATTCTGACGTGCAAAGTCGAGCGCTGCGATGCCAGGGGTTCCCATGATGCGCAACTTGCTTCCCACATTGTTGGGGATGCCTGATTGTGCGCCGAAACCGTTGTTGTCGCCCACTGTGATGTGGCCGGCAAAGCCCACTTGGCCACCCACCATATTGTTCTTTCCAATCTTGGTCGAGCCGGCGACACCCACTTGTGCGGCCATTACGGTGTTTTCTCCAATCTCAACATTGTGTGCCACTTGTATGAGGTTGTCGAGCTTGACTCCCTTGCGTATTATTGTGGCTCCCATTGTGGCGCGGTCGATGGTGGTGTTGGCTCCAATCTCGACATCATCTTCAAGGATGACAATTCCCACTTGCGATATTTTCTCATATGTGCCATCGGCCTTAGGTGCAAAGCCGAATCCGTCGCCACCTATTGTCGCGCCACCTTGCACAATGCATCGGTTGCCTATTTTGCACCCATGATACACTTTTACTCCAGGGTATAGTATCACATCGTCACCAAGCTCCACATTGTCACCCACATACACTTGTGGGTAAATCTTGACATTCTTGCCTAGTTTTACGCCTTTGCCTATATAAGAAAACGCGCCGATGTAAGTGCCATCTGTCACTTCGACCCCATCGCTCACAAACGACGGCTGCTCAATTCCCACTTTTTGCGGTATCTGGCTGTTCACAAAGTTGAGCAAGTCGGCAAGTGTGGCATATGGATCGGCCACGCGAATCATAGTGGCAGCCACTGGGTGCTCAGGCTCGAAATCGTTTCTCACCAGCACTGCTGAAGCCTGCGTCGTGTAGATGTAATGTGTATATTTGGGATTTGCCAAAAAAGTGAGACATCCTTTTGTGGCTTCCTCAATTTTTGCGTAGTTATTTATTATAGTCGTTCCATCGCCATCGACAACTCCCTTGACAAGAGCGGCCAACTGCTCAGCTGTTACCTCCATTTTATTGCAATAGTTAGTTGTGAGTATAATAATTGTGCAAATTTCCGAAAAATGGTTGGTTTTGGCAAATATAACTATATAAAATTATTTAATCATCTCATGCGTATTGGTGCTGTTGGACTCTACAGCACTTGCTGTTGGACTCTACATCTTTTCCTCACGGATGATTTTCCGTATATTTCCTTTGGGAAGTCTGCCGATTGCTTGAGCAAAAAGTGTTATATTTGTCATTGGGAAGTAAA
>CAVIEK010000113.1:0-7820 GCA_963641805.1 Bacteroides fragilis
CTTTTATTATGAAGATTATATTAAAGGAAGATGTCAGCAACCTCGGTTACAAGGACGATGTTGTTGAAGTGAAAAGCGGATATGGCCGCAACTACTTGATTCCACAGGGCAAGGCAGTCATTGCTTCTCCCTCGGCTTTGAAAGTACTCGCCGAGAACCTGCGTCAGCGTGCTCATAAGATCGCCAAGATCAAGGCCGATGCCGAGGCAGTTGCCGAGTCGCTCAAGGATGTTTCTCTCACCATTGGCGCTAAGGTAAGCACCACAGGCACAATCTTTGGCTCTGTAACCAACATCCAAATCGCCGAGGCCCTTGAGAAACTTGGTCACAACATTGACCGCAAAATCATCAGCATCAAGGAACCCGTTAAAGAAGTGGGTAAATACACTGCTGTGGTTAAGCTTCACAAGGAAGTTTCAGCCGAAATTCCTTTCGAGGTAGTAGCTGAGTAGTCATTCTTTGGCCAGTGGCGAGTGCCGCGTGACCATCGGATTGACCGTCAAAATATTCATTAAGCGCCGCCCTCAAGCACACGTTGCTGAGTGTGGCGCTTAATAGTGTGAGTGAACGACTGTTTCGGCATTCACTCATTTTTTAGTAACTTTGCGCTATAAAAAATATTTTCTAATCAGGGTATGATCATAACTAACAATTTAGGTATTCAATTTGGGAAAAAAGTGTTGTTCCAGGACGTGAATCTTAAGTTCACCCCTGGCAACTGCTACGGTATAATCGGAGCCAACGGGGCCGGCAAGAGTACGCTCATGCGCATGCTAAGCGGACAACTCACCCCCACACACGGCACAGTAACACAAGGACCTGGTGAGCGCATGTCAGTGCTCAGTCAGGACCACTTTGCCTTCGACGAGTTTACTGTGATGGACACTGTGTTGCAAGGGCACACCACTCTATGGGAGGTGATGAAGGAGAAAGATGCTATTTATGCGAAACCCGACTTCAGCGAGGCCGACGGCGTGAGAGCTTCAGAGCTTGAGGAGAAATTTGCCGAGATGAACGGGTGGAATGCTGAAAGTGACGCAGCCACACTTCTCAGTGGCTTGGGTATCAAAGAGGAATCGCATTACACACTCATGAAGGACATGCCCGCCAAAGCAAAGGTGCGTGTGCTGCTTGCAAAAGCCTTGTTCGGCAATCCCGACAACCTGCTCCTCGATGAGCCGACCAACGACCTTGACCTCGACACTGTCACCTGGCTGGAAAATTACTTGTCGAATTTCGAGAACACCGTGCTTGTGGTGTCGCACGACCGTCACTTCCTTGATGCGATTTCCACTCACACTCTCGATATTGATTACCACAAAATCACACTCTATGCCGGCAACTACAGCTTTTGGTATCAGTCGAGTCAACTCGCGCTGCGCCAGCAGCAGCAACAGAACAAGCGTGCAGAGGAGAAACGCAAGGAACTGCTTGAATTCATACGCCGGTTTAGTGCGAATGTGGCAAAGTCGAAACAAACCACAAGCCGCAAGAAGATGCTCGAGAAACTCAATGTGGAGGAAATTCAGCCGTCGTCACGCCGCTATCCGGGCATAATATTCACCCCAGAGCGCGAACCAGGCAATAAAATCCTTGAGGTGCATGGACTCACGGCTTCGGTCGATGGCGAAATACTATTTAAGGATTTGAATTTCAACGTGGAAAAAGGCGACAAAATAGTGTTTCTTAGCCGCGACCCGCGTGCAATGACTGCTTTGTTTGAGATTATCAACGGCAATCGCAAGCCTGATGAAGGCTCATATGAGTGGGGACAGACCATCACCACATCCTATTTGCCGCTCGACAATTCTCAGTATTTCAACACCGACTTGAACCTTGTCGACTGGTTGTCGCAGTTCAGCAACGACACAAGCGAGATTTACCTCAAGGGATTCCTTGGAAAAATGCTCTTCAGCGGTGAGGATGTGCTCAAGAAAGCCTCGGTACTCTCAGGTGGCGAGAAAATGCGCTGCATGATTGCCAAGATGATGATGATCAACGCCAATACGCTCATCCTCGATACACCCACCAACCATCTCGACCTGGAGTCGATCCAGGCGTTCAACAACACCCTGCAGGCCTTTAAGGGCAATGTGCTGATGGCTTCGCACGACCACGAGTTTATTCAGACTGTGTGCAACCGCGAAATCGAACTTACGCCCAACGGCATTATCGACAAGATGATGGACTATGACGACTACATCAGCGACGAGAAGATAATTGCGATGAAAGAAAAACTTTACAACAACCAATAAAATCAAACTGTGATATGGTAAAGCATATAGTGATGTTTAAGCTGGTCGGCACCGATGCCGAAAGGCTCGAGGTGGCCAAGCGGTTCAAGGCGGCATTAGAGGCACTGCCAGAGCAGATAAGCGTGCTCCAAAGCATTGAGGTGGGGCTCAACGAGAATCCGTCAGAGGATTGGGACGTGGTGCTCACGGCTATTGTTCCTACAATGGCCGATGTGGCAACCTATGCCACTCATCCTGCCCACGTGGCGGCCGCTGGTCTGCTGAAAGGACATAAAGAGAGCCGTGCGTGCGTCGACTATGAGTGCTGAGGCATAGTGGCTGCTAGGCCTTGGCGAAAATGACAATCAGAGCAGGATGGATAACCAATCGGTTCCCTCCTGCTCTGATTGTCTCAATTGAATCGCAGATCAGTTGTTGAATACTATCGATCCGCCAGCGGCATCCACCACAATGGGCTTGTCTCGGTCGATGCGTTGACTTATAATGTCTTTCGACAACTGGTTGAGCACCAGTGTCTGGATTGCGCGTTTCACTGGGCGTGCGCCGAATTCGGGATCATAGCCTGCGCTTGCAAGCAGGTCGACTGCTGCTTGTGTCGATTTCAGGGTGATACCGTTCTTGGCAAGCATCTTTGCCACACCATCGAGCTGAAGTCTTACAATCTGTCCGATCTCACTCTCGTTAAGTGGCCGGAACATTATCACCTCGTCAATTCGGTTGAGGAATTCGGGCCTGATTGTCTTTTTCAGCATCTCAAACACTTCGGTCCGTGTCTTGCTTACCACACTCTCTCGGTTGTCATTGGTTAGATGCTCGAAACGCTCGCGTATCAATTCGCTGCCTAAGTTTGACGTCATTATAATAATGGTGTTCTTGAAATTCACTGTGCGGCCCTTATTGTCGGTGAGGCGTCCGTCATCAAGCACCTGAAGCAGTATGTTGAACACATCGGGGTGGGCTTTCTCGATCTCGTCGAAGAGCACCACTGAATATGGCTTGCGCCTGACGGCCTCGGTCAGCTGTCCGCCTTCCTCATAGCCCACATAGCCCGGAGGCGGGCCTATGAGGCGTGACACGGAGTATTTCTCCTGATATTCGCTCATGTCGATGCGGGTCATCATGTTCTCGTCGTTAAAGAGGTAGTCGGCCAGAGCCTTGGCAAGCTCGGTCTTGCCCACACCAGTGGTACCTAAGAATATGAATGAGCCTATAGGGCGGCGAGGGTCGTTAAGCCCGGCACGGCTGCGTCTCACGGCATCGGCTATCGCCGTTATGGCCTCATCCTGTCCCACCACGCGCTTGTGCAGCTCGTCTTCCAGGTGAATCAGCTTGTCTTTCTCGCTCTGCAGCATCTTGCTCACGGGGATTCCTGTCCACCTCGATACCACATCGGCAATGTCGTCGGCATCCACTTCCTCCTTAATCAGGGCCTTGTCGCCTTGCATCTCGGTCAGTTTCTTTTGTATCTCGGCGTTTTCGTTCTCTTTTTCCTTGATGCTTGAGTATCTGATTTGCGCCACTCGGGCATAGTCGCTTTCGCGTTCGGCCCGTTCGGCCTCAAAATTGAGCTGTTCAATGTCGATCTTGTTTTGCTGGATTTTGTTGATGAGTTCCTTCTCGGCATTCCATTTGGCACTGTAGTCGCGCTCTTTGTCTCTCAAGTTTGCTATCTGTTCCTCGATCTGCTTGATGCGCTGCTCGTCGCCATCGCGCTTGATGGCCTCGCGTTCGATCTCGAGTTGCGAGATCTTGCGCGTCACCTCGTCGAGCCCCTGTGGCACAGAGTCCATCTCGATACGCAACTTTGCGGCAGCCTCGTCCACAAGGTCGATTGCCTTGTCGGGCAAGAAACGATCGCTTATGTAGCGCTCGCTAAGTTGCACTGCGGCTATGATTGCCTCGTCGCGCACGCGCACCTTATGATGGTTCTCGTATTTCTCTTTCAGACCACGCAAGATGGCAATGGCGCTTTCCTCATCGGGCTCGTCGACCATCACCACTTGGAACCGTCGCTCAAGAGCCTTGTCTTTCTCAAAATATTTCTGATACTCGTCGAGTGTGGTTGCACCGATGCTGCGCAGATCGCCGCGGGCAAGTGCCGGTTTTAGGATATTGGCCGCATCCATAGCACCGCCGCTTTTACCGGCTCCTACCAGAGTGTGAATCTCGTCGATGAATAGGATGATGTCGCCGTTGGCTTGTGTGATCTCGTTGATCACTGCCTTAAGCCGCTCCTCAAACTCTCCCTGATATTTTGCACCTGCAATAAGTGCTCCCATATCAAGTGAATACACCTGACGGTTCTTCAGATTCTCGGGCACATCGCCACGCACTATGCGTTGTGCGAGTCCCTCGACTATGGCAGTTTTGCCGGTTCCCGGCTCACCAATAAGAATGGGGTTGTTCTTTGTTCGGCGGCTCAGAATCTGTAGCACACGCCTGATTTCGTCGTCACGGCCTATCACGGGGTCAAGTTTGCCTTGACGGGCGCGCTCGCATAGATTGATGGCATACTTGCTAAGCGCGTTATACTGCTCCTCGGCCTCTTGACCGGTAGCCTTTTTGCCTTTTCGGAGTTCTTCAATGGCCTGCTTCAGTAAATCTTCGGTTACTCCTGAGTCTTTTAGGATTGTGGCTGCATGGCCGCCTTTCTTGAAAATGCCCATGAACAGAGTCTCTGCAGTCACATACTGGTCACCGCTTTTCGACGCGTAGTCAGCGGCGCTTTCAAGCACTTGGTTTGACTCGTTGCTCAGATATTGGCTTCCGCCGTTCACCCTGGGCAGTTTCGTCAACTCCTCATCAACTCGCTTGTCGACACTTGACTGGTTGATGTCGAGTTTCTGAAAGATGAACTTAACTACGGCATCGCCCTCAGTAAGAGTAGCCTTCAACAGATGCAATGGGTCAATGGCTTGGTTGCCGTTGCTTTGCGCAATCTGCACCGCTTTCTGAACTATCTTTTGCGATTTGATTGTAAAATTGTCAAAATTCATAATATGATGTTGTTTTTATTTGTTTTCTTGAATTGTCTGTTCAATTCAACGCATTAGCAAAGTGTGTGCCGTTTTTCTTGCTGTGTGCCATGTAACATGCATTTAACCAGTGCTTTGGCCTTAATGGAGCCGTAGGATGTGTGTGACAAAATTTCAGTTTTGGGATTTTTTTAATCAAAATACTGAAAAAATGACATAAAAATTTGTTTTTATTGAATATTACTTCGTATATTTGCATTGTTAAAAGAAAAAATCACATAAATATACACATAAAATAGATTAAGCTTATGGAAACAAAGAAATTTCTTCTCAACGAGAGCGACATACCCCAAGCATGGTATAATGTTATGGCCGACATGCCCAACAAGCCGCGTCCGCTTATCAATCCAGCCACTAAGCAACCCCTGAAAGAGGAGGACCTGTATCCGTTGTTCTCACGTGAGGCATCGCGTCAGGAACTTGACATGGAACATCGTTGGATCGAGATTCCCGACGAAGTGCGTGAGATGTACCGCATCTGGCGACCCACACCCCTTGTGCGTGCTACAGGTCTTGAGCGCCTTCTCGACACTCCGGCACACATCTATTTCAAGAATGAGAGTGTGAGCCCTGTAGGCTCCCATAAGTTGAACTCGGCAATAGCCCAAGCATATTACTGCAAAAAGGAGGGCGTGACCAATATCACAACCGAGACGGGTGCAGGGCAGTGGGGTGCGGCTCTCTCCTTGGCAGCCAAGCACTTCGGCCTTGAGTTGGCCGTATATATGGTCAAAATCTCTTATGAGCAGAAACCATACCGCCGCTCAATCATGCAGACTTATGGCGCCGAGGTGATAGCCTCGCCAAGTATGTCGACTAAGGCTGGACGCAAGATTATCACCGAAAACCCCAACTATCAGGGCTCGCTCGGTACAGCCATCAGCGAGGCAGTGGAATTGGCCATGAGTACACCCAACTGCAAGTATGTGCTCGGATCGGTGCTTAACCATGTGGCTCTGCACCAGACTGTGATTGGCCTTGAGGCCGAGAAACAGATGGAGATGGCCGGTGAGTATCCCGACACAGTGATTGCTTGCTTCGGTGGAGGCAGTAATTTCTCGGGATTGGCATTCCCATTCCTCCGCCATAAACTAAGTGGAGAGCATGACGCTCAATTTATCGCAGCCGAGCCAGCTTCCTGCCCCAAACTCACACGAGGCGTCTTCCAGTATGATTTCGGCGACGAGGCCGGCTACACTCCGCTTATCCCAATGTACACGTTAGGCCACGATTTCCAGCCGGCCAACATCCATGCCGGAGGCCTTCGCTATCATGGAGCCGGTTCGGTGGTGAGTCAGCTCAAGCACGACGGAATCATTGATGCGGTCGACATTCCGCAGCTCGAGACGTTCAAGGCAGCCACGCTCTTTGCCCGCAGTGAGGGCATCATCCCCGCTCCCGAGTCGGCCCATGCCATTGCCACTGCAGTGCGTGAGGCCCTAAAGGCCAAGGAAGAGGGCCGCAAGAAAGTGATTCTGTTCAACCTCTCAGGTCATGGTCTTATCGATATGACGGCTTATGACCGCTATTTTGCCAACGACCTTGTGAACTATGAGGTTCCCGAAGAGGAAATTGCCAACAACACGAAGGGGCTGGAGCATATAATCAAATAAAAGTGTATTAATATAGCGAAAAACAATCGGCGGCAACGCAATCCCTAGTTTGGGTAGCGTTGCCGCCGATGTTATTGGTGTAAGTCGCTCAGATCACTTCGTGAGGGTAATGATGAAAGTGGCTATTGAAATGAGTGTGCCTATTGAGCTTACAGTCAGTGTAAGAGCCGGCGGAACCGACCATGAGGAACGGGCCTTCGACGCATTAGGCTCTACATATATTATGTCGTTTTGGTTCAGATAAAACCCTGGCGACACAAGCAGGTTCTTGTCGTTTAGGTTAACGTAGCGTACCGAGCGGCTGCCGTCGGCGTTTGTGCTTACCACAAGCACGTTGTTGCGTTTGCCTTGGATTGTGAGGTCACCAGCCTGGGCTATGGCCTCAAGGATGTTGAGCCTCTCATTTTGCGATGAGATCACACCTGGCGAGTTCACTTCGCCGAGTATCGAGACGTGAAAATTGCGTAGGCGTACTTCCACCCCTGGACGCTCAGTCAGATATTTGGGGTAGATTTGAGAGGCGATGAGGCTTTCGATTGCCGATTTGGTCATGCCGCCCACGTGTAACTTGCCGAGAAGCGGAAACTCAATGTCGCCTTTGCTGTCTACTAGATAGTTCTGCAATCCGTCTTGACCATTTCCCGATGACTGTGTCAGCGCTCCGCTTTCGGCATTGTGGTAACTGCCACGGTTGAAAGGCTTCACTGCCTCGGCGTTGAAACTGGTCACGGTAATGTCGAGCAGGTCGCCTGGCATTATGGCCTGGTCGGTGGCTTTTGATGCGGCTTGCAGCACTTCGGGCGGAAGTTTGCCGGCATCAATCACATAGGGCACGTCTTTCGTTGTGTTGCAACTGCCGGCAATGATGGCGATTATTGCCAACAATAGTAGGTTCTTAATGTTCATACCGTTGTTTC
>CAVIEK010000114.1:0-7781 GCA_963641805.1 Bacteroides fragilis
GAGCGGAATGTACATCTTTATGGTTTTCCCGAAGCGTTCCTGCGTGATGCGTTGCGACATACGCGCCATCGTCTCGAGATAGGACTCGGCGGCAGGCGATATCAGTGCCATGAAGTCGTCGACGTCGAGGTGGTCTTTGCTCAGAGCACGCTCCACGTCTTTGGTTGTCATGGCTTCGATACGCCGTGTGGTGTCGTCCCACGAAATTTTAGCTAATTCTTCTGAAAACATTTATTGGGTTATTCTCTTTTGTCGTTATTGTCGTTACTGTCGCACAACTCGCGAGCCACCGATTGTGAGATGCGCATTGCGCAGAAGTTGGGGCCGCACATTGTGCAGTATTTGTCGTCCACGTCGTGGCTCGCCACGTAGTATTCCTTGGCGCGTGCCGGGTCGAGCGACAGGTTGAACTGGTCTTTCCATCTGAATTGGTAGCGGGCCTTGCCCATGGCATCGTCGCGCACCTGAGCTCCTGGGTGGTGCTTGGCAAGGTCGGCGGCGTGGGCTGCAATCTTGTAGGTAATCACGCCTTCACGCACGTCTTCCAGATTGGGAAGGGCAAGATGCTCTTTGGGGGTCACATAGCATATCATGGCAGTGCCTAACCATGCGATTTGAGCGGCACCTATGGCCGATGTGATATGGTCGTAGCCCGGGGCTATGTCCATGGTGAGCGGGCCCAGAGTGTAGAATGGTGCCTCGTGACACTTGTCGAGCTCTCGCTCCATGTTCTCCTTTATCTTGTCCATCGGCACGTGGCCGGGGCCTTCGATAATCACCTGCACGTTGTGTGCCCATGCACGCTTGGTGAGCTCGCCGAGCACGTCAAGCTCGAGGAACTGCGCGCGGTCGTTGGCGTCGTGGATGCTGCCGGGGCGCATGCCGTCACCGAGCGAGACAGCCACGTCGTAGCGGGAAAGAATATCGCAAATGTCGTCGAAGTGCTCATAGAGGAAGCTCTCCTGATTGTGAATCACACACCACTCGGTCATGATGCTACCGCCGCGGCTCACGCAGCCGGTGAGCCGGTCGCCGAGCAGCTCGGCATGTTCTTTCTTTACTCCTGCGTGTATTGTGAAGTAGTCAACGCCTTGCTCGCATTGCTCGATTAGGGTGTCGCGGTATATTTCCCAGCTCAGGTCGCGCACCTTGCCGTTCACCTTTTCGAGAGCCTGATAGATGGGTACTGTGCCCATCGGCACTGGACAGTTGCGGATGATCCACTCGCGGGTCTCGTGAATGTTCTTTCCGGTCGACAGGTCCATAAGCGTGTCGCCGCCCCAGTAGCAGCTCCACACGGCTTTTTTCACCTCCTCCTCAATCGACGAGCCGAGGGCTGAGTTGCCGATATTGGTGTTCAGCTTCACTAGAAAGTTGCGCCCTATGACCATGGGCTCGGCCTCAGGGTGGTTGATGTTGGCGGGAATTATGGCGCGTCCTTCTGCCACTTCCTGGCGCACGAAGTCGGGCGTTATGTGGCTCTCAATGCCAAGCTCGGCATTGTTCATGTTCTCACGCAAGGCCACATATTCCATTTCGGCAGTTATGATGCCGGCTTTGGCATAGGCCATTTGGGTGATGTTATGCCCGCTCTTGGCCACGTATGGCTTTTTCACGTTTTTGAATCTCACGCTGTCGAGGCTCTTGTCGTTAAGCCTCTGGCGGCCATACTCGCTTGTGATGCCATCGAGTTGCTCCACATCGCCGCGGTCGAGAATCCACTGCTCGCGCAGGCGAGGCAATCCGGCATTGATGTCGGACTTCACGTTGGGGTCGGTGTATGGGCCGCTAGTGTCATAAACCACAACTGGTGCGTTGGGGGTATACACCTTCTTGTTGTCTTTGTCGAAGGTTACAGTGGGCGTAAGGTTGATTTGGCGCATTCCCACTTTGATGGGGAACAGTGTTCCGGCCTTATATATTTTCTCCGACGACGGATAAGAACTGATGTTGAATGAGTTGATTTCCATATCTTTTGTGTCAGTTGTTTTTTGTATGATTGTTGAGTTTTTTTGCGGTCACTCGCCTTCGTTGAGGAAAGCAGTAAGCGGGCTTGTGGCTTGTGCGCAATCGCTCACGGAGCCAAGGCCTGCCAGTCGTGCCTTGCGTCCCGATTCCACGGCCAGACTGAATGCCGTGGCCATCTCCACGGGGTTGTTGGCCACGGCAATGGCGGTATTCACAAGCACGGCGTCGGCTCCCATTTCCATGGCCTCGGCTGCATGCGACGGAGCGCCAATTCCGGCATCGACCACTACGGGCACGTTGCTCTCGTCGATAATTATCTTAAGCATGTCGCGGGTGGTGAGACCTTTGTTGGTCCCGATGGGGGCTCCGAGTGGCATCACTGCTGCGGTTCCAGCATCCTCAAGCCGCTTGCACAGCACAGGGTCGGCTTGGATGTAGGGCAACACCACAAAACCCAGTTTGGCCAGCTCTTCGGTGGCCTTAAGGGTCTCTACGGGGTCGGGCAGCAGATATTTGGGGTTAGGGTGGATCTCAAGCTTGATGAAGTTTGTCCCAAACACTTCACGGCTGAGTTTGGCAGCAAGCACTGCCTCTTTGGCGTTGCGTGTGCCCGATGTGTTAGGCAGGAACTGCACTTTCTCGCGGTTGATGTGGGTGAGCATCTCGTCGTGGGCCTCATTGCTCATGTTGATGCGTTTCATTGCCACTGTAACCATTTCGGTGCCCGATGCCACAATGGCGTCGAGCATTGTTTGGCTCGACGAGAACTTGCCCGTGCCCACAAATAGGCGCGAACTGAACTCGCGGTCGCCGATTTTCAGAATGTCGTTGTTCATTATGTATGTCCTTGTATGTTTTTGTATATGCTTGATTTTTAAGTGTCGTTTGTTGTCTTGCCGTCAAAGTGAGAATCCGTCGAGTCGTTTCTCTATGATCTTGCTGAGCAGCTTTTCCATTTGTCGAGTGGCCTCGGTGGGGGAGGGGGCATTGGCAATGGAGCCGCACACGGCGATGCCGTGCACGCCGGTGTCCAATATTGGCTCTATATCGTCGATTGTGATGCCTCCTATTGCCACTATGGGATGGTCTATGTCGCTGTGGCGGCACTTGTCCATGATGTCGCGGTATCCGTTGAGCCCTATCACAGGACTCAGTTTCTTCTTCGTGGACGTGTAGCGGAATGGGCCGAGCCCCACATAGTCAACCTCCACGCGCGGCAGGCTGTCGATGTCATCGAAGGTGTTGGCCGTGGCTCCGATAATGGCTTCGGCGCCGAGCAGCTCACGCGCCTTTATTGGGCTCATGTCGTTTTTGCCAAGGTGCACGCCGTCGAGTTCGAGCTCTTTGGCCACTTCTACCTCGTCGTCGACAATGAGTATGGCCTCATGCTCTTTGCATAGCGGCTTCAGGGCTTTTGCCGTGCGTGTCACTTCCTGACGGCCGGCACCCTTCATGCGCAACTGTATCCACTTGCATCCGCCGTCAAGCACTTGCGTCACTTGCTCTATTATAGCCTCGTGTGTGGGGGCATTGGTGATGAATTGAAGCATTTTTTGTTATAGGTTTTTAATGATTTCTTTTATTTCAATCAGCCGCTTGCTGATTGTGTCGGGGCCGTTCCACAGGTAGCCGAGCATTGCTGCTCCGGTAAAGCCCATGGCTGCCACCTCGGGTAGCCGGCTGGCCGTGATTCCGCCGAGAGCCACAAGGCGATAGCTTGTTTCGGGGTTGCCACTGGTGATGTGGCGCAGGTCTTGTGGGGTGAATGCGCTATGGTAACCGCACTTTGATATGCTATCGAAAACCGGCGACAGAAATGCGTAGTCAAATTTGCTGATGCCGCTCAGGTCGTCGTCGCGGTGGTACGACCGCGATAGTCGCATTGCCGCCCATTCCGGCCTTATTTCCATTCCTTGCTTGATGTGCACGCCGCCAAAGGCAAACTCGTCATCGAGCCCATAGTGCGAGGCAAGCATTATCTTGCTGTGATAGCGGTGCGGAATCTTGTGCATAAGGGCTCTCGCCTCGTCGTCGGTGGCTCGTGGAAGGCGTAGGTGCACGGTGTGAAACCCTGCGTCAAGCACTTGTGCTATGGCATCGGCCTCGCCCTCGAACGTCGTTTCTGGTGTGATGGCAATCAGCCGCATCAGCCCCCGTAGAATGCTTTGATAACAGTGATTTGCGCTCCTTCGGCCACTTTGTGGGTTGCCCATTGTGCCTGAGGCACCACGTCGCCGCCTATTGCCACGGCAAAGCCTGCCGATGGCATCTGCGGAATGCTGTTGATCACGTCTTGCACTGTGCTGCCTTCGGCCACCACAAGTGTCTTGTCGTTGACTGTTACTTCCATATTGAATTTGTATTATGTGTTTGTGATAAATTACGCGTCTTTACTGTCATGGGCAATCATAGGCAACGGGGCAAACTGGTGATTCATGGGACCGTGCCCATGTCCTACGGCCACTTTAGCGCCTGCCTCGAGTGCTTTGGCCAAATATTGCTTGGCTGCGCCTGTGGCTTCGGCAAGACTCATCCCCCTTGCCAGAAACGAGGCTATGGCCGATGACAGTGTGCATCCTGTGCCGTGTGTGTTCTGCGTGTCGACTAGCGGCGATGTGAACGTCGTAGGCTCTTGCCTGTCGCCAGTCCAAAGCATGTCGGTGACTGTTCCGGCCGATGTGTCGAGATGCCCGCCTTTGATTAGTACTGCCTTTGCCCCGAGCCCTATGATGCGCTTGGCCGCCTGCCTTGCGCTGGCGGCATTGGTCACGCGGCATTGGGCCATGCACTCTGCCTCGGCTCGGTTCGGCGTCACCACGGTGGCGAGTGGCAGCAACTGCTCTATGAGTGCAGTCACCGCGTCTTCGTCAATCAGTCGGCTTCCGCTCGTCGCTATCATCACGGGGTCGAGCACCACGTGCCGCGGTTTCCACTGCCGCAGTTTGACTGCCACGGTGTCTATGATTTGTGAGTTCATGAGCATCCCTATCTTTACTGCGTCGGGTGTGATGTCGCTCATCACGGCATCAATCTGGTCGCCCACAACCTCGGGTGTCACAGCCAAAATGTTGCGCACTCCGGTGGTGTTTTGTGCCGTGACGGCAGTAATCACAGTCATGCCGTAGGTGCCGAGCGCTGCAAATGTCTTAAGATCGGCCTGTATGCCGGCGCCTCCGCAACTGTCGGAGCCAGCGATTGATAGCGTGGTGTAGTAGTGTAGTGACATAGCGTAAAAATAACCGTCTGGCTGTGCTGTATGGCTTGTGCGGTTGTGCCGCAACCATGGCGCATGCCCGAAAATGGTGCTTGTGACTTGGTAGGATGGAATGTGGATGAGGCCTTTCTTGGGCCGTTTTGCGGAAAACCGGGTCAAATCCCGATGTGTGTGTCAACAATCCCTCCGGCGGCATTATCCGCATCAGGTCCATAGGGTATGATCTCAGCCATCATGGCACCCCCTTGTCGACTGCAAATATACTTATTTTTTAGATATAAAATGCTGCCTGTCTACGGGAAAAATGTAATTATCCCCCCGGCTTATGCATTTAAAAGGACTTGGTGGTCTCAAAAATACCATCATTTTATGCAAGGAGTTGTGTGGTGAAGTAGGTCGAAATTTTCATTGAAGTCAATCATTAACGTCAGAGGCTTGTGGTTCGCCTTATTTGTTGCCGATTCCCGAAGACTGGACAAGGGAAACCACCACTGGGCGATAGAGGACATCTACTGGTGGAGGCGGTGGCAGCAATAGACAATAAAATATAAAACGCAAAAAAAACGCTTGTTAATCAAGTTAAAAGCGGTAACTTTGCTTGGTCAAGAGAGACCGCACTCCTTACCACTGCTTTTTTTGGGGGGGGAGTGCTGAAAAACCTTATATACCATTACGTGCACAATAAGAAAAATGATTCCTGCCATTGGGCGGGACAATATACCGGTCCAAGTGAAGTTTAGACTGAGAGGGAAAACCTTGCGATTAGGTTACAGCACTAACTGCGGTGATTACTAAACGAAATGGCTATATCCATTCCACGATGCTGTGGGAGAAGGAGCCACTTTTTTTGTATAAGTCCGAAGACCTGCTTGGATTCATGTTTAACCGCCGTGTTTAGTGACACGGCATAAAATTATTTTTCAATCATGAAGAAACTTTTGTTTCTCACTGCCTCGTTGCTGTGCGGCGTGGCAGGGGCATTTGCCCAAAATGCAACGGCCGAGCGTAACGCCGTGTGCATCGATTTGAAGTCTGGTCAGGCTAAGTATGTAGCGTTTACCGATGAGCCTTACATGTTTGTAACCTCTTCAGATCCCAAATCTTTCATGGTCTACTCAAATTCGAGTGAGC
Organism: Bacteroides fragilis; assembly: GCA_963641805.1. Taxonomy (GTDB): domain Bacteria; phylum Bacteroidota; class Bacteroidia; order Bacteroidales; family Muribaculaceae; genus Sodaliphilus. The sequence continues at coordinate 6,314 of CAVIEK010000114.1, forward strand.
TCTCATTGGAAGTAGGCCAAATCGAAAAAATCACGGCTGTTTACCACGACTTCAACGCAACCGGCGTTGACCAGATCTCCAAAGAATTGAATCGCGAGGTTGAGTCGGTTTACGACCTTTCGGGCCGCAAAGTGACCACAATCAATCCCGGCCAGGTATATATCCTTAAATATACCGACGGCTCGGCCGAAAAGACAGTTAAAAACAAATAACCTATCTGGAAACAGCTAAAATGAAAAAAACAATACTTTTGCTAGCTGCGGTGGCAATGGCTGCTGCCGCTTCGGCACAGACTGCATTCACTCTCACTTACGACAACGGCAAGTCTTATTCTTTCCCCATCGACGCCGAAATCACCATTACCAACAACAAGTTGTGGTCGCCCGACACCGTGGTTAAGACCGTATATGTGCGCGATACCGTGTATCTCGACAACAGTCAGATGACTGTTGATTCCTTCAAGCAGGCTGCCGCTTATGCCAACTCAAAACTTGGCACCAGAACATCCATCTACGCTTTCAATTCCGACAAGGAATTCTCTCTCTACGCCAGCTACTATGATGCTGCCGCTAAGAAGGACACCACCGGTTGGTCTGACGCCGACAAGGCTTCTTGGGCAACTGCGCTTACGCAGTTGCAAAGAGTGAATGCCGCTTGGACATACTACAACCAAGGCCTCGTTAATCCTCTAACCACTGGCAAATACATCTTGTTGGGTCAGGGCGGCGCTTATGGCACGACATTCAACTTCTATCTGAACTACACTCAAGGCTCTTGCTACAACAAATATATCCAAGCCAACGGCAGCGGATATGTGGCTTATGTCAAGCATGGCGTTTCCATTACCGATACCACTGTGCTCAATAAGGCCTTCTCAAAAATTGGTGCAGTTGCCTGCTTTGGCGGAGCAACCACTATAGATGTGTATGTGCTCTACAGTCCGGTTAGCGGTAAATACACCCCCGTCTATACAGCCAATGTCAACGGCATGCTCATTGAGCAGTGGAAGGGTACGACCAGCAACAACTATGCTACACTCGACGAGGCAATTCAGCATCTTGGCCCCAACACAGGCAATATGGCCGACCGTTACTGGGTGGCTGCCGACATCGATTTGGATGGTTCCCGCACTATTATAGCCAACGGTACGGCCTCTCTTCCCGACCTCTCGGCTTACACCAATGTCAAGCAACTGTTCTCGGGCGAATACGCAGGTGGTGCCTATCTGGCTAATCCTGGTGTGACAATCAACACCGAGACTTCTCCCATAACTTTCACTAAAGACGGTGAGTCTTGCGACTTCTCGGGCGTGGTGGTGTTCACAGCTACCGACAAATCTGGTTCGGCTAACGTCTACTTCTTGTCGAATGCCTCGACTTACACTATGTTTAGCTGGCCACTGGCTGAGTAAAAACGTAAGAAAACAACACAGGAGCGGAATTGTGAACACCCACTGTGTCACCTCGCT
>CAVIEK010000115.1:0-893 GCA_963641805.1 Bacteroides fragilis
GTGTTTACTGACTTTTTTTGACAAAAGCGAGTTCCTTTTTTATCCCATACGCATTAAGGCATCAATGTCTACGCCCTGACAACTTGTTCCATAAGCGCCAAGCAATTTTAGACGTCTTGTAGCCAAGTATCACATAATCAACCGCTTTGAGGCCGCTAAGCACATTGCCGCTGAATATTATTGAGCGGATGCCTCCTTCTTCGACTTGTGTCCTGGCCTGCGACAAACGTGACGATATCCGTCCCTTACCGACTTCGGCCTTAACCGCTGCCAAAGCCCTTTTCATCCGCAACTCATCGAGGGTATAGCCCTCCCACACTTCTGCTGCATCCGTCAAGCTAGGGTTGTTTGTGTTACTTTTTTTCATCTTCGTCAGGATTTAAGAACAGTTTTGTCACAAATTTTGTTACAGGATTCACTATCAGCGATTTCCGGCAGGCAAGGAATATCCACATCACCATGAGCAGGATAGCCGACATAATAAGATAGGCCCCCCATTCACAACCCAATAGACTTCCGAGCCAAAGCACGATTGCCGACGACAAGTTGAATATTGCACAGGCCCCAATGATGAGAGCCACAAGCGATACCGCCACGGCCGAAAGTAGTATCGACAATTTCTCGACAGCCGTGAGTCTCATGTAGTTGCACTCTAGCGACAGGAAATCCTTTATCTCGCCAATCAGTGACTTATAATCAAAATCAGCCATTTTCCCTTAAAACGATAAAGGTGCGCCAGCCATGAGGCTCATTGGCCTTGCACAGCGCCGCGCACCTGATTTTTTAAATTGGTCATATCTTTGCCAAACTCACTGCTCTATCTGTGCACTGATTTGGTCGACGAGTTGTTCTACTTCGTCGTCGGTGAAGTCGATTCCCTTCTTTTTCAAAAG
>CAVIEK010000115.1:950-7774 GCA_963641805.1 Bacteroides fragilis
TTCAAAAGTTCTTTGATACGGGAGCGCAAATCTGAGCCTTTTTCAGGGGCGAAAAGGATGGCCACGCCGCACCCCACGATTGCTCCACCAAGGAAAGCATATAGCAAGCTAAGTGATTTCATATTAATATCAATTTTAGTTAATGTTGTTTTTTGACTATAGCACACGCGATGTGCTGCTCAATAATTACTCTTCGTCCTTGAATTCCTTAGTGATGTCGTCGACAAGCTCATCCATTTTCTTGTCAGAGAGCTTCACGCCTTTCTTTTTGAGCAAATCCGCAATCTTAGTGCGTGTGTCGGTTCCTTTCTCTGGAGCAAAAAGCAAGCCTACTGCCGCTCCTGCTATTGCGCCGCCTATAACGGCCAGAACAATGTTGATAGGTTTCATAATTTTATATGCGTTTTTTAATATCTTATAAATAATCTGCCGGCTCTATATGCAACAGATATCACATTCTCAAAATTACTCACCTTTCGCGAGATAAGCAAATTTGCAACCATTATTTTCATTTCTTTAATATTAAGATGTCTGGTAAGGCACCTTAGGGCTGCCATTACGTGAGCGCCCGGTCGACTCCATACAGAGACTTGTGTTGGGCGGCAAAATGCATCCGCTAGAACTATTTTAACCCGCTTGGGGTTCAATTTATATGTTTTTTACACAATGCTGCATTGTCATTTATGGAAAAATGGCTAATTTTGTGGGCTAAAAGACAATAGCATTATTACTGATGAGAAATAGATTATTATTGGCATTATGCGCCGCTGTGGTGCTCACCAGTTGCGGCGAATATAATAAAGTGCTCAAAAGCACCGACTACAACTACAAATATGCCTATGCGAAGAAGGCTTTCGAACTCAAGAAATATGCACAGGCCTACACTATTCTGCAAGACTTGATTCCGGTATTCAAAGGCACCGATAAGGCCGAAGAATCGCTATACTTGCTTGGCTTGAGTTACTATGAGAATAAGGACTACGTTAATTCTGGTTCCTATTTCAAGCAGTATTACCAGCACTATCCCAAGGGGCAGTATGCCGAGCTTGCCCACTACTATGCAGGATACGGCTACTACCTCGACTCTCCTGAAGCCCAGCTCGACCAGTCGGAAACCTACAAAGCCATTGAGGAACTCCAGCTTTTCCTTGACTACTATCCAAAGAGCGATAAAGTGTCGATTGCCCAAAACGCAATATTCGAGCTGCAAGACAAACTGGTGCTGAAAGAGCTTGAGAATGCACAACTCTACTACAACTTAGGCAACTATATGGGCAACAACTACGAGTCGTCGGTCATCACGGCGAAGAACGCCATAAAAGACTATCCGTATAGCAAATACAAGGAACAGCTTGAGATGCTTGTGCTGAAGGCAAGGTTTAAAGAAGCCGAGCAGAGTGTCGACGAGAAAAAAGAGGAGCGCTATCGCGTAGTTGTCGATGAATACTATGCATTCATCAATGACTATCCCGACAGCAAGACCCGCAAAGAAGCAGACAACATCTACAAGATAGCGAGCAAGCACGTGACCGATAAATAAACACTTACGGAATCTTGGCCACACTTGCACATGGCACAACAGGAAAACAAACAAAAAACAACATTTATATAATGGATTACAAGAAGACAAACGCACCTCTCACCACATCTATCCACGACCTCGTGGAAATGGCTGAACAAACTGGCAACATCTATGAAACTGTATGCATCATCAGCAAACGTGCCAACCAAATCGCAGCCGAGATGAAAAGTGATTTGGAAAAGAAGCTTCAAGAATTTGCTTCAATGAACGACAATCTGGAAGAAATTTCAGAGAACCGTGAGCAGATTGAGATTTCACGTTACTACGAGAAACTCCCTAAGCCCACACTGATAGCAACTCAGGAATACAACGACCACGAGTTGGCTTTCCGCAACGTGGCAAAGGAAAAAGACGACTTCAACTTCTAAGACATCACCGTAAGGTATTCAAACAGCCAACGCCTCACGTGCACTGCATTGCGAGGCGTTGGCTTTTACTATATAAACACTATCGCACCGTATCTGCCCCGCCGCTTGGCTTTGCCCATTTGCGACCCAATGCTATTACGGCCACTGTAAGAATTATGCTGACAATGGCTAAAATGGGAAACCGGCCTGATGGAACCACTCCAATTTGGTCGACCATCTCATTGTTGATAAGGTGCAAATTGGCCATGTAGGAGGTCACAACCACAAAACCATTGTTGAGTGTATGTGCCAATACCGGGAGCCAAAGTGATCTGCTCCACACCATCAAGTAACCGAGCCACGCTCCTAGCAGAAGACGCGGCAAAAAACCGAAGAACTGAAAGTGGATGAAGCTGAACACAAAGGCCACTACCCAAATGATCAGATGTTTTTTTATGCCACGGTCGATGCACAACCCCAAGATTGCTCCGCGGAAAAAAATCTCTTCGCCAAATGCTGCGCATACTGCCACAATGAAAAAAGAGCATAACATGGAGAGGAAAGATGTCGACGACAACAACACATTGGTGATTTTCAACGCTTCTTGCTCATAAACGCGCATGAAATGCTCTACCGACGATAGAGAATCAGGCAACGACAACGACCGGTTCAAGTCGTAAATCCAATTTAGTGCCGGTATCGAGACCACATAAACTGCCACGACAAAAGACACTTGCCGCCACGACAATCCCACATCAAGGCGCAACGACCGCATCACAGGTCGTTGTCCCAACCGAGCCATAAGCAAAGCAGGCAACACAAACACTAATACGTCTTGACACAGCATCGATAACCACAAGTCTGCCCTCTGGCCAAAAATCCCCACATGGGGTATGGCATTTGAGACGAACAGTCCAACCACAAAAGCACATAAGAGCACTGTAAGCCTATTGCCAAACGTCATATTTAATTTCATAAATGATAAGCATTGAAGATTTAAATATTGCAAAATTACACAAAATCGGGTGAATACGCACTGATGACTCATGCAATATTTAGCTTCAATCCTTGTTATCTATAATAAAAAGACACATCATTTTATCTAAGAAGGAGGTTATTATGAAAAAGGCAATATTTTGGGCATTGGCTCTTATCATGACCTTGCCGGCAGTAGGCGCAGCAACAATACCGACTCAATCAGAAAGCGCCCCCGATTCGGTGGCACTGACCGTGGTTAAACCATCAAAACTCACAAAGGAATCAAAAGCCGAGCGCAAAGCCAGAGAGAAACGTGAGCAACAGACCCTGGATTCCATCGCCCACTTAAAGGCGGTCGAAGCCATCGACAGCGGATATTTCGTAATCTTAGCCGACAACCTGTCGCTCGGCCGGCTTGGCTACATGGTTAGTGACATCAATAGCAATGCCAATTTCATTCTTGCGCAAAACGACGGCGGCATTTTCCAAATGGCATTCAACAACGGTCGTCTCGGTTTGAACGGAATGGGTGGTGTCACATTGCATGGTGCGATACGCAACAAGCAAGTCAAGACAGAGAAAAACGGAGACGTATTCGTGTCCTACAATCTGATAGGTTCAAGCGTGAACGTGTATGTGTCGTTTACCCTCATGGCAGGCAGTGACAGGGTGGACGCGACTGTAACACAAATGATGGGACCAGAGCGCATTAGTATGATGGGTACACTTGTGCCCTACCGTAACGATGACATTACCATCGAGAAATAATGCTTTAGAGGATAGTCGTCTCAACGCACGAGATATTGTATAAGAATCTTGTGCGCAAAAATCCACAAAACCACGGGTTATGACTTTGGAAACAACTTTGTATTGGTCTCTGACCACTTGGATAGGCGGCTGGCCTTAAGCCTTTAAAGATTCGTTAGCCGTTGCCTCTATCGGAAAACTATTCGACTGCAGTTTTCCGATTTTTCTTCTGCAATCACCGTTTTCGATATCTCGCTTCGTCAAGTCCGCAGGAAGCATTCGAAATAAACAAGTCGGTCCATTTCGGATAGTTACATTCTTTCAGCCAACAATATTACTTTCCTATTTTGAAGCCAATAAAAAACGTCTGCAATAATAGGATTCTTTAGTCCGAATGTAAACGTTTTTTTTGACTTCCCAATGCAAAGGTCTACGATAGTGTTGACCCGGCAATGCGCTCATAACGCTGAGAGTCGCGTTTAATGTAATCACGCATAAAGAGGTAAACAAGTTCCTGCATTGGTGATAGGCGCTTGGGACGCTCGGTCTTCAGAATTTCTTCACAAATAAGGGTTTCCATCACCGCTTTTTGGTCATCGATGCTCATATTGCTCATTCGGCTAATCACTCTGGGGGTAATAACTACTGCATTCTCCATAATCTTTTCGTTTTAGTTGTTGCAAAGATACGCCAGAATGGGGCATGTTAATTGCCCACTGCATTTAACTGTGGTTAAAAAGGTTCCGTCAACATCAACCGGTGAAATGGTGCTAGCCTCCTCTTTTAGGCAAGTCAGTCGTCGTATCGCTTAAGAATGCTGTCGTAGCAGTCAATACGACGGTCGCGCAAGAAAGGCCACCAGCGGCGCACCGATTCGCATCGCTTCATATCGACATCAACCACAGCAACCTCTTCTGCATCCTGTGAAGCACGGAACAGAATCTCTCCTTGTGGGCCAGCCACAAAACTGCTACCCCAAAACCGGATTCCACCCGTACGGCCAGATGGATCAGACTCTAGCCCTACCCTATTGACTGCGACCACCGGCAACCCGTTGGCCACAGCATGCCCTCTCTGAACGGTGGTCCAGGCCTCTCGCTGACGCTGCTTTTCGTCTTCATTGTCTGATGACTCATAGCCAATGGCGGTGGGATAAATCAATATCTCGGCTCCACGCAATGCCATAAGTCGAGCAGCCTCTGGATACCACTGATCCCAGCAGACCAACACACCTAGACGCCCCACCGAAGTGCTGATAGGGGTAAAGCCCATGTCGCCTGGCGTGAAATAGAATTTCTCATAATAGGCAGGGTCGTCGGGGATGTGCATCTTGCGGTAACGTCCGGCTATGGAGCCATCGGAATCAAACACCACCGCCGTATTGTGGTATAACCCTGCGGCACGACGCTCAAACATGGAACACACAATCACGATGCCATTGTCGCGAGCCGCTTGGGCATAAACTTCAGTTTCTGCCCCTGGAATTGTGACAGCAAAGTCAAAGTTGTCCACATTTTCCTCTTGGCAAAAGTAAAGGGTGTCATGCAGTTCCTGCAAGACAACCAACTCTGCCCCCTGAGAGGCAAGGTCGCCGATCTTTTTAATGAGCCGCTCTCGGTTTTCGGCTATGATTTGTGAGTTCTTCTGCTGAACTATTCCTATTTTCATAGATTTATTGTACTTTGTGGCAGCTGCATGGTCACACAGTGCAGCGAGCCGTGTTGCTGAATAAGCGTAGTGCAGTCAATCCCTACAATCCTATGATTTGGGAACGCTATCTTTATTATCTTCAGGGCCAACTCGTCGTTTGCCTTCTGGCGGTAAGTGGGCACAAGAACACTGCCGTTAGTGATCAGAAAATTGGCATATGTTGCAGGAAGCCTGTTGCCGTCATCATCAAATACGGCATCGGGCATAGGTAGCTTAATGAGGTTGAATCTCTGGCCATTGGCATCGGTCATGCATTTCAATTGTTGCTCCATAAGTTGTAGGTCGGTGTGATGCTCATCCGACTCATCTTCTGTTCCCACATATAAAATCACATTGTCGGGCGCAAAACGGGCTATGGTATCAATATGCCCGTCGGTGTCATCACCAGCCAGATTTCCGTGATCAAGCCACAGCACCTTCCGCGCTCCAAGTGTTGCCATCAGTTCTTGCTCAATCTCAATCTTGGAGAGTTGGCCGTTGCGGTTTTTAGACAACAAACACCCAGTAGTGGTCAATATGGTGCCATGCCCATCGCTTTCAACGGATCCACCCTCGAGCACAAAGCCATTTCGGTTCACCAGCCGGCATCTGAACACCTCGTTCAAGTCAAGCCTTGAGTTAATTAGATTATCCTTATCGGCAGCGAACTTCATTCCCCAAGCATTAAACTTAAAGTCGATGTATCGAGCCTTACCATCTTCTATTACAGCTATCGGCCCAAAGTCACGTGCCCATGTGTCGTTGGAAGGGATAGCATATAATTTTACCATCTTGAGATTGACACCACCCTGCTCTAACTCATACCGTGTGGTCTCGACATCGGGAGTGACAATCAGCAACGATTCATCGGCCGTTATTGCTTTTGCAATGTTCAGATAGCAGTCTTTTACTTCATCGAGCATATAGGCCCAATCAGTGCCATCATGAGGCCATGCAACGAGCACCGCATCTTGTGGTGCCCATTCCGGAGGCATTACAGTGTCGAACTTCATATTATTTGTTGGTGACATTATTATTCGTCTATATTATCCCATATGGAATTGCGTGAATCGATCAATTCATCCACATAATCCTTATAGCCACTGGAGACGCTGTAACCCATCGACTCACACCATTCTCTATAATCAGTCATTAGGTTGCTGTCGCTGTTAAGCATTTGCTTGAACTCGCGATCCACATCGTCGGCTCTACTGTACTGGTCAAGTAAAGCCCTAAGTATGTCAGAAATATCGTTCATAAGTCATTATTTGAAATGAGACAAAAAGCAAAAATGGCCATATAAACAGTCAGTCTTGCTAGAGTAAACGCTATTTATCAGTTCAAAAATAGCAAAAAAGCCCGAGCCGCCAACAGAAAGAACACAGAATGCTTATACTGATTTGTGCTTTTTTAACACATTGGCGGATAGTAGGTAACTACTCAGCGGTAGGTGCATGACGAGTTGTCAAACATCTAATAAG
>CAVIEK010000116.1:0-7731 GCA_963641805.1 Bacteroides fragilis
TGTTTTTCATGCATTTACGCCTCAAAACGTTGCACTTCTATTTGGATTCTGCACATTTTGCTTCTCGCTGATGGCCAATAGCGTCCAATGAGGTGAGCCGAGAGTTGTAATATCGCGGGTCGTTGGTCACATCCTTGCCCACAAATGGCGGGATCTGGTACTTAGTATCGATCGATGGCAGTTCAATTTCGGCTAACGTCAATCCCTGCAAATCGCCGTGGAATTCGTCAACTTCCCATCGGTGACCGCCGAAAAACACAATATGGCGGGTCTTTACGATCACAGGCGACGGGCAGAGCCCGAGCAGCGACTCAGCATCGGCAACGGGTATGGAATACTCAAACTCAAGCCTTGCCGCCCCCACATTGGCGCCCTTTATGGTGAGAAAAGCACTGTTGTCACAAATACGCACCCTCACCGTGCGTCCTTTTTCCCTTGAAAGATATCCCTGCTTTATTTGATGCGATTCAGCGATGTGGTTGCGGTATTCCTCGTTACTGACCAGGTATTTGTATTCTATTTCGACAGACATATTGAATAGTATTTGCGCATTTCCGACCAAACATTGCCATGATGGCTACAATTTGGTTTAAGAATTTATGATTACTTTTGCAAAAGTAATTTAATCGGAATAGAATAAGCAAGATTTTTTAGAGAATAAATGATTAAAAAGGGAAACGGTCTGCTATCTTTTGCCTTGCTTTTCATGGTAATTTGATTACCAGTTCAAGCGCAACAATCTTTGACACAAACGATAATAAAGGGATTCGTAAAAGACTCTGTGACAGGCGAAGGACTGCCTATGGTTACAGTATTCATGACAGGAGCCAACGAGGGAGTGCTGACAGCCGACAACGGTGCGTTTACCATTACCACAACAAAGAACTTCAAGTGCCTTACGATATCGGCAGTAGGATATAAACCCAAACAAGTGTATGTCACCAAGGGAATAGCCAACAGCATCGACATCATGATGCAACCATCGACCGTGATGCTCAATGAACTTGTGGTCACGAAAAAGCAGAAATACCCCAAAAAGGGAAATCCGGCAGTGGCTTTCGTTGAGAAGATCATGGCCCATAAGCACGAGCATGACCCCAAGAGCCACGACTATTTTTCCTATGGTAAATATGAAAAGATGTCGCTCGGATTCAACGATTTCTCACAAGTAGCCGACAAGAACCTAATCTTGCGCAAGTTTAAATTTCTGTCGGATTACATGGACACGTCGGAAATCACCGGCAAGAAGATTCTGCCTCTATCGATCAAAGAAAAGGTGTCGACCGAGTATTTCCGCAAGTCGCCGTCCACTCACAAAGAATATGTGACGGGGATCAAGAACGCCGGACTTGACGAATCGTTCGACCAAGAAAGTGTAAAGCGCTTTTTGGACGACGTATTCAGGGAAATCGACATCTTCGGCAACGATGTCACCTTCATGCAAAACAGATTTGTGAGTCCGCTATCGAACATTGGCACGAGCTTTTACAAATATTTCCTCAACGACACCGTTGACATCGACGGAGAGAAATGCGTGGAATTGAGTTTTGTGCCGTTCACGCCGCAGGCTTTCGGCTTTTTGGGCCGAATCTACGTTCCCGTAGGCGACTCCACCTATTTCATCAAAAAAGTGAAGCTCAACGTGCCACGCCATATCAATCTGAACTATGTGGAGCATGTATTTATTGAGCAGGACTACACAAAAGGCACCGACGGGTCGCGCCTAAAGACAAAAGACGACATGACAGTCGAGTTCAAAGTGTTGCCCAACACGCAAGGCATGTATGCCCGAAGGGAGACAGCCTACACCGGGTTCAGTTATGATGCACCCGACGACCTGACACTATTCAACAAATCGGGAGACCAAATAATCTCGGAGGATGCCAGCTACCTCCCCGACCAATTTTGGGCCGACAACCGTCCCTCACTCTCAAAGTCGGACGAGGGAACCATCAAAAAGATGCTTCAGCGCCTGCGCCAGTCAAAGCTGTTTTATTGGGGTGAGAAGGTGATAGTCACATTGGTGTCGGGCTACATACGCATCAACGGCAACGACAGTAAATTTGACTTCGGCCCGATGAATACCACCATAAGCGGCAACACCCTAGAAGGGCTTCGGCTGCGCATTGGAGGAATGACGACCGCCAACCTCAGCAAGCACCTATTTGCCAAGGGATATGCCGCTTATGGCTTTAAGGACCAGAAATGGAAATACCAAGCTCAAGTGGAATATTCCTTCAACGAGAAAAAATACCACCCCAACGAGTTTCCAATCAACTCGATAAGACTCAAGCACCAATACGATGTGGACCAACTCGGCCAGCACTATATGTACACCAATGCCGACAACGTGTTTCTCGCATTGAAACGCCAAACCGACAACAAGATTAAATATCTGCGCACGTCGGAGGTTGAATATAAGCTTGAGACCAAGCGAGGGTTGTCGTTCTCGGTGGGATTTCAGCACAACATCCACGAGGCATCGCAATTTCTGCCGTTCGAAAACGGATACGGCGATGTTTTCAAACACTATACAGAAGCCGGATTCAACATGACGCTCCGATATGCTCCCGGGGAGAAATTCTACCAGACAAGAAGCTATCGCATTCCAATCAACCTTGACGCACCAATCATCACCCTGTCGCAGACTTATGTGCCCAAAGGATTCATGGGCAGCAAGTTTGAAATCAACAAAACGGAGTTAGGGATTCAAAAAAGGTTCTGGTTCTCGGCTTTCGGTTACACCGACATCATTCTGAAAGCCGGTAAAATATGGAGTAAGGTCGCATATCCCGACCTCCTGCTACCCAATGCCAACTTGTCGTATACTATTCAGCCTGAGTCATATACTCTGCTCAACGCAATGGAGTTTGCCAACGACCAATATCTGTCGTGGGACTTTACCTATTGGGCCAACGGCGCAATCCTCAATCGGATACCGCTTGTGAAATACTTGAAACTGCGCGAGGTATTCTCATTCAGGGGGCTATACGGCAAACTCAGCGACAAGAATGACCCCGAAAAGAATAACGACTTGTTCCGGTTCCCAATCGACACACATTGCCGCACAATGGAAAAGACCCCTTATATGGAGATTGGCGTAGGCCTTGACAACATTTTCACATTTCTCCGGCTTGACTATGTGTGGCGCCTCACTTACCGTCACAATCCGGGAGTGGACCGTAGCGGCGTGAGAATCCAGCTTCATTTCACATTCTGAGGCCACCCGTGCCAGCGGCTAAAGGGCCGCTGCATCAAGCAGGATTATTTGACAACTTGAGCAAGACAATCAAGAAAAATCACTTATCTTTGCATTGACAAAAAAAGAACATAACATCAAATACTATTATTTATTATGGCATACATATTTACTGACGATAACGCGAAGCAGGAAATAGCCACCGGACGCCCAGTGGTAATTGATTTTTGGGCAGAATGGTGTGGTCCGTGCAAACACATTTCTCCGATTGTTGACGAACTGGCCGAAGAATATGAGGGGAGGGTTCTTATCGGAAAATATGACGTTGACGACGGTGATGAGCTCTTGGGCGAATATAATGTGAGGAACATTCCCACCCTACTTTTTTTCAAAGACGGAAAGCTGGTTGACCGCAATGTGGGGTCGATCGATAAGTCTGCCTTGGCGCAAAAGATAGAGGCCTTGCTCTGACGGGAAGCGCTATACATAGTTTAAGAGAATAAAGCGGGAACCTATCGTCAGGATATCGGTTCCCGCTTATTTACAGTCTACTTCCCGATGTCAACGAAAAGTTTTCTGGACAGACTACCAACAGAAAGCAACATCACCCACGCACAGTTTAACATATGAATTTAAGAGAGATTGGCGACAAGATAACAGGCACCCCCAGGATGACCGACGGAACGGTCTACTCTATGCTTATTATTTGCAGCATATCGCATTTGCTGAACGATATGATCCAATCGATCATACCATCGGTTTACCCGATAGTGAAGGATAAGTTTGGCTTCACATTTGCACAGATAGGCATCATCACTCTGGCGTTTCAAATGACCTCATCTATTCTGCAACCATTAACCGGGCTTTATGCCGACAAACGCCCGAAACCATATGCCCTGTCGGCCGGCATGTGCTTCACTCTGTCGGGATTGCTTATGCTTGCCTTTGCCAGTAATTTCTCTCTTATACTCCTTGCCGTGAGTGTAATTGGCTTAGGATCATCAGTGTTTCATCCTACCGCCTCACGGGTGGCGCAGATCGCCTCAGGAGGGAAGAAGAGCTTGGCCCAGTCGATTTTCCAAGTGGGCGGCAATGCAGGCCAGGCGATAGGTCCGCTGCTGGCGGCAGTCATCATCCTGCCATTTGGGCAAGAGGCCATTTCGTGGTTTGCCATAGCAGCACTGACGGCATCCCTTATCATGATAAGGCTTGGCAAATGGTACAAGATGAGGATGAGATATGTGGTTGAGCATCCGCAACAACGGCCCGCGCTCAATGAGCGGATCAGCCGCAAAGAACGGAATGCGGCATTGTTCATACTCGTGTTACTGATGTTTTCCAAATATTTCTATACAGCATGTATCACCAACTATTTCACGTTCTTCCTAATCGACAAATTTGGCCTCAGCGTGCAGTCGTCACAACTGTGCCTCTTTGCGTTTCTCGCAGCATTTGCCATAGGCACAGTTGCAGGCGGAATGTTTGGCGATCGTTTCGGACGCAAATATGTGATATGGTTCTCAATACTCGGAGCTGCACCGTTTGCGATAATTATGCCGTATGTGAGCCTTACGCTCACCATTGTGTGCGCGTTTTTCGCTGGGCTGGTAATTGCCTCGGCATTTTCGTCGATTGTGGTCTATGCCACCGACTTGATGCCACACCGTGAAGGTATGATAGCCGGGGTATTCTTTGGGTTGATGTTCGGGTTAGGCGGACTTGGGTCGGCATTCTTCGGGTGGCTTGCCGACATGACGAGCGTGAATTTCATATTCCACGTGAGTGCATACCTGCCCCTGCTCGGTGCGATAGCCGTATTTTTACCTAACACCCAACAGACAAGATGACACAAAAAACAGTTAAGAACACAAGTGGCCAACTAGCCAAACTGATGCTGGCAATGATGGATTATGACCATAGTGATGTACCACGCATACAGCACTTTATAAAAGTTCATGGCTTTGCCGCCTCAATAGGCCGGCTCGAGAAAATGGACACTGCCACCCTATTCATCCTCGAGGCCGCCTCGATACTACACGACATTGGCATTCACCCTGCGGAGGCAAAATATGGCAACTGCAACGGTAAGGCTCAAGAGGAATTAGGGCCTGATGAGGCCAGGAAAGTGCTGTCGGAAGTAGGAGGATTCACAGAAAGCCAAACTGAGCGCATCTGCTGGCTCATAGGACATCATCACACTTACGCCAATGTAGACTCGGCCGACCACCGCATCTTGCTTGAGGCCGATTTCCTCGTCAACGCTTATGAGGACAATTTGTCACCCAAATGCATAATTGAATTCAGGGACAAGGTGTTTCGGTCAGCCTCAGCCATCCACATGCTGAACACCATGTGGAACCTTTCATAACACCAGATTGGAATGGATTAAGACACGCGCTGGACAACACACCCATATTCAAGCAAAGCGAAGGGACTGCGCCAGATATTCGGCACAATCCCTTCACTGTTTTATTGGTCTATTCGCGAGAATCTTATTTCACTTCTTCATATGACACGTCTTCGGCACTGTTACTGTTGCCATTGTTGCCGCTAGCCTGGTTGTTACCTCCCTGGAAACCTTGACCGGCAGCGCCTCCCTGCTGTGCGCCGGCCTGGTTATACATTTCTTGTGAAGCTGCGTGGAACACCTCGTTCAGCTCGTTCATTGCCGTATCGATTGCTGCTATGTCCTGGCTCTTATGTGCATCCTTAAGTTTATTAAGAGCAGTCTCGATTTGGCTTTTCTTATCGGCAGGAAGTTTGTCTCCGAGGTCTTTAAGGCTCTTTTCGGTTTGGAAAATCATCGCATCGGCTTGGTTGATTTTGTCGATGCGCTCCTTCTCCTTAGCGTCGGCAGCGGCATTGGCGGCAGCCTCATCCTTCATCTTCTGGATTTCAGCATCGCTTAAGCCACTCGACGCTTCAATTCTGATGCTCTGCTCTTTACCAGTAGCTTTGTCCTTTGCCGAAACATTCATGATGCCATTGGCATCGATCTCGAATGTGACCTCAATTTGCGGCACGCCACGTGGCGCGGGAGTGATGCCATCAAGGTGGAACTTGCCGAGAGTCTTGTCGTCTTTAGCCATTGGACGCTCACCCTGAAGCACATGGATCTCGACCGATGGCTGATTGTCGACTGCCGTCGAGAAAGTCTCGCTCTTGCGTGTCGGAATTGTAGTATTGGCATCAATGAGTTTTGTCATAACGCCGCCCAGTGTCTCGATGCCCACCGAGAGAGGTACCACATCGAGCAGAAGCACGTCCTTAACATCGCCACTCAGCACACCGCCTTGAATTGCAGCCCCCACGGCAACCACCTCGTCGGGGTTGACACCCTTTGACGGAGCCTTGCCAAAGAACTTCTGCACGATTTCCTGCACGGCTGGGATACGGGTAGATCCTCCCACGAGAATTACCTCATCGATATCGCTGGTAGAGAGGTTGGCATCATGCAGAGCCTGTTCGCAAGGCTTGATGGTGCTTTGGATCAAATCGTCACAAAGTTGTTCAAACTTTGCACGGGTAAGACTCTTAACCAAGTGCTTAGGCACTCCGTTCACCGGCATGATGTAAGGCAGGTTAATCTCTGTCGACATTGAGCTCGACAACTCAATCTTGGCTTTTTCGGCAGCCTCTTTGAGGCGTTGCAAAGCCATCGGGTCTTTGCGAAGATCCACATTCTCGTCTTTTTGGAATTCGTCGGCAAGCCAGTTAATGATGCGCTGGTCGAAGTCGTCGCCACCAAGGTGTGTGTCACCGTTTGTCGACTTAACCTCGAATACGCCATCACCGAGCTCCAGAATAGAGATATCGAAAGTTCCGCCACCAAGGTCGAACACGGCAATCTTCTTATCACCATTTGCCTTGTCCAAGCCATAAGCAAGAGCTGCGGCAGTAGGCTCGTTGACGATGCGAAGCACCTTCAAGCCAGCCACCTCGCCAGCTTCCTTAGTGGCCTTGCGTTGTGAATCGTTGAAGTAAGCCGGAACAGTAATCACAGCCTCGGTGACAGATTGTCCCAAATAATCTTCGGCAGTCTTTTTCATTTTTTGAAGAACCATGGCCGAAATCTCCTGCGGAGTATACTGACGTCCGTCGATTTCAACACGAGGCTGGTTGTTGCCGTTATTGACAACCTTATAAGGAACACGAGAGATCTCGTTTGTCACCTGGTCATAGCTTTCACCCATGAAGCGCTTGATTGAGTATACGGTGCGCGTGGGGTTGGTGATTGCCTGGCGCTTTGCCGGGTCGCCCACCTTGCGCTCGCCGCCATCAACGAATGCCACAATAGATGGAGTGGTGTTGCGTCCCTCACTATTGGGTATCACAACAGGGTTCTTTCCTTCGAGAACCGCTACACAAGAGTTAGTTGTACCGAGGTCGATACCAATAATCTTTCCCATAATTTATTTTCTGTTTTTTAGTTATTAATCAAATTTTGTGGTTTGCCGATTGGTGAGACCACCAACCGGTCGGTTAATGAATTGCAAATGCCGTGCCAAGGCGTAAAAGCCCTGGAGCAGGCC
>CAVIEK010000117.1:0-1737 GCA_963641805.1 Bacteroides fragilis
ACATAAAGGGGCAGGATTGGGCAAAAGCCGAGTATTTTTTACGCAATGCCATAAAAGCAGACCCGACCAACCATAATAACTCCTTGATACTGTCGAACATCGGCACCATTCAGCGATACCAGGGTAAGGTCACACAAGCGATAAAAAACTACTCGCTGGCTCTCGACATGACCCCGAATTCCGTCACAATTCTGCTCAACAGGGCCGCAGCCTATATGACCATTGACAGCATTGAATTGTCGCGGAAGGACTATGCCAGAGTGGCCGAACTAGACCTAAGCAACACCGAATCAAGGTATAACTTAGGTATTATCTCAATACAGCGGCGCGACTATAAAAAGGCTGAAGACCTATTTATGGAGATAACAAAAATAAGCCCCAACTCAGCATTGGCACAAGAAGGACTTGGCAAACTGAATGAGGTCAACGGGAACTATGCAAAGGCAGTCGACCATTATTCAAAAATAATAAAGGTACGTCCATCCACTTCAATTTTAGCCAACAGGGCACACTGCTACTTGATGATGAAACGCCTTAACGATGCCGAGGACGACATCCGCAGCGGACTTCAGATTGACAGCAACGACGGTTATCTTTATTTGCTCAGAGCCCTGCTCAACAAGTTGAGGTTCAACACCGAAGACATGGGACGCGACATAAAGCTCGCAGAGCAGCACGGAATCAGCGCTGCCGAAGTTAAGGAATTGCTCAAAATCATGCCTTCAAATTAAGTCATTGACATCTTTGAAATGACGTGACAATTTTGTAACTTTGTGCTATGATTTCAATTATTGAGCACATAGAATACTTAATGGCGAGCAACGATTGCGTGGTCGTTCCTGGTTGGGGTGCACTTATCGCCCAGCACAACGATGCCAAAATCAATGCGGTTGCCCACAGTATTTCCAAGCCCCGTCGCAACATCAGCTTCAACGCATCGGTGAGCCATAACGACGGCCTGCTGGCTCAATCAATTGTAAGACGCGAAGGTGTTAGCTTCGATGAAGCGATGAGGCATATTGCCTTAAACGTGCAAGTGTTCAAGAAATTCATGGCCGACGGTAAAGAGATCCCGTTTGGCAATTTAGGATATTTCATGCCAAACGAAGAAGGCAACACCGAATTCATTCCATTTTCACGTAGCAACAACTGCGACGAGTATTTCGGGCTCAAGCAAAGGATTGAGATAAAGACAATCTCAGAGCAACGAAACGAGGCCGAGCACAACTCATCACAACACAAACAGGAAACAACTGTCACACGAGAGAGAGAGCGCGCGGCCAGCCAGAACCCATTCAGAACTTATTTGCGCGTGGCAGCCTCCTTCATTATCCTTATAGCCCTTTACTGCATATTAAGCACGCCCATATCAGTCGATATGACCCACCACGACCTGGCGGCTATCAGTGTTCCACAAATCAAACAACAGCCTAAGCAAACGATCAAAGTAATCTCAAGCTCAACCATACAGGACAAGACGCCAACGGCAATCCCCGACAGCACTGGAGGCAAATACTACTTAGTAATATCCACATTCAGAACTGAATCACAAGCCAAAAAATTCATTTCAGCCAATATGGATATGAATGCCAAAATCAGAAAAAAGGGGAACACGTATCGTGTATATATCGACAGAAGCGACGACTACTGCAAATTGACAAAAGAGATAAATTCCCTACCATCGAAGTATAATGAAGCCTGGGTGAGCGATTGATTGTCATCCTCCCTACCATATAC
>CAVIEK010000117.1:1747-4578 GCA_963641805.1 Bacteroides fragilis
TTGAACTGATCACCGGCAATCTTGTTTGGTCGTTCCTCTAATGTTCGAATTCCAACTTTCCAGAAAAAGATGCATGTAAAAACCATAAACGTGGCAGCCGCAGTCATAGAAAATGACGGCAAATATCTGGCCACGCAGCGCGGCTATGGGGAGTTTAAGGATTGGTGGGAATTTCCTGGGGGAAAATCAGAACCCAAGGAAGCTCCCGCCGACACTGTAAGGCGTGAGATTAAGGAAGAACTTAACGCCGATATCAGAGTGGAAAAATTGTTATGTACAATTGACTACGATTATCCCGACTTCCACCTGCAAATGCACTGCTTTCTCTGTAGGTTTCAAAACGACGATTACTATTGTCTACTTGAGGCAGAAGACGCCAAATGGCTCTCCCCAGAAGAACTGAACACAGTGAAATGGCTTCCGGCTGATACACTGGCCGTGAACGCGCTTATTGATTTTTTGCGCACCACTGAGAAATGACTGCGGTAAATCTCCGCCAATACAACTCCATCTTGTGCTCACCCACTCCATAAAGTGTGCCGAACTGGGCTTTGGAGACAGGTCTTTCGCTCGACATCACGTGAAGCACCTTATCGCTAAATACCATGTATGGAGCAATGCCTTTTTCCCGGGCAATATCGTAGCGCAATTGTTTCAAGACGCCAAACAATTCCTCATCGGCGTTTGCCGGGACATCCAACAAGTTTCCGGCATTTGCCTTGGAAGTGCGTCCTGCGCTCTCGTAATAGAATTTTGACAGCAACACCGACTTGCGTCCGAAAAGCACCTCTCGGCCATATCCGGTTATCTTCAAATGGTTTCCCTCATTGTAGGCCACATCCACAAGACCCATTTGCAGCATCTGCAGCAGGTAACTGTTCCATGCGGCAAAAGAGATGCTACGTCCCACACCGAACGTCTTCAGAGTATCGTAACCGGCAGCTGCAATCTCGGCCTTATGCGAACCACGAAGAATGTCAATCACGGTGAGTATGCCCACATGTTCATTGGTTCGCGCCACGGCGCTAAGGGCCATTTGCACCAATGTGGTTCCGTCGATGCGGTCAGGCGGGTTGTTGCACACGTCGCAGTTTCCGCAATCATGGTCGTAAGGCTCGTTGAAGTAATTCAACAGAGCCCGCCTCCGGCACACACTCGATTCGGCGAACTGTTGCATACGCCTCAACTTGTCAACGTTAACCTTCGACTGGCCCGAATCGTTGGCAAACTTCAACAGTGTGACCACGTCGCCAAAGGAATAAAACATCAAAGCCTCGGCCGGCATTCCGTCGCGTCCTGCCCTACCGATTTCCTGATAGTAACTTTCAATGTTCTTTGGCATATTGTTATGAATCACCCATCGCACATTGCTCTTGTCAATCCCCATACCAAAAGCCACCGTAGCGCATATCACCTGCACATCATCGTTTATGAATGCACGCTGCACCCTATTTTATCGGCAGTCGACATCGCTGCATGAAAGGCCATTGCGTTAAAGCCTAGAGCCCGTAACTTTTGAGCCATCGATTCAGTGGTCTTTCTACTCAAGCAATATATAATGCCACTTTGTGAGTGGTGGGCACTAATGAAGTTGGCGATACGATGCATCTTTGACTTGGCCGTCAGTCCACTGACCACCTTCAACGATATATTAGGGCGGTCGAATGACGTGACAAACATTTTAGCGTCGGGGATAGACAACTGCTTGCGTATGTCGTTTCGGGTCAACCGATCAGCAGTGGCAGTCAACGCCATTATCGGCACTCGAGGGAACTTACGACGCAAAACGCCCAACTGAGTGTATTCAGGGCGGAAATCATGCCCCCACTGAGAGATACAGTGCGCCTCATCGATGGCAATTAGGCCAATCGGCATTGATGTTGACCATTGGTCAATTTCACTCATAAGACGTTCGGGTGAGATGTAAAGGAGTTTGATTCTGCCAGCAAATACGTTTTCCAAGATATCACGGTTGTCGGCCTCGGTCTGTTGGCTGTTTACGGCTGCTGCCGGTATGCCATTGGCCAGCAAAGAGTCAACCTGGTCGGTCATCAGTGCCAGTAAAGGTGACACAACTATTGTACATCCCTCGTTGAGCAAGGATGGTATTTGGTAACAGAGCGACTTACCCCCGCCTGTGGGCATGAGCACTACGGCGTCACCGCCATTCATCACGTGACTGATTATAGGGAATTGCAGCGGAAGAAAGCTATCGTATCCGTAAAAACGCTTAAGGACCGCTAATGCCTTGCTCATTAATTCGTTCTCATCCATATCGCCGAAACGCACCTTCCATGTTGGTTAAAAGGCATTTTTCTCTCCCCTAAAAACGTTGATGACTGTGAGCAATATAATCTTCATATCCAGCATAAAGTTCCAGTTCTCGGTATACCAAACATCAAACTCCACACGCTTCTCCATTTTCCAAAGTTGGTCGGTCTGGCCACGATAGCCATTGACCTGCGCCCACCCGGTTATACCTGGCTTTATCGTGTGGCGTACCATATATTGCTCAATAAGCGCGCTGTATGCCTCGGTGTGCTTGATCATATGCGGCCGCGGCCCTACAATCGACATGTCACCTTTCCACACATTGAAAAACTGCGGTAATTCATCAATGCTGGTATGGCGCAGGAATTCGCCGAAACGCGTGGTTCGCGGATCGTTCTTTGAGGCCTGACGGGTATCACTTTCCTTGTTCACGCGCATGGTGCGAAACTTGTAGCAATTAAACGGCTTGCCTCGGTATCCGGTTCGCTGTTGTTTGAAGAACACAGGCCCTGGTGATGTCAACTTTATTCCAATCGCAACAGGAATCAACACAATCGGGG
>CAVIEK010000117.1:4588-7565 GCA_963641805.1 Bacteroides fragilis
ACTTGAGACGATGAAATCAAACATGCGTTTGGCAATGCGGTTGAACGGGTTGCCAAGCGGGTATGGCCTGATTGAAAGAACAGGCACATTACCTATTGATTCCAACTCGAATCGACGTGTTATGTGGCGTCCGAATTGTGGCACGTAATAGAAGTCAATAGCGTTTGCCTCAGCTAGTTTTATCAGATGCGCCACAGCATCGTCGTCGGTATCGGGAATCGCGCAATACATTTCATCAATGGTATGCTGTCGCAGAAATTCGGGGACTTGTGACAGAGAGCCGGTATATCCGTCAAACTTATGCGGCAAAGGAGCATCGTCAAACAGCCCCAATATACGATATCCATAACCGGAATCCGACTTAAGCTCATCGATTAGTCTCATGCCCACGTTACCGCCACCAATAACCACAATGCGCCGATAATTGAAGCCCTTGCTACGATACCATTTTATCACCTTTCGGGCTAAAATCCACCAAATTCCGAGGCAGCTGAAAAACAGCAAGTAGAATTTGACAACAATTCGCCAAGAGGTGTTGCTGATATCAAGGAACGACAGAAGCGAAAGGAAGATGGCTGCATGTATGGCAACGGTCTTTATGACTTTCAGTAGCACCCTGTCGGCATACACCACTCGACGGGCATGTATGCTCGAAAAGATGTGGAGTATTGCCAAAAACGCCACATTTAGCATAAGCCCTACAGGGCGTGAAAAGAAATCGTCGGACACATTATTCCACAGGCAAGTGAAAGCATATGTCGCGTTGAGTATGATGAAATCCACTCCGGTGAAAATCCATCGTATGAATTGTCCGTATCTTCCCTTACTCTCCACTTATTTTTCTTATCAGTGTCATGTTGCATAAATCACAAAACTCTCCCATCGGGCCTTAGGCAAAGCCTGCTACAACGGGAGAGTGATGTATGTGTATGATTGCATCACCTTGCAATCACAAGATTATCAAGCCTTATCATCAACAGCCTTAATCTTGTTCTCGAGCATGGTGATATCTTCCTTAATCTTTTGTATCTTGCGCTCCATTTCCTTGACGATTGAGTTGCCGGCCTTGGAGCGTGCCGATAGGAAGCCAAGATTGTTCTCATATGTTTTCAGCTCATTGCTCTTCTGCTCATAAGTGCGGACGAGACGTTCACGCTCTCGCTGCAATTTGTCTCCTGAGCTTTTGGCGATGGCGCTCTCAAAGTTTGCCATTCTGGCGCGTGTGGCCTTCATGTCAAACTTATCGTAAGCCTTATCGACAGCTTCGCGGTAACGTGCGTACACCTTATCCTTTTCCTTAAAAGGCACATGGCCTATTTCTTGCCATTTACCCATCAGTTCGCGCACTTTGCTGGCAGCATCGACCTGGTCGGCATTATCATCGGCCAGTAGGGCTTCGATGGCAGTTATCACCTCGTTCTTGCTCTTGAGGTTGCTGTGCTCAACAGCGTGTGTGCTGTTGGCATTCTTCTTTTTCTCATCAAAGAAGTGGTCACAGGCGGCAATAAAGCGTTTCCACACAGCATCGCTATGTTTCTTCACCACTGGTCCCACAGTCTTCCATTCCTTTTGTAAGGCAACAAGGGCTTCAGCCGTGGCTTTCCAATCGGTAGAGTCCTTCAGAGCCTCAGCCTTTTCGCAAAGTTCTGTCTTCTTGGCCAAATTTGCAGCAAGCTCATCCTTCATTTTTTTGAAGAATTCGGTCTTTTGTCCGAAGAATTCGTCACACGACTTACGGAAACGCGCAAAGAGTTCGGCATTCACCTTTTTCGATGCAAACCCCACTTTTTTCCAATCATCTTGAAGTGCAAGTATTTCCTTGGTTGCTTCGTTCCAGGATGCATAAGTCTTGAGGGCATCGAGCTTAATGGCCTCTATTTTCTCGCACAAGGCAGTTTTGGCATCGGCATTGGCTTTCTCGCTCTGCTTGCGTTCCTCAAAGAATTGCTGATATTTTTTGTTGACAACCGACGAAGCGTTCTTAAATCTTGCCCAAAGGCCCTCGCGCAGTTCCTTAGCCACAGGACCTGTCTCGCGCCAAGTGGCGTGGAGTTCCTGCAGTTTCTTAAACGCATCAACTATGCTGCTCTCATCATCTAAAGCCTCGGCCGAAGCACAAATCTGCTGCTTTATCTCAAGATTTTTCTTGAAATCGTAGTCACGCAACTCCTTGTTGATCTTGAGCAAGTCGTAAAATTTCTCAACCGCCATCTGGTATTCTTTCCAGACATCAGTCTCATCAGTCGCCGGAACGTCGCCAATAGCTTTAAAGTCTTGTTGCAACTGCTGCACATGCGCAAACTGCTTGTTTATATTGTCGGTGTCGTTGCTAATAGTTATTATCTCTTCTATTATCTTGCGCTTTTTGTCGAGATTTTCGGTCTTGATGGCATCTTGTTCTGCATTATAGGCAGCCCGCTTTTCCTTCAGCGTCTGCAGGATTTCCTTGACACGGCCTTCAGCCTCATCTTCCTTGACAGCAAACGCTGATTCCTCATTGCCTTCTGCGAGGAATGCGGCTTTCTCTTTTGCTATCTCATCCTTGCGAATGGCAAAAAAAGCAGCCTTGATTTGTGGCACGTCTTCTTTCACTTCGTCGACAGGCTTATCAACCAGGCTCTCAAGAGCATCAACAAGCTCTGCCTTCGACATAGAAGAATATGATACCGATTCCTCTGTCGCATTTGTTTTATCAACTACCGAAGTGGGCGCTGCGGCCATTTCAGCTTTTTCCTCAACACATTCAGCCACCTGTTCGGCAGCCTCATTTCCCAAGGTTACTTCCTTTTCGAGAATCTCTTTCGATTCAGACATTTCTCGCGATTCCATATTGTTATTCGTTATTAAAGTCGACATCTGAGCAAGCGATCAAAGCGCCACTCGCCCATAAGCCTCACATTTAAATTCAAAAATACACATTTTTTTATATTTCGGAAAATTATCAATGTGATTTTTTCATTTTTTCCCAGGAATAGGG
>CAVIEK010000118.1:0-7514 GCA_963641805.1 Bacteroides fragilis
TTACGTTGGCCACCAGACGCCGGTGGTTGCTGTCTCAACCAACGGACAAATGAAAATCGTGCTTAAGTCAACTTCCAAGAACCTCGGTGAGGTAGAGGTGGTTGCAACGGGTATGCAGAAAATCGACCGCCGCCTCTTCACCGGTGCCGCCACTAAGGTGGATGCCGACAAGGCAAAGCTCTCGGGTGTGGCCGACATCAGTCGTGGCCTCGAGGGTAAAGTCGCTGGTGTGCAGGTGCAAAACGTCACTGGTACTTTCGGTACTGCTCCTAAAATCCGCGTCCGCGGTGCAACGTCAATCTACGGTACTTCTAAGCCGCTGTGGGTTGTCGACGGTGTGGTTTTGGAAGACGCAGTCGAGGTTGACGCCGACGACCTTTCGTCGGGCGACGCCGTGACACTTATCTCTTCGGCCATCGCCGGTCTGAACGCCGACGATATCGAGAGCTTCCAAGTGCTCAAGGACGGTTCCGCAACATCAATCTATGGTGCCAAGGCAATGGCCGGTGTGATCGTCGTTACCACCAAGAGCGGTAAGGCTGGACACACCTCAATCAACTACACGGGCGAGTTTACCTACCGCATGAAGCCCAACTATAATGAGTACAACATCTGTAACTCTCAGGAGCAGATGGGTATATATAAGGAAATGGAAGAAAAAGGCTGGCTCTCGATGTCGTCTCTCACAAAGTCGAGCAACACCGGCGTTTACGGTCACATGTACGGCCTGATCAACAGCTATGAGAACGGTTCTTTCGGCATGCCCAACACCACCGCCGCCAAGAACGCTTATCTGCGTGAGGCCGAGTTCCGCAACACTAACTGGTTCGACCTGCTCTTCAACAACAACGTGATGCAAAACCACGCTGTGAGCATCTCGGGTGGTACCGACCGAGGCAACTTCTATTCTTCTCTCTCGCTGATGAACGATCCCGGATGGTACAAGTCGAGCCGCGTTGAGCGTTACACTTTCAATGCCAATGCTCAGTATCGCCTTACCGACAAGGTGAAAGTGAAAATCCTCACCAGCGACAGCTACCGCAAGCAGAAAGCTCCGGGCACACTCAGCCAGGATGTCGACGCTGTGAACGGCGAGGTTAAACGCTCGTTCGACATCAACCCGTTCAGCTACGCGATGAATACATCGCGCGCACTCGATGCCAACACTACCTACACTCGTAACTATACCGATTTCAACATATTCGATGAGCTTCAGCAGAACTACATCGACATCAATGTGCAAGACCTTAAATTCCAGGGCGAGCTGAACATCGCTCCTGTCAAGGGTCTCGAAATCAACCTCCTTGGTTCTTACCGCTACAGTAGCAGCGACCAGAACCACTATGTGATGGACAACAGTAACCAAGCCAAGGCCTACCGCGCAGGTATCGACCCCGAGGACGCTCTCATCCGCAGCAGCAACAAGTACCTCTACACCGATCCCGACGACGCCAACTCTCTGCCTATCTCGGTTCTGCCCAAGGGTGGTATCCTTTACTACACCCAGTATTCGGTTTCGCAATACGACTTCCGCGGCACCGCCACCTACAACACTATCTTCAACAACAAGCACACGCTCAACCTGCTCGCCGGTATGGAGGCAAGCAAGGTGCAGCGCCACCAGGAGTCGTTCACCGGCTGGGGCATCGTTTACAACAACGGACGCCTGCCGTTCACTCGCTACGAGCTCTTCAAGCAGATGCAGGAAGAGAACGGCTCTTACTTCAGCGACCAGTTCGGCAACACCCGCAACCTCGCTTACTTCGGAACCGGAACCTACAGTTTCATGGGCCGCTACATGCTCGTGGGCACAATCCGCTACGAAGGCTCCAACAAGATGGGTAAGACCCGTCAGAGCCGCTGGCTTCCCACATGGAACGTGTCGGCAGGATGGAACATCTACGAGGAGCCTTGGTTCAAGGCTTGGAAGGGCAACAGCACTCTGAGCTACGCCAAGATTCGCGCCAGCTACTCGCTTACCGCCGAGAGCGGCCCCACAAGCTATGCTAATGCCGAGGCGCTTTATTACTCGAGCCGTCCGTGGCGTCAGGAGAGCGACGCTCAAGAGCTGGGTCTCGCCATCTCGTCGCTCGCCAACAGCGACCTTACCTATGAAAAGAAGCATGAGCTCGACATCGGTGTTGACCTCGGTTTCTTCCACAACCGCCTGAACTTGGTGTTCGACTGGTATAAGCGTAACAACTACGACCTTATCGGACGCATGTACAACTCTGGTGTGGGCGGTTTCTCAACCAAGTTCGGTAACGTGGCCGAGATGGCCGCACACGGTGTAGAGTTCACAATCTCGAGCCGCAACATCCAGAACGACCCCAAGGAGAATCCCAACGGCGTGAGCTGGACTACCGACTTCACATTCTCTTATGCAAAGAACAAGATTACCAAGCTGCAGTCTCGCTCCACTGTGATGAACCTCGTGCAGAGCTCAGGTTTCGCCAAGGAAGGCTATCCGCAGCGCGCAATCTTCTCTATCCCGTTTGTGGGCCTCGACAGCCACGGTATCCCGCAATTCCTCGATCCCGACGGCAATGTTGTCACCAGCGACATCAACTTCCAGAACTGGGAGAACACCGAATACCTTAAATATGAAGGCCCGGTTGATGCCCCCTACACTGGCGGTTTCGGCAACAACGTCGCTTGGCGTGGATTCCACCTCAACGTGTTCCTCACCTATGCATTCGGCAACAAGGTGCGTCTCTCTCCGGTATTCGCCTCTTACTACAGCGACCTTACCGCAATGCCTAAGGAATTCAAGAACCGCTGGGTGATGCCTGGCGATGAGGCTTACACCAATATCCCGGTTATCGCCTCGCGCCGTCAGTATTATGCCGATACCAAGCTCGCACGCGCCTACAGCGCCTACAACTACAGTACTGCCCGTGTGGCCGATGGCGGTTTCATCCGTCTGAAGGAGGTTTCGCTCACCTACGACATCCCCTCAGTCATTCTCCGTGCCCTCCGTCTCACCAGCGCATCGGTGAAGGTTGCTGCAACCAACCTCTGCCTGCTCTATGCCGACAAGAAGCTCAACGGTCAGGATCCTGAGTTCTTCAACAGCGGTGGTGTGGCTTCACCTAACCCGAAGCAGTTTACATTCACTCTGAGATTTGGACTTTAATCAACGCGTAATTTAAGGTTTAAGAAAAATATGAAATTCAATTATATAGCATTAACGGCCGCAGCGGCATTCTTATCGATGACTTCGTGCAACGATTTCCTCGACAAGTCGCCCGATACACGTGTGGAAATCAATACTGTGACACAGGCACACGAGCTGCTGGTCGACGCTTACAACCAATATGACTACTCTACAGTGTGCGAGCTTTCTACCGACAATGTGATCGACAACAACTCGCCCTCTGACGACGGTGTGCGCTACAACCTCTCGTCGTACGACGTGATGGACGATGAGCTCTTTGCTTGGGAAGACGTCAAGTCGTCGACCAGCACCAACTCCCCGTCAATGATGTGGAACGGCTGCTACGGTGCAATCGCTGCCTGCAACGCTGCTCTTGAGGCTGCCGACCGTCTCGAGAAACAAAACCTCTCGACCGACGACCGCGCCAAGCTCAAGGCAGTGCGCGGCGAGGCTCTCGTGAGTCGTGCATACCATCACTTCATCCTGGCCAACATCTTCTGCATGCCTTACCGCGGCCAGGAGGCAAGCGATACCATTGTGGGCATCCCATACATCACCAAGCCTGAGACTAAGCTTGACGTGAAGTATGAGCGCGGCACCCTCAAGCAGGACTACGACAGCATCGAGCGCGACCTCCTCGCAGGCATTCCGCTCATCAACGACAACTACTACGATGTGCCCAAATACCACTTCAACAAGCAGGCAGCCTATGCCTTTGCGGCTCGCTACTACCTCTTCAAGCGTGAGTATCCCAAGGTGGTGCAGTATGCCGACTCGGCCTTCGCCGGTCAGGACCCCAACACTCTGATGTCTGACATCTGGTCGCAGACGAGCTTCTACTATATCAAAGACATCTCGCTCTACTACACTCGCATCGCGCGTCCCAACAACTTCCTGCTCTTTGCCACCTATTCGCAGTGGCCGCGCCGTCTGAGCAGCAGTTACCGCTACACTTGCAACCGCGATGCCAAGCGTGCCACAATCCAAGGCCCTGGCCCGAGTTGGAAGGACAATAAGTTCACCAGCACTGCCACTGGGGAAACGTTCTCTATGAACTCCTGCTTCCGTGGCGTGCTCGGCTCAAGTGGTGGCTCGGAATACGGAGCATACTTCGCAGGTGCTGCTGGCGAGCAGTTTGAGTACACCGACAAGACTGCCGGTATCGGCTACACTCATAATGTGCGTGCCGAGTTCACTGCCGAGGAGACTATCCTCTGCCGTGCCGAGGCCAAGCTCTTCATGGGCGACATCGAGGGCTGCTTCGAAGACCTCAAGGTGTGGGATGATGCGCGTCAGAACAACACCGACAAGGGTTCTTCGAGCATGAAGCCGCTCACCCGCACGCTTATCGAAAGTTTCTACAACCGCGACTATAATCCCGGCTTTGGCATCCTCAAGGACATCCACGTCGATGAGGTGTGCCCGAGCGCACAATATAGTGTGACTGCCGAAATTGAGCCTTATCTGCAATGCGTGCTCCATTACCGCCGCATCCAGAATGTGCACAACGGCATGCGCTGGTTCGATATCAAGCGCATGGGTCTGTCAATCTCTCACAAGATAGGCACTTACGGCACTAAGGTTCTCCAGACTCTTGACTCGCGCTATGCAATCCAGATCCCTACCGAGGTGCTCTCTACAGGCTTTACCCCCAACCCGCGCTACAACAACGACGAGTATATCAAGGCTAAGGCGCTTGTCGGCACTAAGGGTGTAAGCTCGGCCAACAAGGTTTCCATCAAGAGCGAATTGATTCCTTCTTATAAATAATTCAAATATTTGGATTCAACGATCATATATAGCTCCGCTGCTGCTCACAGCATCGGCAGCAATGTCGCTCGCCTCATGCAGCGACGACAAGTTCACCGATACCATTTTCCCCGATCCGTCGACCACTGTCGATACCACTCAGGTAACATATAAGTTCGACAAGTGGCTGGAGCAGAACTTTCTTGAGCCATACAACGTGGAAGTGCAATACAAGCTCAAGGACATCAGCACCAATATGACCTACAATCTGGTGCCCGCCACACTGTCGAAGAGTGAGGATCTGGCTCTGCTATCGAAATACTTGTGGTTCGACGTCTACTCGAAGATTGTGGGTGACGAGTTCCTCAAGACCTATTGCCCCCGCATCCTGGCTTTCGTGGGATCTGCGGCAATCAACCCCCAAAGCCACAATGAGACGGTGGGTCTGGCTGAAGGTGGTGTGAAAATCTCGCTCTTTAAGGTCAACAACCTTGACGTCAGCGACATCGCCTCGCTAAACAACCAGTATCTGCAGACCATGCACCATGAGTTTGCTCACATTCTGCACCAGGCCAAGAGCTATCCTACCGAGTTCAATACCATCAGTATTGGCAAGTATGATTCCCAAAACTGGCAAGACCGCAACTCGGGTGTCTGCGCGTCACTTGGCTTCACCACCCCTTACGCAAGTTCTGCTTTCCGCGAGGATGTGGCCGAGACCATTGCCAACTACATCACTTTGACCGACGCCGAGTGGGCCCGCTTGCTCGAGCTTGCCGGCCGTGGTTGGGCTTCCAACAAGGTTGAGGGTGCGCAACAGGCCACCTACTATTGCTACTACTACTATCCCGACAACAATCCCGAGCGCACGCTTAACTATTGCAATGAGCGCGACGTGTTCACCGAGGAGGACTCTACGGGTATAGTGCAGAAATATTACAAGACCGAGCGCGACTCCAAGGGCGAGCGTATCAAGGTTTATGACGTGGAGGACAACGACGGCATCGACGGTGTCGAGGCAATTAACCGCAAAGTGTCGCTCCTGCGCAACTGGCTGCGCGACACATTCGGTGTTGACCTCGATGCAATCAGGGCCGAGGTGCAGGCACGCATGAAGACTGCCGACATCAACGAGCTGCGCAAGCAAATCGAAAATGTTAAATAAATCCTAACTGCTTAATTTCTACAACAAGATGAAAATGAAATTCAATATATCTTTGGCTTTGTTGCTCGCAATGGGTGTCTCGCTCACGTCTTGCTTCAAAAACAACGAGGACGACATCTTCGACAAGACCGCAAGTGAGCGTCTTGAGCAGGCCAAGAAGGATTATACCGATATCCTCACCAGCAAGGGCGGCAAATGGGAGCTCCAGTATTTTGCCAACGCCTCTGAGGAGGGCTATGACTATTTGCTTACATTTAGCAAGGACGGCACCGTGCAAATCAGCGGCTATAACCAGTGGATAGGTGAGGCGAAATCGGGTGTCGAGAGCGACACCTATGGCACCGACAACTCGCTATGGGAAATCATTACCGACAATGGCCCCGTGCTTTCACTCAGCACCTTCAACAGCGTGTTCCACATCTTTGCCGACCCCAACGACATCGGTTCCACCTCAACCAACGAGGCAGGCCGTGGCCACGAGGGCGACTATGAGTTCGACCTCATGAAGTATTCGGGCGACACCCTTTATGTCGAAGGTAAGAAGCACGGTTTGAGCATGATTATGACCCGTGTCGATGAGGGTGTGCAAGATGAGACTTTCCTCAACGAGGTCAAGGATCTTAAGGACAACCTCTTTAGCCCCAAGATTCCGCGCATCTACCTCACTCTTGCAAGCGGCCAGCGCTATGTGGTGAGTGGCGGCTCTGATGGCATTATCAGCTATTTCCCTGAGGGCACCGACTCTATTGTGAGCACCCAGTCGGCCAACTGTATCGTCTCTCACGACGGTATCTCGTTCCTCGAGGGTCTGAAAGTGGATGGCGGCCAGACTATTCAGCGCTTTGTGCGCCAGACCGACGGCTCGCTCCTTTGCACCGACGACGGCAAGGCCGTCATCAGTGCCGGGCCGCTTGTGGGCGTTTTCACACACAAGTCGCTCTCTTGGACAATCAACGGCAGTTACTGCACAGGTAAGTATTTGGAACTTTACAATAAATTAGTAAACCAAGTAACTGCAACCAAGGCGTTCCAAGTGTCGTCGGTACGTTTCATTTACCTCAACAGCACTAAATACCCCCTCCAGCGTTATGGTATAGAGATTTCCATAAAGCGCAAAACGCAAAGTGCCACATCTCGCCCGTTCTTTATGATAAATCCTGTTATTGGCAGCGACGGCTCGCTTTCTTACACCGATTTCGAAGCCTCTACAATCGAGAACACTGCAGCTTTCAGCAAGGCATATCCTGCTATTAAAGAGTTTGCCGAGGCTGTTGCCGCCGACAAGTTTGTGTTCTCGTCATATTCGGCTCTTTCTCCCACTACCATGGTTCTGAAGAGCGCCAATAACAGTGACGACAGCATTCTGGTCGCTCTTTAGCGTGACTCTCGGTCATAGAATCCATTTTAATGCATTGGGCGGTCAATGCCATTACCGCCCAACGC
>CAVIEK010000119.1:0-7423 GCA_963641805.1 Bacteroides fragilis
GTGCTCAACCTTGCAATTGAAAGACTGGCGTATTTATCTACAATAACAATTGACGCTGATTTTCACGGAGCTCATGACGTTTGACTTCGTATTTCAGGTAATATTGTGAAATAATCATTAAAGAGCAAGAGAGAACCGTTACCCATCTCTTAACTTGACCCAAATGCGCAACAACGCTTCTACGCAGTGCCACGTGCATAGCCACAACGGCTGCACTCGCACCAAGGGAAGTGCAGGGGAAGGATTGTAGGTCTTCACGGGCTGGAGGCCGCCATCCCTTAGGAAAAGGACAACGAATAAAGACGTAATAATTAATTAACAAACTAACGATTCACAAGTTATGAAGAAGACTTCAGGAGTCATCGCATTCATGCTGTGCGTGATTCTGGCGTGGGCTGCGACGCCCACCGAGACAGCCACAAACACCGGCGGCTATGCACCGCACCAGAACGGTAAAGTGACATGGGAATGGTATAAAGGACTTAAAGACGCCATCGACAAGTATCTGCCCGAAGAGCAAGAGGTTGACAAATCGGTCATTACCGACTTCCAGCTCAAACTTGATGAAAAGGCAAAGACATTCAAATTCTTCATTGCCAACTTCGGAACCCTTAACCGTGGCGACAAATTGGGATACCGCTACCTCACCAAAAGCGGTGAATACAAGGATGTGAAGATTTGGTCGGCCGAGGACGACTTCGTGGAGCCGCATATCGACTACGACTGCTATGAATACAACTGGTCAACAAGCCAATGGGGACTTAAAGGCTCGGCCGAGAACGACTCTATAATAGGCACGAAGCTCGGCATAGGAAACGGTGTGCCCATCCTGAACCGCAACAACGGTACCGACAACTGGAAACTGTTTGTCAACAGTCTGAACGCCGACAGGAAGAACACAAGTGCCTATAGCTTCGACGTGAGATACATACGACCCGGAGAATTCACCGTCACACTTCCCGACGATGCTGCGAGCTCAATAATACAACTCTACATTGAGAACTCAGGCGGCAAGGCCTACAGCATATCGGACCTGAACAGCGACAACCGGAAGATGTGTTCGGCCATGAACGTGAGCTACGAGGGCAACGAATACACATTCTTCGGTTTCGAGGACTGGTTTGGAGGAAACTCTACCGACCTTAACGACGTGGTCATTGCCATCGCCAACGACGGGCTCACCCCCGTACCCGACATCATCAACAACGATGAGTCGCCTAAGGGATTCCAGGCCGTGACTAACAGCGTGAAAGTGATGCACACCGACCAAGGCAAGGTCAACACACTGTTCTACGGCACAACTTTCACCTCAGTCATCACCAACGGGCTTAGCGGCCTCACGCCGCTGAGCCGACTCGTGATCAGCGACACCGAAGGCAACATCGTGTATGCAAGCGCCCCGCAAGAAGGTAAGGGGACTTCAGGTGCAGCAGCATGGAATGCCCTGCCCGACAGCATTTATCTCGCCTACGACATCACAAAAATCAAAGGGCTGATTTGGAAAATAGAGACTGCCTACCTCAACAGCATCGAGCTTGCAAGCACAAGCACCGAGTGGAGCGCACTCACCACAGGCAAGAAGATTTACACCAGCAGCGAGCAGCTGATCATCAACAGTGAGATCAAGCCCGAAATTGCCGTCACGGCCGTAAGCCGCAAGCCAGTGACCCCCACATCGACATCGCTCGACGCCAAAGTCAACTGGAGCGTAAGCTGCACCGAAATGCCCGAAGCGATAAAGGCAGTAAGCAGTTACACCATCAATGTGGACGAAGACACTGAGGCCGAGGGCAACACCGCCTCGTCAAAACTCGGCAGCCCCGATGCTGTCAAGGCCGAGACAAATGCCTTTCCGGCGACTATGAGTATGCCGCTCAAGAGCGAATTTGGCACCGACCAAAAAGAGACACTGCGCTACAATGTCACGGGAGAGTTCAACACAGCCGTTGCTACAAGCACAGCCACCAGCCGCTTCTTCAGCGGTGTGACGGCCAAAGGTTCCGAAGCGACCGCCACAGCCGAGATGCAGCCGCAAAGTGATATCATAACCGGAAAGCCTCGCAGCACCGAGTTTGCCACCACATCCGACGTGAAAGCAAACTGCAAGCCACACAATATGGTAGCTACCGGAGCCAACGGCGGAAAAGCGATTTTCTACGGATCAGACTTCAGCGTCAAGCTCGACGAGTCGAAACTCAATAGCGGCATGGTGCCCTACACACGGCTCAAACTCGTGAACAAGAACGATGGAAGCGCCACATATCCCGGAACGGCCAACTGGAACGGCTTCACGCTCAACGACGGCTTCACCAAAGCAAGCGACCAGGAGATTGCCGACAAGACGGCTTCAAGCTATGCCTGCTACAACCTCACCGACAAAGACAACTACCAATGGGAGATTGAGGTGATTTATCTCACGAGCGAAGACGCCAAAGGCACAAGCACAATCAGCGCGGCCGACGCCGAAAGCCACACCATCATTGAAAGCGGACTCAACGACATCGAAAACGAGCCCGTGAACCTTGACGCCACAATCAGCGTTCCCCGTTACCACTATGTGAGCGGCAACACCGACATCTACCTAAAGTCGGACATAAAGGTCAGCGCCAACGCCGACCTCATCGAGGCCTACACAATGACCGGTGTCACGGCGACATCAACCGACCTCAACATCAACAACGGCGTGCTTTACCAATATCACTTCAACAATCCGCAAGACGGCACCTACAGCTTCAGCGATCAAAGCATCAGCTGGAGCCAGGTGAAAGTGAAACAGGGCAACTGCGACGTGATCAATTTCCGCCTCGACTACACCTATGCAGAGTGCGGTCCAAAGGCAGTTCCATTCGCGAGCAAGGCCTCTGTAGAGAGCGGCAAGAACGCCGAGTTGTGGAGCACCATAAACACCAGCGCAAGCGCCTATGACTATGGTATGTGGCTGGCGCCAAAAGACGCCGGCATGAAGAGCCGCGTGTGCACCAACTACTTCAACAGCTACAACGACCTATACAACAATGCCGGCCAGCTCACACACCGCAAGTATATGTTCTCAGAACTCTCAACCAACAACGACGACGAGCAGTATGAGAAGGACAACAAGGCTCCACAATACTTCTTCAACGGCAACGAGCCCACGCAAAGCACAAATCTCGCAACCGACGAAGAAAAGACAGAAATGAGTGCCACAGCCAAATATCCGGCCGGCGACAACGGCTTCAACAAGCTCGGCCTTGACTTGAAGGCCACAGTAATGAGCGATGTGAACACATACCTCGACTACAATGCCGTGATTATGATCCACGACCAAGACGGCAATTATGTGACCGATGAGGACGGCAACATCAAGTACTACATAATCAACGGCCACGACAAGGCATTTGCCGCCGACGGCAACATAGCCTCCGGTGCAGCAGGCGTGGCCAAATGGTGGCGCGATGACAACGGCACCATACAGCCGGCAATCGCCACCGGGCTCAACTTCAACCAAGTGAACCTGCAAGACGCCCAATACTCGGTCGACATCTATCTGGTTTACGGCAATGCGCTCACAGGCATCAGCGACCTCATCGGCAGCACCACCGACAACCGTCAGTATATGCTGAAGTTCACCCACACATTCATTCCCGACCGTCAGATGACATCGGTCGAGACCATTGACTGCAACGCAAAGACAGTGAAGAGTGTCACCTACTACAACTTGGCTGGCGTGGCCAGTGCCAATCCTGTAAGCGGAGTGGGCATTAAAGTAACCACATTCACCGACGGCTCAAGCAAAGCCGAAAAGGTGATCAATAAATAAAGAGCAACACTAAATGTGACAAAAAGCCTCTAAAGCAAGCACATACTGCCGTTGTGAAACGGTGATTGCCACGCAAAGGGGAAATGAGGGGATATACCCCCTTCAGCATCAGCAAAGGGCAGCGGTCAACCGTTGTCCTTTGCTGATTCATAGGCAATAGAATGAAGGCACACGAAAAAGGAGTAGTCTGATTTGGTGGCCACACACTTATTGCGTATATTTGTGGTTGTGCTTGCCAAGGCACTTCCTTTATTACCCACTTAACGTATAACAGACTTATGAAGTATTACATTTCGAACAACGGAGGCCAGGTCGGACCTTTTGAAGTGCAGGATTTGATAGCCAACGGCCTCAACCAAAACTCTTTAGTGTGGTGCGAAGGCATGGCCAATTGGTTGCCGGCAACGCATGTGCCAGAAGTGGCCGTGTTGTTAACACAAGTGCCTCCCGCTCCTGGTCAGCAACAGTCATACCAACAGCCCTACACGCAACAGCAACCTTATCAGCAACCTTACCAACAGCCTTATGCACAATCGATGGGATTCGGAGAGGCCATTAAGGTGTGCTTCAACAAGTATGCCGACTTTGATGGCCGCGCGTCATGCGCCGAATTCTGGTGGTTCTACCTGTTCAGCTTTTTGTTGGCGTGCGTCACTTGCGGCATTAGCTGCATTGCCACCATAATCCCGTCGTATGCCGTGGGATCCCGCCGCCTGCACGACACAGGACGCAGCGGTTGGCTGCAGCTCTTAGGCTTTGTGCCGATCGTGGGGCTCATCCTGATTTACTGGTGGGCTATAAGCGGTGACCCCGACACCAACGAATATGGTCCCAAGCCGCTGAGATAAGCCATATCACACCGCAACGACAACACGGTGTACAAGAAGGCTGGCGCGCAGTGACGCCAGCCTTCTGTATGCCGTGCCGGAAGACCAGGGTCATCGGCAATTAAAGCCACTCGCGACCGACGACTACCCCAGCCGCCCGCGCGGATTGGTGAAAAAGCCACTTTCTGTGGCACAGATTTTGCCAATTCGTGCAAAATACCTATTTTTGAAAAATCAAAAATACATAGTTTACTATATAATTACACTAATAATTCTCACTAATCAATATGATTTACCCTGTTTTATCGGCCGAAGAAGCCGCTGAATACATTCAGAACGGTTTCACTATAGGCATTTCCGGGTTCACCGTGCCAGGCAACCCCAAAGTGGTGCCGCCGGCAATCGCCGCCAAAGCACGTCGCGAGCATGAAGCCGGACGCGAGTTTAAAGTGAACATCTTCTCTGGAGCCTCGTCAAACGACTTCACCGACGGTGAGCTGTCGCGCGCGCATGCCATCAACTTCCGTGCCCCCTACCAGTCGCTGGGAGAGCTGCGCAACCGCATCAACGCCCACGAGCTTCACTACAACGACCGTCACCTGAGCGAGATGGCCCAGGAATTCCGATACGGATTCTACGGCAAGATGGACGTGGCACTGATTGAGGTGCAGAGCATCGACGACAATGGCGACATGGTGCTCGGCACAGCGCTCGGCAACTCACCCACATGGCTCAAGATGGCTGACAAGGTGATCATTGAGATTAACGACCAGATTCCGGAAACGATTCGCGGCTTGCACGACTGCTACTTGCCTCTCGACCCTCCCAACCGCCGCGAAATTCCCATCTACAAGGCAAGCGACCGCGCAGGCTCGCCCACAGCCCACGTCGACCCCAAGAAAGTGCTTGGCGTGGTCTACAGCTCGAAGCCCCTGGGCATGAGCAGCGCATTCACTCCGGTCGACGAAACCACCCGCAACATTGGCCGCAACGTGTGCAACTTCCTCATCAACGAGATGAAGCAAGGCCGCATGCCCAAGTCGTTCCTCCCCATCCAGTCGGGTGTGGGCAACATAGCCAACGCCGTGCTCGACTCGCTCGACACAAGCACCGAGATTCCGCCGTTTGAGATGTATACCGAGGTGGTGCAAGACAGCGTGGTGAAGCTGCTGCTGAGCGGACGCTGCAAGTTTGCCAGCACCTGCTCGATGACATTCTCGAAAGACGCCATGAAGGAGTTCTTCGACAATGTGGATCAACTTCACGACAAGCTGCTGATGCGTCCGGCCGAAATAAGCAACAACCCCGAGGTGATTCGCCGCATTGGCGTGATTTCGATGAACACCGCCATTGAGTGCGACATCTTCGGCAACATCAACTCATCGCACGTGAGCGGCACTCGCCTGATGAACGGCATCGGCGGATCAGGCGACTTCACCCGCAATGCCTACGTGTCGATTTTCATGTGCCCGTCGATTAAGAAAGACGGCGGCATCAGCACCATCGTGCCTATGGTCACCCACGTTGACCACACCATCCACTCGGTCGATATCATCGTCACCGACCAAGGCGTGGCCGACTTGCGCTTCAAGGACCCCATCCAGGCAGCCGAGGAGATTATAGAGAAGGCAGCCCATCCGATGTACCGTCCGCTTCTGCGTGAATACCTGAAGCTGTCGAAGGGTGGACACATTCTCCAAAACCTCGACTTGGCCCTGTCGTTCCACCGCACACTCCAGACCGAGGGCGACATGAGCAAGACCGACTACTCGAAATATTTGAAATAATCCGGCCTCAACAGGCAAGCGATAACCCAAAGGCGGACGGCCTCCACATCCCCAAAAGGATGCATGATGGCCGTCCGCCTCTCCTTTTATGCACAAAACTTGATTTTGCGGCATAAAAGGCCGGTGCCGCAATCGGGACAACCGTCAAAGGAAACGTGACGGAAGCACCGGATTGCGGCACCGGATTCTTTCTTAGGTCGCTTGCCAAGGCTGGGGAGGGTTGAATCGGCCCCCTCAGCCATACTTCAATCAGAGCAGTGTGGCAGGGTCGAGATTCTTGCTCTCGATGTCCTTGAAGTAGCGATAGGTCGACACCTTGAGGTCCATTGTGGCGTCTTCGTCGCAAATGATCACAGCCTTGCGGTGCATCTGCAGGGCGCTGAGAGTGCACATCTGCGACACTGCGCCCTCAACGGCAGCCTGCAAGGCGGGAGCCTTCTTATAGCCGTTGACGATAATCATCACACTCTTGGCGGCCATCACAGTACCCACGCCCACAGTGAGAGCAGTCTTAGGCACCTTGTTGACATCGTTGTCGAAGAATCGGCTATTGGCGATGATGGTGTCTTGGGTAAGGGTCTTCTGACGCGTGAGCGAGGTGAGAGATGATCCCGGTTCGTTGAAAGCGATGTGGCCATCAGGGCCCACACCACCCATAAAGAGGTCGATGCCGCCAGCCTTGGCGATGCGTGCCTCATAGTCGGCGCATTCTTTCTCAAGATCGGCAGCATTGCCGTTGAGGATGTTCACATTCTCCTTCTTGATGTCGATGTGGCTGAAGAAATTGTTCCACATAAACGAGTGGTAGCTCTCAGGGTGCTCCTCGGGCAGACCCACATATTCGTCCATGTTGAATGTCACCACATTCTGGAACGACACCTTGCCGGCTTTGTTGAGCTCGATAAGCTTCTTATACATGCCCAGTGGAGAGCTTCCGGTGGGGCAACCGAGCACAAAAGGCTTTTCGGGTGTGGGATTGGCAGCATTGATGCGTGATGCCACATAGTTGG
>CAVIEK010000120.1:0-6072 GCA_963641805.1 Bacteroides fragilis
ATTAGCATATTTTTAATTACTTTGTAAATTAAAATCAATTATAAATCGAGTTGAGAACATGCTTATAAATCATATTTTGCTACAAGTGCCAGGAAAGGTCGACACAATAGCAGCCAACAAGATACAGGCGGCAACCGATACAGTCTCAGCCAAGGTTAATTCTTTGGTGAATCTTCCACCCGACAAATTGGCCGAGGGACTTACCAACTTTAATTGGAATGGCCTGATAGAGAAATTCAGTGGCTATATAATCACCTTTGGGTTAAAGTTGCTTGCAGCCATATTGGTGTTTTGTGCGGGTAAACTTATCATAAACAAGCTGCATAACATTATCCGCAATGTGATGATACGGCGAAATGTAGACCGCTCAATCTCCACATTTCTGCTAAGCCTCTTCAAGATTGCGTTCTTGTTCATGCTTGCCATAACAGCGATTGGAATCATCGGCATTGAAACGAGCTCGTTCATTGCCGTGTTTGCTTCGGCGGGAGTGGCTATCGGTATGGCATTGAGTGGCACATTGCAGAATTTTGCAGGCGGAGTTCTCATTCTCTTGGTGAAGCCGTACAAGGTGGGCGATTATATTGAGTTTAACGGCAATAAGGGCTTCGTGAAGGAAATTCAGATATTCAATACGATAATCACCACATATAACAACGAGGTGATCATTATTCCCAATGGCGGATTGTCGACAGGAACAATCAACAACTATACCACCCAAAAGTACCGTCGCCTTGAATGGCGTATTTCCATTGCCTATGGTGATGATGTGGACGTGGCTCGCCATGTGGCACTAGAGATTCTGAGAGGAGACAACCGCATTGTCAAGAAGTATGTCGACAACGATGAATTTGAGACAAAGGTCGAGGTGCCAAATGTGAGCGACCTTGACGAAGAACAGTTGCGGAAACTCACATGGTGGCAGCGCATTGCGCATAACCACAAAATCGTGAAGAAAAAGGCTGCGGAATGGAAGGTGAATCAAGCCGAAGAGCGCATAAAGCGAATTCCGCGAAAGGATTGCTCTCCGTCGGTTGGGCTTGAGTGCTTGGCCGACAGCGCAATAATACTGGTTATTCGTGCTTGGGCTAAGAACGTTGACTACTGGAAGGTGTTTTATGATGTGAACGAGAAGATATACAAGCAGTTTCCAGCCAACGGATTAAACTTCCCGTTCCCGCAAATGGATGTGCATGTCAGCAAAGGCGACAATTAAAACCCTCCACAAGCCGTGACTTTAGCCGGCCGTAGATGGCATGCCTTTGGCTTGCAACATCGTGTGCGCAAGTTGGCCGAAACGGGCGCACTTAATTGGCCGCAAATAATTTTGAATTGCAGTGTAATTTCAGTAATTTTGTAGAAGATTATGGGGTAGGGGCTTTCATATGCATTCGATGCTCGCATAACACTTTGACAATATGTGATGTAACGTAGCTGGATTTGTTAATACGGCACACTATGCCACTAGGGACTTGTTGCAAACTTTATGGCACCTCTTGATAAGGCATGGTTGAATATGTTGAGATTCCTTCACACGACAAGGCCATTGTAGGAGTCATAAGTTTCTCACTGTCCCATTTTATGAGGTAGGCGTAGGCCTATTTTGTCATTTGCCAATAAAAAAACAACATAAATGATAAGTAAATGGAACGTATTGCCCATTACATCAAACGATCAGGAGGACGAAGCCAGGCTCGCAAGCCAGTTTGCGAAATGCCCGGCTATTGCCCGTTTGCTGGTGTTGCGTGGCATAAAGACCCCGGAGGCGGTGAAGGACTTCTTCTACCCGTCGCTGAGTCAGTTGCCCGACCCGTTCCTGATGAGCGACATGGACAAGGCTGTAACACGGTTGAATCGGGCCTTGGGGGCAAAAGAAAAAGTAATGGTCTATGGCGACTATGACGTCGATGGGACCACAGCTGTAGCGCTGGTTTACCGCTACCTCCAGAATTTCTATTCTAATCTGGTGTACTATGTGCCCACACGTGACGATGAGGGTTATGGAATATCTCAGCAAAGCATCGACTATGCCTCAAGCATAGGCGTCAAGCTTATTATCGTGCTCGACTGTGGAATCAAGGCCGTAGATGAGATCGCCTATGCTAAGTCGAAGGGAATTGATTTTATCATCTGTGACCACCATGTCCCTGACGACGTGTTGCCCGATGCTGCGGCCATTCTCAATCCCAAGCAGAAAGGCGACCAGTATCCCTACAAGGGATTGTCGGGCTGCGGCGTGGGGTTCAAGTTTATGCAGGCATTCTCAAAAAGCAATGGGATAGGGCGGCTTTATGACTTGGAAAGTCTGCTCGACCTGCTTGTGGTGAGCATTGCGGCCGATATTGTGCCCATTACTGGAGAAAACCGCATACTTGCCCACTATGGATTGAAGCGGCTCAACTCAAATCCGTGTGTGGGCCTCCGGAGCATTATCAGATTGTGCGGCCTCAGTAACCGTGAGATTACAATCAGTGATATAATCTTTAAGATTGGACCCCGAATCAATGCCTCGGGGCGCATGCAATCAGGTCTGGAATCGGTGGAACTGCTTGTGACCAAAGACCCGTCTGAGGCCTATGAGATAAGTAAGACCATCGACCAGTATAACAAAGACCGCAAGGAATTAGACCGTCAAATCACTGAGGAGGCCAATTCCATTATAGAGAGCCACATACAGCAAATAAAGGAAAAACGTCCAATAGTGATTTATAACCGTCAGTGGCATAAAGGTATAATAGGTATAGTGGCGTCTCGCATCTCTGAACTCTATTTCCGTCCGTCGGTGGTGCTTACCTATTCCGACGACGGCATGGTCATAGGTTCGTCGCGTTCGGTCAGGGGCTTTGACATCTACTCAGCTATCAAGTCGACGCGTGATTTGCTTGAAACTTTTGGCGGCCACACAAACGCTGTGGGGCTTTCGCTTAAGGAGGAGAACATCGATAAGTTCCGCCGCCGTTTAGAGAAGTATGTGGAATCACACATAACACAAGATCAAGTAACTCCACAAATCGACGTTGACTGTGAGCTCGATTTTGCCGACATCAACCCTGATTTTCTGCGTTACTTGCGCCTGTTCAACCCATTCGGTCCCGACAATCAGAAACCAGTATTCGTGACCCGGCACGTTTTTGATTTCGGTACCAGCAAGTTGGTGGGACGAAATTTGGAACACATCAAGTTTGAACTGGTCGACAGCAAGTCTGACAATATAATGAACGGCATCGCCTTTAACATGTCGGAATATTTCGACCACATTAAGCAGCATAAGCCGTTTGACATCTGCTACACGATAGAAGAGAACAAGCACCGTAGCAGCACGTCGGTGCAACTGCAGATAAGGGCTATTAGGACCTATGAGTGACTTTGACTCTGACATACACTCAATACTGAAAAAGTATTGGGGGTATGATGCGTTTCGGGACTTGCAAGCCGATATCATACACTCGATACTGGAAGGGCGTGACACGCTCGGGCTTATGCCCACAGGTGGCGGTAAGTCAATAACCTTTCAGGTCCCCACTATGGCCAGCGACGGAATGGCCCTTGTGGTCACACCCATAATATCACTCATGAAAGACCAGGTCGACAATTTGGTGTCGCGTGGCATAAAAGCCACCTACATGTATGCCGGGTTGTCGATGTCAGAAGTAAGGCGCACTTACGAAAAGTGCATCAACGGCAAATACAAGTTTCTCTATGTGTCACCGGAACGTATTGGGTCGGAGACATTTATTGAGCGTTTGAGGCAGATGCCTGTCAGGTTGATAGTCGTCGATGAGGCACATTGCATCTCACAGTGGGGATATGATTTCCGTCCGTCATTCCTGAAGATAGCCCAGGTGCGCAAGGTGTTTCCCTCGGTGCCGGTTCTGGCATTGACGGCAACTGCAACGCCTGCTGTGGTGACCGACATTATGCGGGCACTTGACTTTAAGGCACCCAATGTGTTCCGTAAAAGTTTTTCCCGGCCTAACATATCTTATGTAGTGCGCCATACTGAGGAGAAAATGGCAGAGATGATACACATCCTGTCGTCGGTTGCCGGCAGTGGCATTGTATATGTGAGAAGCCGCAAGAAGACGAAGGAAATCGCTGATGCCCTAAAGGCTTCAAACATTGTCGCCGATTATTACCATGCAGGTTTGTCGATCGAGGAGAAAAACGACAAGCAAAACAAGTGGAGAAATGGTGAGTGCCGTGTCATGGTGGCCACCAATGCTTTTGGCATGGGTATCGACAAGGCCGACGTGAGAATTGTGGTGCATGTCGACATTCCCAACTCAATCGAAGAATATTATCAAGAAGCTGGGCGTGCGGGCCGCGACAGAAAGCGGTCATATGCTGTATTGCTCGCGAAACCCACCGACAAACGTACTCTGGCACGACATATAACCGACTCATTCCCGGAGAAAAACTTCATTAGGAAAATCTACGAGCTTATAGGCGATTTTTTGAATGTGGCAGTTGGTGAGGGCTATGAGCGCGTGTATGACTTTAACTTCACACTGTTCTGCCGCACATACAAACTGCCAGTATTGCCCACCCACAGTGCTCTGCACATTCTCACCCAGGCTGGGTATATAGAGTTTGTGGAAGAGATCGAGACCCAGTCGAGAGTTATGATTTTGGCCGAAAAGGAGGCCCTTTACAACATACCCACCACTGTTCCGCAGGCCGATGTCGTGCTTCAAGCGTTGCTTCGCACCTATTCAGGGCTTTTCGCCGATTATGTGTATATTAATGAGGCGGTTATAGCCTACCGCTATGGTCTGAGTGAAGAGATTATCTATTCGTCGCTGTTGGAGCTCACGCGCTTGCACATATTGCACTATGTGCCCCGCAAGCGCACACCCTATGTGGTATATACCACGTCGCGCGAAGAGGCCCGTGATGTGCTTATCCCGATTGTTGTTTATGAGGATCTCAAAAAACGAATGACGAAACGCATTGAGGCAATTGAGCACTATGCATTCGGTCCAGTCAGGTGTCGAGAGAACGCAATGCTCGCTTACTTTGGCGAAAACAAGAACGACACATGCGGCCACTGCGATGTGTGCATTGACCGCCGCAAGCGCGCCGACCACACTCCGGCCGACGTGCAGGAAGGTATCCTATACATGGCACAATTAAAGCCTCGACAAGCGC
Organism: Bacteroides fragilis; assembly: GCA_963641805.1. GTDB lineage: Bacteria > Bacteroidota > Bacteroidia > Bacteroidales > Muribaculaceae > Sodaliphilus. The sequence continues at coordinate 5,149 of CAVIEK010000120.1, forward strand.
GCGACTTTGTTGAGACCCTATCATTCCCGTCCGACGAGATTTATTCCATGTTATCGTTCCTTGTTGATGAGGGGTTCATTAAGCGCCTTCCCGACGGCACTTATTTCAACCCCAAGCCGCTTGATTGAACGGCATATCCAGTCGATGGAGAGAGTTGTGTCCGGCCAGTTTGCCGCGTTAAAGTGTGTCATTCCGGCAAATCAATTTTACAACAAGAATAGACGGAACAAGCTAATGAAGCGGCTTTTTTGCCCCAAACCGGGTAAGGGCAATCAAAAAAGCATTATCTTTGTGTATAATATAAAATAATGAGAGCTGTTATTAATGACGAAAATGGCTCTTGACAGTCAAAGCAAACGTATGAAAAAGATCCTTCTCGTGTTCGGAACGCGTCCAGAGGCAATAAAAATGGCTCCGTTGGTGAAAATGTTCCAAGCCAATAAAACTGATTTTGAGACACGTGTGTGCGTCACGGCTCAACACCGTCAAATGCTTGACCAGGTGCTTGAGGTATTCGACATAAAGCCAGAATATGATCTTAATATAATGGCACCTAACCAAGACCTTTATGACATCACGTCGAAAGTGCTTTTGGGGCTGCGCGACGTCATAAAAGACTTTCGGCCCGACGTGGTGCTGGTTCACGGCGATACCACCACGTCGATGGCGGCCTCGCTCGCCGCATTCTACCAACAGGTGCCTGTGGGACACGTAGAGGCTGGCTTGCGCACCTATAACATGCTCTCTCCGTGGCCCGAAGAGATGAACCGCCAGGTGACCGACCGTATATGTGAATATTATTTTGCGCCCACTGAGCGCTCACAGTCCAATCTGCTTCATGAGGGTATCGACAAGGCAAAGGTGTTTGTTACCGGCAACACTGTGATAGATGCTTTGCTTATGGCAGTGGACATCATAAAGAAC
>CAVIEK010000120.1:6082-7350 GCA_963641805.1 Bacteroides fragilis
ATAAAGAACAAACCCGGCATCGAGGATAGTATTAAGGCCGAGTTGACCGGAAAGGGGTACACTGTGGGTAACCGCAAATACATATTGGTGACCGGGCATCGTCGCGAGAACTTCGGAAACGGCTTTTTAAACATTTGCAAAGCCATAAAGGAGTTGTCACAGCGGTTTCCTGATATTGACATCGTGTATCCGGTTCATCTAAACCCCAATGTTCAAAAACCTGTGTATAGCTTGCTGTCGGGTCTAAACAACGTGTTTTTGATACCTCCCCTTGACTATCTGCCGTTCATCTATGCCATGAAGCACTCAGTATTACTCCTGACCGACAGTGGTGGAGTTCAGGAGGAGGCTCCGTCGCTTGGTAAACCAGTGCTTGTGATGCGCAACACCACTGAGCGCCCTGAGGCTGTGGATGCAGGAACGGTTAAACTTGTAGGTACCGACGCAGATGCAATTGTCGAGAACGTGTCGACTCTGCTGAACAATGAGTCGTTGTATCGTAAGATGTCGGAAACCATCAACCCGTATGGCGACGGCAAGGCTTGCGAGCGTATTATGGCAGCGTTGCGTTGAGCAGCACTCAAATATAAAAACAACAAATAAAAATCAATAACTGTCATGAAAATAAAAATCGCAACATTCGCTTTTGGCTTGATTATAGCTTTAGCTTCAGTTAGTTGCGGCAATATGACACGACGTTCGCTATTGTCGGCCGATTCGGTGAAAGTAGCTCAAACCAAGGTGTGCGACAAGTCGAGCCTCAAGATGAGTAATGGCGAGAAATGCGACATCAGTGTCACTGCCAACATTACTTTTCCTGAGCAGTATAAAGACTCCGCCGATACGCGTAAACTTCAGCAGCTATATGCTTTAATAGTGCTTGACGCAAACGATTCGGTGAGCCTTGATGAGGCTGTTAGGGATTATGCATCAATTTATCTTGACCAAAATGCACCCAACGATGACGACGACGAGTCGTCGGCTGATGCCGATGGTGACGATTATGATGCTATCAATGTTGAAAGTTTTGATGCCACCATTAATATCACACCTATTTATAATAAAAATGGAATTGTGACTTTTTGCAAGGAGGAGATAATCAAGAAGAATGGCAAAGTTACTTTGAATACGCATCACTACTACAATATTGATTTAGAAGCAATGGCGCAGGTAGTGATAAACCGATTGTTCAAGAGTTCGTCACTCAATGATCTGTGTCAGTTGATGAAAGAGAAGCTAATGGCACAAAACAATGTGAAGAGTGAGGA
>CAVIEK010000121.1:0-7229 GCA_963641805.1 Bacteroides fragilis
ATCCTATGCACACCAAGTCACCAATATTGGAATTAGGCAAGCAGAAACTGCTGCTACAAGCCGAGTATAAGGCCGAGCGTGATGAATTCCGCCGGCAGACCGAGGCCGTGGGGCTTCGCCGCAAGGTGAAGCGCGGCGACTGCTGGTGGCCTGTGGCAGTAGGCCGCAGCCGCTACAATTCGCTCAATGACCTGGTGGTTGAGCTTGCCCGTCCGGCCGATGATGAAATAGAGCATAACTTTGAGTATGGCCGTCAGGTGATGTTTTTCACCATGGGGGCCGACGGAGATATAAGCTACTATAAGTTTGGAGGCACAGTCAGCTACGTGCGCGATGGCATGATGGTGGTGAGCGTGCCCGACCAGGCATGCGTCGGCCAGCTGAGAGCCGGCGAAGGAGTGGGCGTGCAGTTGTCGTTTGACGAGACCACCTATCGGCTGATGCTTGCAGCCATCGACCGTGTGGCGTCGGCCAAAGACAATCGTCTTGCGCAGTTGCGCGACATCTTCTACACGCCACATTCGGCCACAGTGTCGCAACCTGCGGCAAAGGTGAGTCTGCCGTGGCTCAACGCCACACAGGAGACTGCCGTAAACCGTGTGCTTGGCTCACATGAGGTGGCAATTGTGCATGGACCTCCGGGCACAGGCAAGACCACAACTCTTGTCGAGGCCATTTGTGAGACATTGCGGCGCGAGAGCCAGGTGCTTGTGTGCGCGCAGAGTAATATGGCTGTCGACTGGATAAGTGAGCGCCTCGTTGACCGTGGGGTGGATGTGCTGCGCATAGGCAATCCCACGCGAGTAACCGACAAGATGCTCGGATTCACCTATGAGCGCCGTTTCGAGGCTCACGACCTGTATCCGTCGCTATGGGCGGCGCGCAAGGCCATCCGTCAGTTGCGGCAGAGCGGGAAACGCCACAGTGAGCAGTGGTATCGCCAAATTGACAAGTTGCGCCAGCGAGCCACTGAGCTTGAGATTGCCATCAACAGTGATTTGCTTGGCAGCACCCGTGTGATTGCCTGCACGCTTGCCGGCAGTGCCAACCGTGTGCTTGAGGGGATGACATTCGGTACCTTGTTTGTCGATGAGGCTGCGCAAGCCCTTGAGGCCGCATGCTGGATAGCCATAGCCCGTGCCAGGCGGGTGGTGCTTGCCGGTGACCATTGCCAGTTGCCGCCTACTGTGAAAAGCATGGAGGCCTTGCGTGGAGGCTTGGGTGTGACGCTGATGGAGCGGATTGCAACTACCAATCCGCATGTGGTGACCATGCTCACAGTGCAATACCGCATGCATGAGGCAATAATGCGGTTCTCGAGCGACTGGTTCTACGACGGCAAGGTGCAGAGCGCCCCTGATGTGAGAAACCGTGGCATACTCGATTACGATACTCCCATCACGTGGGTCGACACTGCCGATGAGTGCCCCGATGTGCAAGAGCAGTTTGTTGGCGAGAGTTTTGGCCGCATCAACCGCCCTGAGGCACAGTTGACCATATCCACGCTTGTGGATTACTTCAACCGCATAGGCATGCAGCGGTTGGCCGATGAGCGCATAGATGTGGGCATAATATCGCCATATAGGGCGCAAGTGCAGTATCTGCGCAACCTTGTGCGCCATAGCGCTGACCTCAAGTTGCTGTCGGGCAATATCAGCGTGAATACCGTCGACGGGTTTCAGGGGCAAGAACGTGATGTGGTGGTAATAAGCCTTGTAAGGGCCAACGACAAGGGGCAGATAGGGTTCCTGCGTGACCTGCGCCGCATGAACGTGGCTATAACGCGTGCGCGCATGAAACTTATAATACTTGGAAATGTGGCCACCCTCACGCGTCATCCGTTTTACAAAAAACTGCACCAATATGTGGAGGCGCTCAATGCTGGCGAAGCCTGAAACCGAAAATCAAAAATGTGGCAAAATCGTTGATTATTAGCGATAATGTTACTAACTTTGCGGTGATTTTAACTTAAAATGTTGGGAAAATTGGCTTCATACAAGTTGTCACTCCATCGTTTATCGTTTGGTACTAAGGAGTTTAAGTATCAGTTAGACGAGAATTTTTTCAATGAGATCGAGGCATCAGAAGTGCATCGTGCCGAGGTTGCCGCTACCCTTCAGGTGGCACATGAGCATGAGGGAATCTTTGAGCTCGACTTTGCCTTCAAGGGCACTTTGTGGATTCCGTGTGACCGTTGTCTCGACGACATGAGTATGGATGTTGACACAACCTGGCATTTGACGGTTAAGGAAGGCGATCGCTACGACGACAGCGTGGATGATGTGCTCACCGTGCCGCAAAACTGGCGCGAGCTCGACTTGCAGCCGCTCATGCGTGACACAGTGCTCCTCACCATCCCAATTATGCATGTGCACCCCGAGGGATCTTGCAACAGCGAGATGATGGAGCAACTGAGCAACCATTCAGCCATTGATTTGGCCGATGACGAGGCGATGCGCGAGGCGGCAGCCGACTCTGCCGAGAGTGTAGATACAGATGACAACAACAAAGAGGCTGACCCGCGTTGGGACGCTCTCAAAAAATTATTAGATAAAAACTAAAAAATTATAGAAAGAAATGGCACATCCTAAACGTAGACAATCAAAGACACGCACAGCCAAAAGAAGAACTCATGACGTGGCTGTAGCTCCAACTATCGTACCCTGCACCAATTGTGGCGCTTGGCACGTGTATCACACAGTATGCCCTGAGTGCGGCTACTACCGTGGCAAGAAAGTAATGGGTGAAGAGGCTGCTGTGTGATGAAATGCCGTCCCTCATAGGAGACGCCACTCACACACAAGCATCACCTTTCCACGATACTGAAACCCCGATACGGTTTTTAGTAATGCGTATCCTTGAATGGGGCCACAACACCTCGCCTCACCACCACCGGGCTCAAAGCACGGCATAGCGGTGAGGGCCGTGCGGCGGTTTTCGTTTTGGGATATTCGTGTTTTTGGAAAATAAAAAGAACTTTTACAATCATCCGTTACAATTATGCTTAACGCAAGAATCACAGGCATAGCCTCATACATCCCCGACGACATCATCACCAATGATGACTTGGCGAAGATAGTCGACACTAACGACGAGTGGATTACCACACGTGTGGGAATCAAGACCCGCCATATCCTCAAGAAACCCGTTGGCTCGTCGTACATGGGTATTCAGGCAGTGAACAAACTGCTGAGTGAGACCAACACCAAGCCGGAAGATGTGGATTTGCTCATATGCGCCACGTCAAACCCAGACTACCGTTTCCCGTCGACCGCATCGATTATCATCCACCAGTGCGGCCTGGAGAGCAAATGCTATGGTTACGATATACAGGCGGCTTGCGCCGGCTTCATAGTGGCGACTTATGACGCCAATGCCTACATCAAGTCGGGCCTGTACAAGAAGGTAATAGTGGTTTGCGCCGAGAAGATGACGAGCATGACCAACTATGAGGACCGCTCAACCTGTCCGCTTTTCGGCGACGGCGCGGCTGCCGTCATGCTTGAGCCCACCGAAGAGGAGGGTTTGGGTATTCAGGATGGAGTTTTCCATGTCGACGGCAGTGGTCTTGAGAACCTGGTGTACAAGGCCGGCGGATCGGCACATCCTGCCACCCATGAGTCGATCGACGCTCGCGAGCACTATGTGTATCAAGAGGGCCGTGCTGTGTATAAGCACGCAGTGATGGATATGCTCACATCGTCAAAAGACGTGATGCAACGCAATGGAGTCACCACCGACGACATCCAGTGGTTCATACCACATCAGGCCAACCTCCGCATCATCGAGGCCGTGGGTGCGCGTCTGGGCATCAGCAACGACAAGGTGCTGGTCAACATTGAGCACACCGGCAACACCAGTGCCGCCTCAATACCCTTGTGCATGGATGAGTTCAAGCACAAGTTCAAGAAAGGTGACAAAATTGTGATCACAGCATTCGGTGCCGGATTCACCTGGGGAGCCGAATACCTGATTTGGGGCTGATAATCATTTGCTTTAGGAATCTGATTCCAAAGAGTGTAAACAGTCAACAAAAAAGAAACTCAATAACGAGAGACAGGGGCAAGGAATGCACAGCCACGGCACATGCGGCCTGACTGATGTGCGTTTCTTGCCCTTGTCGGCAACAGTGGCGAGGACTATTGCCAAAACGCTGCCCGACGGTCGAACGTGTAAAAGAACAAACGTAAAAACATAGCAACACACCATGCACAAAGCAGGATTCGTAAACATCGTGGGGAACCCCAATGTGGGAAAATCCACACTAAGCAATCTGCTGGTGGGAGAGAGGCTGTCGATCATAACGAGTAAGGCACAGACCACCCGCCACCGCATAATGGGTATTGTCAACGGCGACGATTACCAAATAGTGTTCAGCGACACCCCCGGGGTGCTCAAGCCAAAGTTTAAATTGCAGGAGAGCATGCTCGAATACTCAACCGGCGCCCTGGTTGATGCCGATGTGCTGCTTTATGTGACTGATGTGGTGGAGACTCCCACCAAAAACCAGAATTTCCTTGACCGTGTGGCGCGTGAGAAAATACCAGTGCTGCTCGTCATCAACAAAATCGACCTTCTTAAAGGAGGCCAGCCCGAGTTGGAAGCCAAAATTGACGAGTGGAAGAAGATACTGCCCGAGGCAGAGGTGTTTCCCACGAGTGCTCTTGCCAAATTCAACGTCGACAACCTGATGCGGCGCATCATTGAGTTGCTTCCTGAGAATCCGCCCTATTTTGGCAAGGATGCCCTCACCGACCGCAGCTCGCGCTTTTTTGTCACCGAGATTGTACGGGAGAAGATACTTCTCGACTACGACAAGGAAGTTCCCTACTCCACCCAGGTGATAGTGGAGAAATTTGAGGAGAGCGAAAAAGGTATCCACATCATGGCTGTGATATATGTGGAGCGGGAGAGCCAGAAAGGCATTATCATAGGCCATGGCGGAGCCAAACTGAAGCGGCTCGGCATAGAGGCCCGCAAGGACATAGAGAAATTTTTCGACAAGCATGTATATCTGCAACTGTTTGTCAAGGTAGAGAAGGATTGGCGCAACCAGGAGTCGAAACTGCGTCAGTTCGGTTACATCGAATAAGGATATTAACAGAATACTGAAAGTAACGATATGGGAAGATTAGTAGCGATAGTGGGCAGGCCCAACGTGGGCAAGTCGACTCTTTTCAACAGGCTGACCAAGACCCGTGCCGCCATCGTCAATGACACAAGCGGCACCACCCGCGACCGCCAATATGGCAAAATGGACTGGAACGGCATGGAGATGTCGGTGGTCGACACCGGCGGTTGGGTGGTGAACAGTGATGATATTTTTGAGGAGGAAATAAATAAGCAGGTGCACCTTGCCATTGATGAGGCCGATGTGATACTCTTCGTGGTCGACATCAAGAACGGTGTGACCGATCTTGACGACCATGTGGCACAGATTTTGCGCTGTAGCAACAAACCGGTCATCGTGGTCACCAACAAGGCCGACAACAATGAGGGAATATATGGCGATGCCGAATTCTATTCGTTGGGTCTTGGCACTCCAATATCGATATCGGCTGTCAATGGCAGCGGCACAGGCTACCTTCTTGACGAGGTGGTGCGCCTGATGCCCGAAAAGGCCGATGAGGAACACGAGGCCGACATCCCCCGCTTTGCAATTGTCGGACGTCCCAATGCTGGAAAGTCGTCGCTGATTAATGCGCTTATGGACGAGGACCGTAACATTGTGACCGATATTGCCGGCACTACCCGCGACAGCATATATTCGCGCTACAATAAATTCGGCTTCGATTTCTATCTGGTCGATACCGCTGGCATCCGCAAGAAGAACAAGGTGAACGAGGATATCGAATATTACTCGGTGCTACGCAGCATCAGGGCCATCGAGAATGCCGATGTGTGCATTCTTCTAATCGATGCCACACGTGGCATCGAGTCACAGGATGTGAACATATTCTCAATAATTCAGAAAAACCGAAAGGGTCTCATTGTGCTTGTCAACAAGTGGGATGTGGCAGCCAACAAGACGCAGGAGTCGATTGATTACATGGAGGCTACCATCAGAGAACGTTTCGCACCATTTACCGACTTCCCAATCGTGTTTGGTTCTGCGCTCACAAAGCAGCGCATCTACAAAGTGCTGCAGCAGGCAATAGAGGTGTATGAGCACCGCAAGGAGCTCATACCCACATCCCAGCTCAACAATGCCATGCAGGAGATTATTGGCGCTTATGAGCCACCGGCAGTAAAGGGCAAATATGTGAAAATCAAGTATGTGACCATGCTCAAGGAGGCGCGCGTGCCGTCGTTTGTGTTCTTCTGCAACCTGCCGCAGTGGATCAAAGATCCCTACAAGCGCTATCTTGAGAATCAAATAAGGGAACGCTGGAATTTCAGTGGAACCCCCATCAACCTTTACTTCCGCCAGAAATAAAAGGACGACGGTAGGAATATAAAGGCCGCAGCTGGGTGCCAGTCAGTGATTGGACACCCGGCTGCGGCCTTTTTCAGCGGCTCATGGATAGCCTGGCTTTGTGCGAAGCCCAAAAATCATGATTATAGCATAGACAACAAATTGTAACATTTTTTTGTTGCACACTGGTAGGGACCGGTGTGCATGGCTATTGCACACTTTTGGATTGTTTGTGAAGGTTTTGCGCATAAAATTCGTCAGCACAAAAAATATGTTGCTATATTGTATATATTTGCTTTCGAATAACAACAATTTAACGACTGACAAGGAATGAGTGATAGGGAAAATATCCAGCAGGTGGCAAGTCGGTTGCGCGGCTTGCGTGAAGCCCTCGACTTGAGAGTTGAGCAAGTGGCCATCGCTTGCGGAATCGATGAGGTCACATACGTATCCTACGAGTCGGGCTTGACCGACATACCCATAAGTTTTGTCCAAAATCTGGCCGAGCAATTTGGCGTGGAGGTTCCTGAACTGCTGTTCGGATCATCGCCTAAGATGCAAAGCTACTACGTGACCCGCAGCGGCAAGGGGTCGATAGTGGAACGCGAGAGTGCCTATAGCTACGAGTCGCTGGCCGAGGGATTTTCAGGGCGAGTGATACATCCGTTTATGGTCACGGTAGATCCTGCCAACAACACCAAGGTGAAACCGTGCCAGCATGCCGGACAGGAATTCAACATTGTGATAGCCGGCAGACTTGAGCTCACTGTAGGGCATAAGGCAATCGTACTCAATGAGGGCGACAGCATAATAT
>CAVIEK010000122.1:0-7057 GCA_963641805.1 Bacteroides fragilis
CGTCAGAGCCATTGCATCCGGGCTTTGCCCCTGAGACATTCGGCACACTCACCCACCGGCTTACGCCGCCAAGTGGCTGTGGCTTCACGCCTCGCAATTATCACTTTCTAACCATGCGGAATAAATTGCGGCAAAGGTAGATAATATTAGATGCCTTGTTCCAAAAAAATGTGCAAAAAAACGTTATTGCCGCATTAAAACCATCATTATTGGCAATAAAAAATGCTCGGCGTGAGCCGAGCACCTCTGGAGGTCACTAGCGGATTCGAACCGCTGTACCCGGTTTTGCAGACCGGTGACTAAACCACTCATCCAAGCGACCATTTAGCTAAATGCGGTTGCAAAGTTAAGCATTTTTTTTCGACCGTGCAACACAGTCGACACATTTTTTGTGATTATTTTTGGCGCACACATCGGTCAGCGGGCAGCCCGCGCACTTCACCCGGTCAGAGAGACCGCGCAAGCGCCACAATGCCCGCAAAGCGGCAGCCACTGCTACAGCCACCACGATACCCACCACCACATATTGCAATGCCTCGCTCATGGCTCAATGCCCAATTGGCGCATCACACGCAGAAATTCCTGCTCAAAATTAGGGGTGAGCACACCCTGCCCCATGCTTGCCATCACCTCGGCCACAGTCCAGAAGCGGCCGTCGTCGATTTCTACGGGATCGAAATCGAAGCCTGTGCGGCTGGTAACGGTGTAATATGCATTGACAAGCTCACTCTCCACCGAGCTGTCGTAGACGTAGTTGAACAAATGCACCGGCTCAAAGTCAACGAGTCCTATTTCCTCGCGGACCTCGCGGCGCAGAGCCTGATCAATGGTCTCGCCGAAATCCACGTGTCCCCCCACCGATGTATCCCATCGCCCGGGTTGGATGCGCTTCAATGCCGAGCGTTTCTGCAAATACACATCGCCATCGGGGTTAAACACATGTAAGTGAACCACCGGGTGCAGCAGTCGGCTGCCCGAGTGACACTCAGCCCGAGTAGCGCTGCCTATGACATTGCCCTGCGGGTCGACAAGTGGAAAAAGTTCGCTGTCCATAATATTTCAATATATATGAGTGCAATAAACAATATCGTTACCGTGTTGTGCCTGAGGTTTTGAAATTCTTCTCCACAAGGCTGCGCAACTTGGCTGGTGTGAGGTCGGCAGGATAGTCGGCAAACGGGAGCACCAAACGGCATCCCGAGGCATAGTCGCTGCAACCATAGGCTGTGTGCCCCTTTAGCAAGTGCCCCTTGCCACATAAGGGACAAGCTATCTCCTCTATCGACTTAATGCGCGGGCGCCGGGGCTTCTTGGCCGCATCCGGATCCTTCGGCTTAGGCTTCACTGGGTCGGGCTCAGCAACAATGTTGGTGCCGCCATTGTCGCGAAGCACATTGAGCACCAGTTCCGATACCATTGTCTTCAGCTCGTCGATAAACTGCTTGGCACTAAAATCGCCACGCTCTATAAGGCGCAACTTGCACTCCCACTGCCCAGTGAGCTCAGCACTCTTGAGCAAGGGATCGCGAATGGTGTCGATGAGCTGCAGTCCGGCCGGGGTTGCCACCAGACTCTTGCGCTCCTTGCGTATGTAGTGGCGCTTGAAAAGTGTCTCGATGATTGCCGCGCGCGTCGACGGCCTTCCGATGCCGTTTTCCTTCATGGCATCGCGCAGAGTCTCGTCGTCGACAAAGCGTCCCGCAGTCTCCATGGCACGCAATAGCGTACCCTCGGTGTACATTTTGGGTGGTTGTGTGGCCTTCTTGGCGAGCGACGGCTCGTGGGGGCCACTCTCGCCTTGCACAAACTGCGGCATCACCGCGTTGGCATCGGCCTCGGCTGTGTCGGTCTGCTGATCCTTGCCTCCGTACACAGCCCTCCAACCCTCGCTCTCAATCACCTTGCCGGTGGCCTTGAAGTCGTTGCCGTTGATGTCGGCCATCACAGTGGTGGTAAGGAACTGACAATCGGGATAAAAGGCGGCTATGAACCGCTTTGCCACCAGGTCGTAGACAAGCTTCTCATCATGCGACAGGGCGGCTGTCGCAGGGTTGACGTTGGTAGGTATTATCGCATGGTGGTCGGTAACTTTCGAGTTGTCGAACACTTTTTTGCTCTTCGGTATCTTGGATGCGAGCACAGGTGCGGCAAGTGCGGCATAAGGGGTCATCGACTTCAGTATACCCTGAACCTTAGGGTAAATGTCGTCGCTCAGGTAAGTGGTGTCGACACGCGGATAAGTGGTCACTTTTTTCTCATAGAGGCTTTGTATAAGCTTGAGGGTGGCATCGGCCGAGAGCGAGAATTTCTTGTTGCACTCCACCTGCAGACTTGTGAGGTCGAACAGGCGCGGCGGAGCCTCGCGCCCCTTCTTGGCCGATATTGATGTGACGGTGAGGGGGGCTGACTTGATGCTATCAAGCACAGCCTGCGCATCGGCCTCGGTTGAATAGCGCCCACGAGTGCTGCTGAAGGTGGTGTCGCGGTAAAGAGTCTTTATTTCCCAATAGTCTTGCGGCACAAAATTCTCTATCTCACGCTGCCGTGCCACTATGAGCGCGAGCGTGGGAGTCTGCACGCGTCCCACCGAGAGTGTGGTGCGGCCCTGCCCATACTTGAGAGTATAGAGCCGGGTGGCGTTCATACCGAGCACCCAGTCGCCGATGGCCCGCGACAAACCTGCGTAATACAGGTTGAGGAAGTCGCTGTCGGGACGCAATGAGCCGAAGCCCTCACGGATACTCTCGTCGGTGAGCGACGATATCCACAGCCGCCTCACAGGCACCCTGCAACCGGCTTTCTGGTAGACCCAACGCTGAATCAGCTCACCCTCCTGGCCGGCATCGCCGCAGTTTATCACCTCGTCGGCCTCGGCTATGAGCGACGCTATCACACGAAACTGGCGCTTGTAGCCGTCGTCGTCGATGAGTTTGATACCGAAGGTGGACGGCACCATGGGCAAGGCACCGAGACTCCACCGCTTCCACAACGGGGTATAGTCGGCAGGTTCCTTAAGCTCACACAAGTGCCCAAAGGTCCACGTCACGCGGTATCCATTGCCCTCAAAGTAGCCCTCGTGGCGGTCGGTTGCCCCAAGGATGGCGGCAATATCGCGTGCCACACTCGGTTTCTCGGTGACGCACACTTTCATTGGCCGTCCACCTCCTCTCCGAGGTGCCGGGCCTTGGCCTCGTCCCATAATGCGTCCATCTCGGCAAGCGATAGCTCATTGACGCGACGTCCCTGCTCGCGTGCCTGCCGCTCAATGTAGTTGAAACGCCCCATAAACTTGCGGTTGGTGCGCTCAAGGGCATTGTCGGGGCGCACGCCATAGAGCCGTGCAGCATTAACCACGGCAAAGAGCAAGTCGCCGAATTCCTTCTCGCGGTCGACCTCGTGTCCCTCCACAAGTTCCTGCTCCACCTCAGCAATTTCCTCATGCACCTTTTGCCACACATCGTCGCGACATTTCCAGTCGAAACCCACTTTAGAAGCCTTTTCCTGGATGCGCTCTGCTTTGATGAGCGACGGCAGAGTGCGTGGGACACCGCCGAGCACGGTCTTGTTGCCGTCACGCTCACGCATTTTAATCAGCTCCCAGTTGTCGGCCACAGCTTGTGCCGAACCGGCCTGCTCACCACCATAGATGTGCGGATGACGGAAGATGAGCTTCTCGCGCAAGGTGTCGCACACATCGGCCACGTCGAACTGGCCTTTCTCGTCGGCCATGCGTGCATAGAGCAGAACATGGAGCAGCACATCGCCAAGTTCCTTCTTGATTTCGGCCAGATGGCCATCGAACAGAGCCTGGGTGAGCTCCATCACCTCTTCGATGGTGTTGGGACGCAAGCTCTCATTAGTCTGCACCGAATCCCACGGGCAGCGGTCGCGCAATGTGTCGACCACATCGAGCAGACGGCCGAAAGCCTCAAGTTGGCGTTGTCTATTGTTGTGTGGCATTTGATTGGTGTTTGTTTAGTCCGTTATTGAGAAAACCTATGAATTTGTCCACATCCTCGTCATACACGGCCGGCCCCGAGAGAAGGCCGCCACGCTCGTCAAGCACCACAAAGTAGGGCTGCGAGTTGGCTCCGAACTTGGACCGTTGCAGATAGCTCCATAGGTCGCCATAGGTGTCGAGCTCCACTTGCCGGCCATTCTCCTCCACATAGACGGGTTGCGGCATGGTCTTTTTGTCGTCGACCATGAGTTTGACCGAGATGAAACGGTCGGTGATGAGTTGCTTCACCTGCTGCTTGTCGAGCACGGCACCTTCCATCTTGCGGCAGTTGACGCAACCATAGCCCGAAAAGTCGACAAGCACTGGCTTGTGGGCGCGTGAGGCGGCTTTCATTCCCTCGTCGAAGTGGTCATATTGCGCACGCTCCTCGCCATAGAGGTTGAAGTCCTGCGTGCTGAGCGGCGGCACGAAAGCGCTTGTGGCCCTGAGCGGCGCGCCCCACAGACCGGGAATGAGGTAGACCGTAAAGGCGAGCGACGCAAGGGCGAGCATGAATCGTGTCACGCCTATCGCCTCACGCTTGCCGCCGTCGCTGTTGAAGCGGAAGATGCCCAACAGATACATGGCGAGCAGACCGAAGATGGCAATCCACAAGGCGAGAAAAGTCTCGCGATCGAGGATGTGCCAGCCGTAGGCCAAATCGGCCACCGACAGAAACTTGAGCGACAGGGCGAGTTCGATGAAGCCGAGCACCACCTTCACCGTGTTGAGCCAACCGCCCGACTTGGGCAGGCGCTTGAGCATCGACGGGAACATGGCGAAGAGGCTGAACGGGATGGCAAGGGCCAGGGCAAAGCCGCCCATGCCCACTGCCGGGCCGAGGCTGCTGCCCATGCTTGCCGCCTCGACCAAGAGGGTGCCTATGATGGGCCCCGTGCATGAGAACGACACTATCACCAGCGTGAAAGCCATGAAGAAGATGCTCAAAATGCCGGTGGTCTTCTCGGCCGTGCTGTCGGCTGCGTTGCCCCACGAGCTGGGTAGAGTGATCTCAAACGCGCCGAAAAACGAGATGGCAAACACCACGAGCAACAGGAAGAACACCACGTTGCACACTGCATTGGTGGCTATGGCGTTGAGCTCGTTGGCCCCAAAGATGCCTGTGACCACAAGACCCAGCACCAAATAGATGACTATGATTGAAATGCCGTAGACGGCAGCGTTGGTAATGCTCTTGGCGCGCGAGCCGCTCTTCTTGAGGAAGAAGCTCACTGTCATGGGTATGATTGGCCACACGCATGGGGTGAACAGGGCAAGCAGACCGCCGCCAAAGCACGCCACAAAGATATACCAGAGCGATGACGATGTGCCTTGGGCATCGCCCGCTCCGTTGTCGGCTTTGACAGGTGCCCATAGCTGATCCTGGCCAACGGTGTCGGCAGCCGACGGGAGTGCCTGCTGTGATGTGGCTGGAGTCGAATCGGCTGCGACGGCCGCGTGCTGCACCGCTGCGCCTGCTCCCTTGCCGCTGAACGAGAACGGCTCTTTGGCGGGCGACGAGCATTGGGTGTCGTTGCAGCTCATATAGCTCACAGTGCCCTTGATGGAATAGTCGCCACCAGTGACGGTGAACCGTTGCGAGAGTGTCACGCGTCCAGTCCACCAACTGAGGTCGACTCCGAAATTGGGATCATGGTGGCGCTGAGGCTTATGGTCGGGCACAATGGTGCCCTCGAGTTTCACGCCCCTAAGTTCCTTCCAGTCCACACTGGTGGGTACAGGGCCGTCGGCCACAGTCTCGGTTGAGTACATGTGCCACCCGTCATCGATGGTGGCTGTGAATGTGACGATGCCGTGGGTGTCATCGGTCAGTCGGACCGCCGACTTCCATTTCACAGGAGTCACTATCTGCGCCACAACGCTGATGGCACACAACAGGCATAATGCCGATATAGCTAAGAGTCTTTTCATCATAATTGAATTGATGTGCGAAATTAGTACACACCGAGCGCAATAGCAAATTTTGATGTTTCAAAGTTGGCCAAGCGCGCGGATTGCAGCAACCGGCGGCAGATTGTTTCTCTTGTGACAGAACACCAGGAGCAAGGATGATTTTTATCCCATACAGATTATTTTTTTAGACAGAAGAACAACTGATCTGTGAATAATGCAGACTCGCCACACGGCCGATGGGCTATGTGGCGAGTCATAAATCGCTTAGCTTTTATCCTAATAGTTGGATTTTACATTGTGAATACTGTTTTGCCGTCGATGGTCACGGTAGTGGCATAGCTGCTCTCCACATTAAACATTGAAGAATTGCCCTTATGCTCACCCACCTTGAAGCCGGTTTCGGTGCAGTTGTTAATGTTGACTTTGAAAGTGTAGCCTGGTTTGTAGTTGTTAATCTCAATGGCTGCCTTGTCGGCCCTTGTCTTGCCTGCTGCCACAGCTGCGGCGTCAGAGTTTTCAGCGGCGACAAATTTGCAGTTATTGAAAGTAGCATCAATGTTGCCTCCATCGTTATACACCTTCACTGCTTTTCCCACGGTATTGAAAGTGCAGCCAGTGAATGTGGCCGTTGAGCTACCATATACGTACACGCTATATTCATATTCCGTTTTAGTGAATGTGCAGTTGCTGAATTCAATGTCTGTAGCATAGGTGGTCATCTCGCCCTTTAGCTCACAGTTCTCAAATTTCAGGTTAGTTGAATGTATGAAGCCTTGATTCCACCCAGAGGGTCTTTCAACTCCATCAACAGTCAGATTCTTGAATGTGACATCGGTGAGGCCTGTAACATCACGGTTTTTGCCGTCGGTGCCTTTGACGCTGAGCACGGAGGTCTTGTTCTCGCCAACGAAGGTTACACCCTTAGCCACTGTAGAGGGCATGTTGAGTGTGGTGCCGGCTTTGAGATTGATGACTGCGTTTTCCACCTTGGCGGCTTCGGCAAGCGCAGCATCGTTGTCAATGGTTACATAATCATAGTCATAGTCGGGAGTTTCGAAAGCGGGCACGATCTCTACGTTGAAGTCGGTGGTGCTGGTGAGCAGGTTGCCGAAGATGTTGGTGCGGTAGTTGCGCTGCACGGGC
>CAVIEK010000123.1:0-7041 GCA_963641805.1 Bacteroides fragilis
ATATAAACAGGCTGCAATAACATATTTATTTTCAATATTTTGGTATAATGAAGACAAAGTACAAACTTCTAGCAATTGTGGCTTCAATGGCAACTGTGGCGCAAGCCGCCCCAATCACACCGACAAAGGCGCTGAGCGAGGCTCAACAATTCTGCCAGGTCCAAGAAGCTAAAGGCGTTATGCGGGCGCCACAGAGAGCATCGGAAATGAAGCTCGCCTACACTGGCGACAAAGCCACCTACTATGCGTTCAACCGTGGAGCAGGAGCAGGTTATGTGATTGTGGCCGGTGACGATTGCTCTCCCACGATTCTCGGCTACAGCAGTAAAGGTGACTTCGACTACGATAACATGCCAGCCAACATGAAGGCATGGCTCAAGGGCTATGAGCAGCAAGTGGCTGCCTCGGCAGCCTTAGGCATAAAATATGAAGCCCCAGCCAAAGCCGACGACCGCAAACAAGTGGCTCAAATGCTAACCTCACAATGGGGACAACGTGCACCTTACAACATCATGTGTCCCACATCGTCGACCGGCACAGGAAATGCCGTAACAGGATGTGTGGCAACGGCCATGTCGCAAGTGGCACGCTACCACCAGTGGCCCGCCAAGGCCAGCGGCACAGGAAACGCCACCTACAACGGCAAGGCTGTAGCCTCAATCGACATGAGCAACGACACCTTTGAATGGGACAAGATGCTCGACAAATACAGTAGCGCCACCGGCACATCTACCTCTGGCACAACCGAGCAACGTAACGCAGTGGCTCTGCTTATGCGCGACATGGGCTACAGCGTGAACATGTCGTATACCGACACCGCAAGCAGCGCAAACAGCTACCGCATTGCCCAGGCACTCGTCAACAATTTCAGCTATGACAAAGCGACCCACACCGAAGCGCGCGCCTGGTGGTCGGACGCTGAATGGGACGACATCATCTACAATGAAGTGGCCAACGGACGTCCGGTGCTCTACTGCGGAGTCACCAAGGTAAACGAGGGGCACGAGTTTGTGTGCGACGGCTATGCCGGCAACGGCTACTACCACTTCAACTGGGGGTGGAACGGCTTGAGCGACGACAACTTCCTGCTGAGCGCCCTCAACCCCAAGGTTCAGGGTACAGGCGGCAGCTCGCGCCAGTATGCATTCGATTACAAACAGAATGTGGTCATAGGCACGCAGAAACCAGTTGAAGGCAGCGACTATGTACTGGTGATGGGACAAGAAAAAGACTTCACCTACGACGCCGCCAATAATATGTTCAACTCCAATTTTGCAAATTACTCAGTCACATCGATCGATGGCATCTTCGGTCTCAAAGTAGTGAACCAAAGCACCCTCGACACCACTTACGTAACTTTGGTCTCGGGCAATTTAGGCCCCAACAAATACTATCCAAAGATGAAGGCTGACGCAAGCACCTATGCCGACGGTCTATACAAGCTCACACTGGCTTTCAGCACCGACAACGGCAAAACATGGATTGACGGCAGGAACCATACGACCTACAACACAGTGCTCTACATGGTAGTGGAAAACGGCGAACGCTCCTATTACACTACAGCTGAATACGCCTCACTGACAGTGTTCACCGCACCCGAGTCACTAAAGGTCACCAACCTCGACACCGACAACAAGTTCAATCTCAGCAACGACGTGATAGGGCTAAGCATCAAGATCAACGATGTGAACGGGCATAAGCTCACCGGCTACCAGCTGACAGTAGAGCGAGACGGCGCAACCGTTGCAACCCCCATATTCACCACAGCCGACGAGGCCAAATATGACGGCAACGTCATCACACTCGAAGGCAACTACGCAACAAGCGATCTGGGCATCACAGAGCCAGGCACCTACACCATAACAATCAGCGCCTACAAAGACAATCAGGCAATTGTCATCACACCAGTGGACAACGCCAGCGTGACCTTCGAGGCGAAGAAGAACACCACGGGCATCACTGAAGCCCAAGCCGCTGCCAAGGTGACATTGAGCAAGGTATACAACCTGCAAGGCATCTGTGTGGCCGAGCACAACGGCGAGGCGATCTTGAGCGGGCTACCGAGCGGAGCCTACATCGTGAGCAGCACGCTGAGCGACGGGACAACCAAGGTTGCCAAGACCATAGTGCGCTGACAGTGACACTACAAGACAACAGAAAAATTTAACCATATATTAAACAAGAAATGAAAAAGTCATTTATTATCACAACTGCCCTACTCTCTGCCATTGCCATGCAGGCCAAGACAGTGACACCGGCACAGGCTCTCAGCCAAGCACAGCAATTTCGCCAGACCCAAGTGGCCAAAGGCGTGATGGCAGCCCCGATGAAAGCCGACATGAAACTTGCATACACGGCTGAGAATGCCGAGTTCTATGTGTTTAACGGCGCCAACAGCACTGGATATGTGATTGTGGCTGGCGATGACTGCGCGCCCACTATCCTTGGCTACAGCAACAATGGCAGCTTCGATAGCGACAACATGCCGCCCGCAATGAAGGCATGGCTCAAGAGCTATGAGCGCCAAGTGGCAATCTCGGCCCAAAGCGGCATCGCATATGCTCCAGCAACGACGACTGACCACGCAAAAATCGCCCCAATGGTGACCACCCAATGGAACCAAGGCGCACCCTACAACGACATGTGCCCTTACGACGAAAAGCAACAGGCGCACGCCGCAACCGGTTGCGTAGCTACGGCGATGGCACAAGTGGCCAACTATCACAAGTGGCCGACACAGGCACAAGGCACAGGCACAGCCACCTTTAACCTCGGCACTCTCACACGCGACATGAGCAACGACGTCTTTGCATGGGACAAGATGCTCAACAAGTATGCCACCAAGACCGAAACCGACAGCTCAGGCACAACCGAGCAGCGCGAAGCCGTGGCCCTGTTGATGCTTGACATGGGCTATAGTGTCAACATGTCGTACAAAGTGTCGGCCAGCGGTGCCCAAAGTTGGGCAATACCTGTAGGACTCGTCAAAAACTTAAACTACGACAAAGCCGCACACCTTGTGTATCGCTCATGGTATAACGATGCCCAATGGGACAGCATCATCTACAACGAGCTGGCCAATGGCCGCCCAATTCTATACTCAGGTGACACAAAAGCCAGAGAGGGCCATGAATTTGTGTGCCACGGCTATGAAGGCAATGGTTACTACTACTTCAACTGGGGCTGGGGAGGCAAGTCTGACGGCATATTCCTGCTGTCGGCACTCAACCCAAAAATCCAAGGAACAGGAGGAAGCTCACGCCAGTTGTCATTCGACTACAACCAAGATGCCGTATTGGGTATGCAAAAGCCACAGGAAGGAAGCGATTATCACTGGCAATTCGTGCTTGGAAACTCAGTTGTCCCCCATGTGCGCAAAAAAATAACCTACCTCAACGCTGAGATGGCAAACCTCTCGGCCACGTCTTTCAAAGGCGACCTCGGCCTGCGTGCAGTAAACACAACAACCAACGAGGTTAACTATATCAAATACCGGACGTTCTCATCGCTAGGTGTTGGCAACTATCTTCAGTACTTCCCAGACACCCTGCTTAACAAACTGGGCGATGGTGTATATAAGGTAGGGCCTGCGTTCCGACCCACCAACGGTGAATGGACGATGCCAAACGCCGACAGAAACTACGAAAAGGAGATTCTCGTCACCATCAAAGATGGCGTCAAGACCTATGCTATCGACGACACCCTTAAGGTGTATGACATAACCATCAGCAACTTGCTCCTGTTCAAAAACCACAGCTCCGATTTCGACATCACATTCAACACCAACGGCGCCGCATACACAAGCAGCATAAATTACAAGTTGATTGACAAGACAACCAACAGCACAATTTACACCAGCGAAGCTCAGACCCTGTCGATCGATCCTTTCAAATACAAAAGCTCATGCACTTTCAGCACCCCCGTGTATGACTATGACACGACTCACTACTACCAACTTGAGTTCTACGAAAACGGCACAAATCTGGTCACCGTTTCCGACAGCTTGAAAGCGACGGAGTTCCCTGAATTTGAGATTCTTGAGCCACTCACAGCCCACAATCTTGAGAATGGAATCTTGTATTCAGACACTGATTACAAGTTAGACCTCACGATGAAGATACTCAATAAGCGCAAGAGCAATTTTAATGGTTTTGATTTATGTGTTGTTACCTCAAACGGAACATCAGCCATTACAACCCACCAACGTCCGTACACACTTGTTGATTACAAAATCAATGGCGACACGATCGAATATCACGAAAAAGATTTCAGCGTTTCTACGATGTCGTCACCCGGACTTGAGTGCAAAGTCACTGTGACTATCCCCATCACAAACACTTTATTGTTGAACTTTATCCCCGCAGATAACGCCACCATTTCTTTCAAAACGGCAGAACGCCCCACTGGAATCGAAGATGTGAATGAGACCACCACAACCACCATTGTGAAGAGCGAAATATACAATCTGCAAGGTGTATGTGTGGCTAAACAAAATGGCAAAGCCAACCTTAACGGCTTGAACTCTGGCATCTACATCGTCAGGTCGACCGACAACAACGGAAGCACATCGACCTACAAGACCCTCGTGAAATAAACCACTTCACAGACACAGAGATATAATAACATATAGCTGACTCATATAGCAGCTCCGGCCTTTATTAATAAAGCCGGAGCTGCTTTTTTCAACCTTGTGCACGGAGTTATGTTTCGCCGCACGAATGATATTTTTACCATTATTTATTGCATTTTGCAAATTTTCGTATTATCTTTGCACTATCGAAAGACACACAACATTAATCAACCACACACAAAAACACACAATCATATGTACTCCAAAAAAGAAATGCGGCAACGCCGCGACCATGAATTCATGGCTATGTTCCGCGAGGCACTGATGCTATTTATCGACCGAAACGACAAAGACCCTCGCAAAAAGGCAATCGAGTTTACCATACACAACGGCAAGCCGCGATACTACGTGAGCCACGAGCGCGCCTATATAGTGGTGTGCAGCATACTGAAGCACGGCAAGAATCCGGTAAAACCATCCTTGCAGTCACAAATGTGGGACGAGATTGCAAACAAGGTGCGCCAGGCCATGGATAGCGGAGCGCCTAGCATCAGCAAAGCCATAGACTTTGTGCTCGAGAATTGCCGGGCATCGCGGTTTTTCATCTCGTGCAACTATGCCGAGCGGCACACCTATGTGGCTGCCGCCGAGCACCGCAAAAGCATGAGACGCCGATTCACGATGCGCAACCCGGTGGCAGATGACTACAATCCGCGACACACGGCGCACTGACCACAAGACTGACACACAATTAAAAACAAGGACCTACCATGAACGAAAACACACCGCAAAAACACTTGATGGAAATTGCCATCGACCTCAACGAGATATTTGAGCACATTTATGCCGAAAGCGCATGGATTAGTGCACACAACGACGAGCTGTACACACTCACCCCCGACAACGAACCGATGCTAAGGATGAAAGTGAGCGAAGGATATGCGCTACTGCTTCCACGACTGCAGCCCTATGCCACTTGGGCCAATTTCAACCCGAACATCGAGAGCCGTAACCTGACACTCACCCTACAATTCACCCGCACCATTACCGAGACCCTCAGCGACACTATGCACGGCGTGATTGTGGAGTGGCTTGCCAACTACACCCTTATGAGATTCTACAGCAGCCATACACAACTCTACGAGACTGCGTGGCGCAGGAGTGACTCACAACTGACGCTGGTATGGGCACGCGACGCCAACCAATGCGTGCTAAACTGACACGCGCCCATACTGACAACACAAGCAGGCCGCAAGAGCATTGCCCGAACAGCAGCTCTTGCGGCCTGAATAATGCCTATATGGGACGGCTTGGGAAGACAAAGCCGCAGTTGGTCTCACTCGTTGAGTTTGTCGACCTGCTTCTTGATCCAGTCGGTTGCAGCCTTGGTCGCCTTCTTTTTGATATGCCGGCCTACAGAATCAACGAAACGATTGGCCATCGAGTCGATTGAGCCTATCATTTTATCGTCAGCATCCTGTCCATCCTCACCTTCGGTTTTTGAGACGGATTCATCGGTTTTTTCGGCTTTTTTCTCCGATTGCTGGGTGCTAGCATCAACACCAATCGACCGCTCTAACGAAAGGGCGAGGTCTTCCTTACTGAAGGTGAACACATGACCCATTATGCCAAACGACACCATCTTGCTTTTGCCCATAAAATCAATACGGCCTATCGAGCAAACAATATAGTTGTCGGTGCTGAAACTGTTTTCCATAAACGAGTCGAGAGCCACCCCTGAAAGATATTTTGAGCCGAGCGACAGAATCGAGCCGAGCAAGCCGTCGGTAGGGTTGTTTTCATCGATGGATTCGTTGACAAATGCCTTCACCTCGCTTTTCACGGCACGTTGATGAGCTGCATTGTCGGGACAAGTAAACACCAGCAATGCCAAAATTACCACAACAATTGCCGTAACTATAAGCGGACGATAGTTGCGCGGGACCGATTGCATGGCAGGTTGTCCAGGTGTCTGGTCGGGCCCATAAGGAGGTTGTAAGCCTCCGCCTCCGGGAAGAGGGCGCGTTCCTTGATAAGAAGGAGGGGTGGCCAACCGTTGGGTGCCAGGAATTATGGCCGATTCAAGAGCGGGCACCTCGCCGGCGACCGCCCAGTCCTGCATGCCTTCGGCCCACACAGGGGTGTCGGGCTTGAGACCACGCACCTTGAGCTCATCCAGACCGAAAGGCCCCATCTGCTTGTCATCGATAATAATGTAGAATTTCATACGTCGTAATTTTATTTGTGCAAAGATATATCAAAAAAAGAGATGTGCTGCAGCATCACACGCCACAATTCGTATCAAGCGCCAACAAAAAGCCGGGGACGGAAATTCCGCATCCCGGCCGATTCATGCCCCACAAAGGCTTGTGGGAATAAACTTAGGGTTATGTGTGCTCATCTTGGTAGGGTGCGCATGCGGCCGTAAACGCCAGCCATTCTGCGCATGCATTTTATAGAGTGACTGTAAT
>CAVIEK010000124.1:0-1082 GCA_963641805.1 Bacteroides fragilis
GTTTCACAGCAAGCGCACAACGTGTGCAACAAATCAATTATGGCAACTTCGAGCAGTGGATAACACGCAACATCAAAGAGTCGGGCGTGATTGGCGGCGCAACCAAGACCATCTACGCCATTGGCCCCACCAAGACCATCAACGGCAACATAGCATACTCCAACCAAGGCGGCTCGCCATGGGCAACATGCAACGTATATGCCAAAGTGATGGGCGTGGTGAAGACAAGCAACGCCGTGTTCCCCGACAGCCACGGGAACGGAAAGTGCGCTAAGCTCACCACCCTGCTTGAGCACGTGAAGGCTCTCGGCATAATCAACATGGACGTGCTGGTGAGCGGCAGCATATTCCTCGGCCACATGTTCGAGCCCATCTCAAGCACCAAAAACCCCTACAGCAAAATGGAGATGGGAATCCGGTTCACTAGCCGTCCGCGCTACCTGCAATTCGACTACCGCATGGTAGCACCGCGCGGCAACCGCATCTACTCAAGTGGTTTCGGCTCCAAGAAGACACTCAGCGGACGCGACTACGCCGAGGTGTTCATCATACTGCAACGCCGATGGGAAGACGCCAAGGGCAACCTGCACGCCGCCCGTGTGGGCACCGGCCGTCAGCGCTTCGGAACAACCACAAGCGGATGGGTGAACAATCACCGCATTCCCGTGTGGTATGGCGACATCACCCACCACAGCGGCTACCAGAGCTGGATGGGACTGATTCCAAAGGCAAAATCATATTATGCCCGCAACAGCAAGGGCAAGATGGTGCCGGTAATCGAAGAGAAATGGGACGACGCCAACGCAACACCCACGCATGTGCTTGTAATGGCCTCATCGGGCTGCGGCACTGCCTATGAGGGTACCGTGGGCATGACTTTATGGGTCGACAACTTCGCTTTTGTGTATTGACACCGGCGCGCAGCAAGCATTAAACCATAGCGCGGGACTTGAGGCCGTTTTTACAAGCCTCCAGTCCCGCTCTTTTTTCTAAAAAATGCCATTAATGAAATGACGAACAGAAATTTAACCTATTCATCACACGGCATTCAACAATAAATGCTTATTTTTGCACCACGTGGC
>CAVIEK010000124.1:1187-3206 GCA_963641805.1 Bacteroides fragilis
GTGCCAACGGGCAGGCCAAAACGACTGAAAACTACACAAATACAATTATCAATCAAATACACTTACTTTATTTTTTATTTTTATGAGGATTTTTTTTACTAAACTCGCACTCTGCCTGGCATGTATCGCCTGGGCAGCCACGGCATGGGCCGACACCGAGACAATCGACATCTCGAACAACTATGCCACCCTGTTCCCCACCGTCAAGGGACTTTCGTCAAGCACATCAACCGACGGCGACATCACCACAACCGTGACTTCGACAGCACAAAACGGATTCACATTGACCGTGACTCCAAAAACAAG
Source organism: Bacteroides fragilis (assembly GCA_963641805.1). GTDB lineage: Bacteria > Bacteroidota > Bacteroidia > Bacteroidales > Muribaculaceae > Sodaliphilus. The sequence continues at coordinate 1,494 of CAVIEK010000124.1, forward strand.
CGGCAGCAACGAAAACCGCCTATGGAACTCAGCCAATGGCCGCTTGCGCATGTATAGCGGCACAATCACCATCAATGCCCCCGAAGGCGTCGTGATGACCAAAGTCACATTCAACGTGGTTTCCGGAAAATTCAACGGGACTACAACTGTGGGCACAATCACCACTTCAGGCACAACCTTCACCAGTGCCGTATGGGCCGGAAGCAGCAACACTCTGCCAGTCACCATCACCAAAAACACTCAAATCAACACCATCGTCATTGAGTACACCGGCGGCACATCGACTTTCGTCGCTGCTCCGACATTCACTCCGAAGGCAGGCAAATACTATGCGCCCATTAGCGTGAGCATCGCCTCGGCAAGCACAGGAGCCAGCATCTACTACACCACCAACGGCGACGAGCCCAGCAGCGCCTCAGCGCTCTACAGCGAGCCCATAGCCCTAAGCTCCGACGCCACCATCAAAGCCATTGCCATCCGCGACGGCAATAGCAGCGAGGTGGCCACCGCTGCCTACACATTCGGAACGGCTACCAAAGTGGCCAATATCGCAGCCTACCAGAAAGTGGCCGACAGCACCAAGGTGCAATTTGAGGGCGGCGTGACAGTGATAGCACAGAACGGTCAGACTCTCTACACAAAAGACGCGACGGGCTATATGCTCGTGTATGGCAACACCGGCCAAACCTACAAGACCGGCGACAAGATTCCCGCAGGATTTCTCGGCGACAAAATCACCTACAACGGCGAGCCCGAGCTCAGCGTCTATAACACCGATGGCTTCCAGGCTGCAACCGACAACGAGACCGTCACCCCCGAGACCGTCCAAGTGAGCGACATCGACGCATCAATGTTTGGCCACTACGTCTACATCAAAGGTGTTACATTCAGCGGCGTGAGCGGCAAGAACTTCACCGCCACCGACGCATCGGGCAAGGTGGCCGGCTACTCAAGCATGGGCGTGACCGTTAGCGACACCACCAAGGCCTACAACCTCACCGCAGTGGTCGGCTCTTACGGCAAGACCAATACCGTATACCAACTTCTGCCCCTCGTGCTCGAAGATCCCTCTGCATCGCAAGTCAATGAAGTCGAGAATATCAAGGCATTCCTGGCCCTGGATGACAATGCCAAGGTTAAAATCACCGGCAACGTGAAGGTGGTTTACCAAAACGGACGCTACCTCTATATCACCGATGCCACCGGCAGCACACTCGTGTATGGCGACTTAAACGTGAAATACAACAACGGCGATGTGATCAGCAACATCGAGGGTTCTAAAAAGACCAACTACAATGTGCCCGAACTGATACCCACAGCATCTACATTCGTGGCTGGCACGGCAGGTGAGGCCGTAAGCCCCACCACACTCACACTCGAAGACGTGTCACAAGACATGATCAACAGTTTCGTGAAGGTAGAGAATGTCACGCTCTCGGCCGGCTCAGGCGACAACAACTACAACATGAACGATGGCACCATCGACATGGTTTGCCACAACCAGTTTGTAAACCCTGAAGGCAAGAGCTACTACAGCCCCGAGATTACTGTCCCCACCGACTACACCAAGAAGTATATCGTCAAGGGCTTCGTGAGCATCTACAAGAGTGCCCTCCAGCTGATTCCCGTAGAATTTGTCGATGCGTCGGGCGTTGATGCAATCAATGCCGATGCCGTGAAAGTGACCGTTAACAGCGGCACAATCACAGTGAC
>CAVIEK010000124.1:3216-6837 GCA_963641805.1 Bacteroides fragilis
TATCTACACCGTGGCTGGCAGCCAAGTGGCAACAGGCGTTGAAAGCGTCAGCGTTCCCACTGGCATCTATGTGGTAGTGAGCGGAAACAAAGCCATCAAGGTAGTGGTCAAATAATGAGCAACACCATCCGGGCATAAGTCCTGACAACTCGTGCCAATTTACATAGTGGCAATTGAAGAGGCTGCGTCGCAAGTGATTCCGACGCAGCCTCTTCTGTTATTGTAACCGATCATTAATGGCTCAGAAACGGCCTCCCGGTGGAGGTCCCATAGGCGGACGCCCGCCACCGCGCGGCCCACGCGGTCCGTCTTCCCTGTTGGTCTTGGGCTCCTCCCCTTTCTTGAATGTGGTGAACCGGTAAGTGAACGACAACATGCCGTAGCGCGCCAGTGAGTTGTAAGCCACATCTTCGATGTAGCTTGCAGTGACATTGCGGCTCACACTCTTACGCTGGTTGAGGATGTCGTAGACCGAAAGCTGCACTGAAGCAGCCTTGCTCTTCAGGAACTGGAATCCCACCGAGGCATTCCACAACCATTGACGGGTGTTGTAACCGGCAGCATAGCCTGAAGTGGCACTATAGGTGAGATCGGTGCTCAGAATCAAGCCGAACGGTGCCGAGTAGTTGGCATTGAACTGACCGCCATAAGTGTGTATCTCGCGGTTGCTCGAAGTCTGCACAGTGTTGTGTGTGAGCTGATAGCTATAACGGGGGCGTAACTCGATGTCGAACACACCGTTGCGGAAAGCCAGGCCCGGCGACTCGCTGAGGCTCAGCGTTCCGCTCTTGTTCTGCAGGCTGTTAGTATAACCTATGGCCTGTGAATAGCGGGCCGACAGATGATTGGTGAAAAAGAAAGTCTTGCTGGCCGTGAACGGAAAACTCAGCATGTTCATTCCCATTGCATTCCACACACCGTTCACATTGGTGTAGGTCGTGGTGCGGCCACCAGTCGTGGGGTCGGTGGTTTCGGTCCTGACAATGCTGTTCTGCTCGAAGTTCACATTCAACATTGCCATCACACTGCGCTGCGCCTGCTGGTTGAAGTCGCTGTAACGCACATTCATGCGGTGTGTGAACGTGGGCTTCAAGTCGGGATTACCCACTACGATGTTGAGAGGGTTGGACTCATCGGCCACAGGCTGCAACTGGGTGAGCGACGGCTGACTGGAGCGCATTCTATAGTCGACAGCCAGATTGCGCGTCTTGCTGAACTTATAGCGCAATCGCGCATAAGGAGCCACCGACCACACCCAGTGCGACGGGATGTCGCGCGCCGAGTTAATAAGGTCGGTGCTGCTCGACATTGCCGACTGTACCGTAAAGCCCACATTCAGGTTGTATTCCTTGCGCACCTGACGGAATCCGAAATCCATCGACTGGTTGAAGTAGCGGTTGCGGAAATCATTGCTGAGACGCTCGTTGAACGTACGCTCAACCTCAGTTCCGAGCTCACTGCCCACAATCTGGCTCAGAAGTATGCCGTCGGTGAGGGCATAAGAGCCGTAATAGCCGGCGACATAGTCGGTGAAGTTTCGGTCGCTAAGCAAGTCGAGAATCACGCCGTTAAAGCTTGGATATTGCGGCGATGGTTGCTGGCGTGTGATATCGTAGACCGTTTTGGTGGCTTTGCTCACCTTGTAGTTGGCACTATAGGCAATAGTGAGGAAACGTGCCTTGCGCACGTTGCCCAATGGCTCGGTCCAGGTGAGGCGGCCATTTATGCCATTGGTCAGACGGTGATTGTCATATATCTGGTCGATGGTCTCGTCGGGGTCGGCCTTCAGATAATAGTTGTTACGCGTATACGTGGAACCGTCCTCGTTGACATTACTGTAGTTGTAGCGCACCTGGGCGCTGAAACTGCGACCCGGATGCGACTTCACCTTGTGGTTCCACACCAACTGGCCCGCGGCCTCGTAGCTGCGTCCGTGGCTTGACTCCGAACTGATACTGCGGTTGACCGGGGTAAGGGCAGCATCGGCCATTCGGGTCATCGAGGAGTCGCTCTTTACACTGTTGTTGAAGTTGAATGAGAAATTGGGGCGGAACTCAATAGTGTTCTGAGAGTCGACCTCCCACTTGATGCGGAAATCACCGCGCACATTGTGCCCCTTGTCGCGCGACTGCGACATGGCATTGTAGTAGCTCACGCTGTCGGTGTAAAGGTATGTGCGCTCGCGGGATGAGTGCGAATCACGGTCGCTGTGTGAATACATCACGTCGCCGCCCACACGCAGGCGCTCGCTGTCGCGCGTGCCCACATTGAAGTTGACACCCACGTTCTGTGATGTGGTAATGCCGTTGGAGCTGCCGAACCGCTGGAAGCGCGATGCACCGCCGTCGGTGAAACCTAAGTTGTTGGTATTGTTGCCGCCCCCCATTATGGTGAGCTGGTTGCCGCCGCTGAAATAATTGGCCATCAGGTTGCCGGCATAACGCTTGTCGGTGCCGTATCCGGCCGTTGCCGTTCCAAACCAGCCGTTGTTCATGCCTTTCTTCACTGTGAGATTGATCACGGTCTCGTCCTCACCGTCGTCAACACCTGTGAGGCGTGCCAGGTCGCTCTTGCGGTCAATCACCTGCAACTTGTCGACCATGTTGGCTGGAATGTTTTTAGATGCCACGGTGGGGTCGTCGCTGAAGAACTCCTTGCCGTCGATAAGCACTTTGGTGACCGACTTGCCGTTAGCAGTGATTTTACCGTCGCTGCCCACCTCAACTCCCGGCAGACGCTTCAACAGGTCCTCCACCACGGCGTTGCTTTGGGTCTTGTAGGAGTCGGCATTATATTCTACCGTATCCTCTTTGACAGTTATAGGGGTCTTCACCCCCACCACCACGGCTTCTTTCAGTTGCACCGAACCCGACTGCAGTCCCACTGCGCCCATGTTGACGTCACGGCCGTCGGAGCCAACGGTCACATAGCGCACCACATCGGCGTAACCGAGATAACTGAACTTAATCTTATATCGGCCGCGCGACACACCGCTAAGGTTGAACACCCCATTGGCATCGGTTGCCGTTCCAGCCACAAACGAGCTGTCACGCGTGGCACGCATAAGCCTCACCGTAGCCCCGACAAGCTCGGTCGTATCGGCCACATCCACCACTATGCCGTTGATTGTGGCTGCTGCCGATGTAAGCGCCGTCAGCAGCATTACAGACAGAACAGCCGTTGCAAAAAAATTTCTCATCAGTGTTTCAGTTTTTCAATCCAGGGCTATTGCCCCATAATTATTCATATAAAGTTAACCCTTTAAATCAAAAAAAGTAAAATCCAATATACGACTATCGTCATTTTATAGACAAACGCCCTCTTTCGCACACGGCTTATAAACCGAAAAAAAGAGGCTGCATTCCTCTGCATATAGATGGAACGCAGCCTCTCATGTCCGTTTTTTCGTCCGACAAAATCAGTCGATTATATCGAATCCGGTGTATTTTTGCAGCACCTTCGGCACTCGAATGCCGTCGGGGGTCTGGTTATTTTCCAAAATCGCGGCCACGATGCGCGGCAGAGCCAAAGCCGACCCGTTGAGCGTGTGGCACAGGTGCGTCTTTTTGTCGTCGCCACGGTAGCGGCACTTCAGGCGGTTGGCCTGATAGCTCTCAAAGT
>CAVIEK010000125.1:0-6735 GCA_963641805.1 Bacteroides fragilis
ATATTATAATGTGTTCTAATAGCCGAAGCCGACCGACTGCGGCCGGCATCGACTGCAAAGGTAATCAAAAAACGCGCACTCACACCCACTGGACCAGCATGCGGCACAAATTCGGCAGAACGATGCACGACGCAAAGATAAATTGTAGTAATTTTACAGTGTGCATGCCCCAAGGAGGCCCAACACGCATGACCATGCCCCACTGCCCTACCGGCGGGCTCGCATCCACACACACTCACACTTACCATAACAAAAATGAAACGCAACATCATCATATTTGACGACAACGAAGTGCGCAAAGGCCTGCTGCCGCTCACGTTCACGAGACCTGTTGCAGAATTGCGCGTGGGCATCACCACGATAGCCGAAAAGTGGCGGCTGATGCTCGGCGACGATGCCACCTATTCCTACCTTACAGTACCCTACCTCAAGCCCAAGTACGGACCAAAGGCGGCAAAAACCAACCTGTTGGTTGCCGGCCATGTGATACCCACTCCCGAGATTGCGGCGAAGGTGCTCGAGCTTGAAAACGGAGAGGCACTTGTGGCCGACGGAACGCTCATCGCATTCCACGGAACGGCCACCGACTTCGATGCCCGCCGATACGGCAAGACCGTGCATCTCGGCCAGAAGCCACTCACGGTGACACGCCCTTACGATTTGTTCACAATCAACGGAGAAGTCTTGAGGGCCGACTTTACGATGCTCACCACAGGCAGAGAGTCGCAACCCCTTCCGGCGACCTGCACTGTGATAGGCGAGAGCTCGCTGATATTCCTTGAGGAAGGGGCAACAGCCGATGGAGCAACACTCAATACCCGACAAGGCCCGATCTACCTTGGCAAAGATGTGGAGGTGATGGAAGGAGCCTGCGTGCGAGGGCCTTTTGCCGCCGGCGAGGGATCGAAAGTGAGAATAGGCGCAAAGGTGTATGGGGCCACCACACTCGGTCCACAGTGCAAGATAGGCGGTGAGGTGGAGAATTGCGTGCTGATAGGTTACAGCAACAAGGCCCACGACGGATATCTTGGCGATGCTGTGGTGGGGGCATGGTGCAACATAGGCGGCGGCACCACAGCTAGCAACCTGAAAAACGACTACAGCGAAGTGAAGTTGTGGAACTATGCCTCACAGCGGTTTGAGCGCACAGGTCTGCAATTCTGCGGTCCTGTGATGGGAGACCACTGCAAGACTGGGGTCAACTGCATGCTCAACACAGCCACCGTACTCGGGGTGGGAGTCAACGTGCACGGGTCGGGATTTCCGAGGCCGTTTGTGGCGTCGTTCCAGGAAGGCGGCAACGCCGGAGGCTTTCACGACGTAGGACTAAAGACGTTCTTCACGATTGCCGAGCGTGTGATGGCACGTCGCGGCATAGCCCTCGACGAGTGCGAGCGCGCCATACTCACTGCCGTGCACGACATTGCGGAACTTAAATACAAATAAGCGACGCCCTGTACCGTGAATGGCAAAAATATGCTAAATTTGCACGATATTTTTTAATATTGATTTTTTCCTTACAATTATACCGACGATGAAAGTAGCGATAGTGGGAGCCAGCGGAGCCGTTGGCCAGGAATTCATGAAAGTGCTCGACGAGCAGAACTTTCCGGTAACAGAGCTCGTGCTCTTCGGGTCGAAGCGCAGTGCCGGCCGTATATTCACCTTTAGGGGCGTTGACCATGTGGTGCAACTGCTCCAGCACAACGACGACTTCAAGGGCATCGACATAGCATTCGTGTCGGCCGGAGCCGACACCGCCCGCGAGTTTGCCCCCACAATCACGAAATACGGAACCACGATGATCGACAACTCAAGCGCCTTCCGCCTCGATCCCGACGTGCCCCTCGTGGTGCCCGAGGTGAACGGAGAGGATGCCCTCGACGCACCCCGGCATATCATAGCCAACCCTAACTGCACCACCATATTGATGACAGTGGCCCTGAAGCCGCTCGACAACCTGTCGCACATCAAAAATGTGCAAGTGGCCACCTATCAAGCCGCAAGCGGTGCCGGGCTTGCCGCAATGGACGAGCTGGCCCTGCAGTTCAGCGAGATTGCCACCGGCAAGACATCGCCCACAGTGGAGCACTTCCCGCACCAGCTTGCCTATAACGTGATTCCACAGATCGACGTGTTTCAGGACAACGACTACACCCGCGAGGAGATGAAGATGTTTCACGAGACACGCAAGATACTGCACAGCGACATCCGCGTGAGCGCCACATGCGTGCGGGTGCCGGTGGTGCGAGCCCACAGCGAGGCAGTGTGGATCGAGACTGTGCGTCACATAAGTCCGGCCGAGGCCCGTGCCGCGCTTGAGAAAGCCCCAGGCGTGGTCGTCGTCGACAACCCGGCACGCGCCGAATACCCGATGCCCATCGACTGCACACGCCGCGACCCGGTGTTTGTGGGGCGCATACGTGAAGATACCAGCAGCGACTATGGCCTCACATTCTGGGTGGTGGGCGACCAGATCAAGAAAGGAGCGGCACTCAACGCAGTGCAAATCGGACAATATCTGCTCACCCACAGGCAATAGCGGCACAAGCCACTAAACGCACAGAGACTGCTATAGGCCGCCAAGGCAATTGTATTGTATTATCTACGGCAGAACCATTTCACCTGATTTGCCACCATCCCTATTAAACCATAAGTGCCACACTTAGTCACATGAGGTGCAAAAGGGAGTAAAACCAGACACTTTTTCCACACACGCGGCCCATAGTGTTGCGCTTGTGTGGCTTGTTGCCTATTTTTGCAGTCATCTAAAAAATCCACGCATAAAAAACGAACGAATATGAAAGCAATAACCCATAGCATTACAGCACTGATGCTTGCCTTTGCCACCCAAGCGTCGGCAGAAGCCAACACCACAGTGAGCATCACACCTGAATTCAAGGCAGCGGTTCAAGACTACGACATAGTGCAAAATTTCTCCGACGGCATGGCTGCGGTGTGCAAAGGCGGCAATTGGGGCTACATCAACACTAATGGCAAGGAAGTGATTCCATGCCAGTTCAGCAGCACATTCGACCTTGACAACGAGCGGGCCGACTACGGCTTTTTCCGCGACAACGGATACATACGCAACTTCAGCGAGGGGCTAGTAGCTGTAGCCAAAGAGACATCAGGGGCCAAAACGAACTATGACCGCCAGCTTAAATGGGGATTCATGAATCGCGAAGGGAAGCTTGTGATCGACTACATATATGACAACGTGTATGACTTCAGCGAGGGGTTGGCCTATGTGATGAGCGAAAGCTTCACCGGATTTATCGATGCCACAGGCCGGCAAGTGATCAACACCACCGGAAAATACCAGCCCGCTAACGACGGCCAAGGATGCTCGTTCAGCCAGGGGCGCGCTTGTATGATGCTCGCCAGCGATGACGGCGACGTGAAATACGGATTCATCGGCCGCAACGGGAATGTGGCAATCGCATTCACCTATGCCGACGCACGCAACTTCAGCGAGGGACTGGCAATGGTGGCGATAGAAGACACTCTGCTGCAAGACAACAGCGAGGCCACGTTCCCATTCCGCTACCAAATGATCGACACAACCGGTGCGGCAGTCATCAATCTGAAGTTCGGCACCAAGCCGGGGAGCTTTGCCGACGGGCTTGCCTCGACCACCATCGACGGGCTCAACTACGGATTCATTGACCACAACGGCAAGCAAGTGATTGCTCCACGATATTTCACCGCCGATGTAGACATGACAAAGAGCATGGCTCCTTTCAGCGAAGGCTACACCATTGCCGGCATAGAGCAGACAGTTGAGGCCGACAACGGCAAAAAAAAGAGAGCCGACGAAGAACAGCCACAAACCACAATAGCCTCGTTCCGCCTCGTGGGGCATGACGGCTCGTCACCGACGACAATAGTGTGCGGACCCGTGAGCAATGGCGTAGCTCTCCACGCCGAAGGCGGCAAATACGGTTTCATAAAGCCCGACGGCACAATTGCCGTTCCATGCCGATACGACTACACAGTTCCCTGCGTGAACGGCGAAGTGTTGCCCGACACCTACCACTTCACCCCTGAAGGCGTGGCAGCCGTGCGCCTCAACGGCAAGTGGGGGTATGTGGACCTGAACGGCCACGACACTTTCGGAAACTGAGATATCCCAACCACAAATTCTCACCATAATTATAAGATTTCCCTTTTAGGCGAGATGCCTAAAAGGGAAATCTCGCTTTTGCACTAAGCCGGAATTGACGCCTAACTACAGCACAGGGCTCATAAGACGCACTATCGACTCGAGCACCTTGTTGCGGAACGGCCGCTTACGCCAATTATGCAGGCTTACCCGCTGACAGTGGCGCATGTCATCTGCAAAAATATCGCACATGCGCCTGTTGAAATCTCGGCTATAGACTATGGCATTGCACTCAAAGTTATGCTCAAAACTGCGAAAATCGAAATTGGAAGAGCCGGTAGTGGTTATCTCATCATCGACAAGAATCATCTTGGCATGAAGCATGCCAGGCGTGTAGAAATAGACCTTGATGCCGGCCTCGAGGCATTCACGCACATAGGAATATGACGCGAACTTCAGCAAAAACGAATCGGGGCTGCGCGGTATCATAAGGCGGACATCAACGTGAGACAAGGCGGCGGCCTGAAGCGTCTTGAGCAAGCTGTCGTTGGGCAGGAAATAGGGCGTCTGCACATAGACACGCTTCTTGGCATTGCCTATAGCCTTCATGAGCACAAGCGCGACATTGCTCCATGGCCCGGTGGGTCCGCCTCTCAAGAGTTGGATGCCGTCGGGGGCGTCTGGACTCACGTCGGTGACATGGACAGTGGTCTCGGTCAGGAGCTGGTGACAGGTAAAATTCCAATCGACGGCAAACGAGTATTCCATTGCCGCCACAGCCTCGCCGGTGATGCGCAAATGCGTGTCGCGCCACGGAGGCGAAAGAGGCGAGCCATAGGCATAGCGGTCGGCCACGTTCATGCCACCTATATATCCCACCTTGCCGTCAATCACCACGAGCTTGCGGTGATTGCGCCAGTTGATGCGGTTGGCTAGCTCAGGAAAGGTGACCTTTAGAAACGGATAAGCCTCAACACCAGCCTTGCGCATACGCTTGAAGATGTTGGTAAACAAATTGAATGAGCCCACATGGTCGTAGATAACCCTCACCCTCACGCCCTCCTGAGCCTTGGATATGAGTATGTCGGCAATCTCGTTGCCTATCACGTCGTCCTCAAATATATAGTATTGCAGATGTATATACTCGCTGGCGGCAGCCAGATCGCGCTTCAGAGCCTCAAACTTTTTTCCACCGGTGGTAAAGATGTCGATCTTGTTGCCTGGAAAGTAGTGGTGGTCGGCCAGTGACCCCACCAGACGAATAAGTTGCTTGCTCTCGTCGGTGAGATTGAGCCGGTTAATGCTTATGGGGATAAATTCCTCATGGCCCCGCAACTTCTTGCGGTTGCGTCGCGAGATCATATGCACACTTTTGAGACTGCGGCCGAAAAACAGATACAATATCATGCCCAATACCGGAAGCAAGAGCAGGATGGTGATCCATGCCAGCGACTTGACGGGGTTGCGATTCTCGCTCAACACAACGCAGATGATGCACAACGCGGTGAACATGTAGAGCACGTTGAACCCTACAAACACCTGATGGGCGTATGGGAATATTTCGGCGAGAATCATAGTAGCATGCCAGTGTTGGTTGCCCCTAAGTTACTTAATATTTTCCGATTACAGCACGTTGTGCGGGAAAAATCTCACTACGGTCGAATGGAGACCTCTCACTTGATGGTGATGTGGGTGCCTTTCGACAAGTCGCCAAGATGCGACGCTTTGGTGATTATCACTTGGCTCACGCCGTTGTCGAGAGTGGCGAAAGCATTGTCGAGTTTAGGTATCATGCCGTCTTTGATGATGCCAAGGTTCTTCAAGTGCTCATACTGCGACAGCCGCAAAGTGGTTATAACGCTGTCATCATCATCGGGATTCATAAGCACACCATTTTTCTCAAAGCAATACACGAGCGTCACATTGTAGTACCGCGACAGAGCCGAAGCAGTTGCCGCAGCCATTGTGTCGGCATTGGTGTTGAGGATGTGACCCAGTCCGTCGTGAGTGAGCGGGGCTATGACCGGCATCACCCCCGACTCTATGAGTTGGGCCAAGGCCTTGCCGTTGGTTTTTTTCACGTCGCCCACCCAGCCGTAGTCGACAGTGCGCACAGGCCGCTTGGCACTCAAGATTATGTTCATGTCGGCACCGGTGAGGCCTATCGCATTCTGCTTGTGCCATTGCAGCAAGGCCACTAGGCGCTTGTTGACCAGGCCGCCATATACCATTGTTACCACATTGAGCATCTCGTCGTCGGTTACACGGCGCCCCTCCACCATGGTGGTCTTGATGCCGAGCCGCTCGGCCATCTGCGTGGCCATCACGCCACCTCCGTGTACAAGGGCCTTAGGCTTATCTATTGCGGCCACATCAGTTATCAGTTGTTTTAGAGCCACCGGGTTTTCCACGATTTTTCCGCCCACCTTCACCACTATCAAATCTTGTTTCTTTTCCATCTGTTTCTGTTTTTTTCGGTTAACAATCAATGTTGTCCTAAATAATTTCAATAAAAAACAAAAAAGGAAGTAAAGCTAAGGCAGAAATTTCTACCTTAGCAAAGAGTACCACCTCATTTACTTCCCAATGACAAATATAACACTTTTTGCTCAAGCAATCGGCAAACTGCC
>CAVIEK010000126.1:0-6679 GCA_963641805.1 Bacteroides fragilis
GCCAAACGCTTCGGCCTTGATGACTATTAACCCTGAGCCATATTGCGGCAATACCACCGGCAAATCCACATCACAATCCGCAATGAACGAATTGAATTTATATAATAACGAAACTATTATAACTTTAATCTTGCAAAAATGAGTAAAGAAAAGAAATTCATGACGTGTGACGGTAATCAGGCCGCTGCCCACATCAGTTATATGTTTACTGAAGTAGCAGCCATTTACCCTATCACACCGTCATCAACGATGGCTGAGCACGTCGACGAATGGGCTGCCGCCGGCCGCAAGAACATCTTCGGCGAGACAGTTATGGTTCAAGAGATGCAATCGGAAGGCGGTGCCGCCGGCGCCGTTCACGGTTCGCTCCAGGCTGGAGCCCTGACCACCACCTACACAGCATCGCAGGGTCTGCTGCTCATGATACCCAACATGTATAAGATTGCAGGCGAGCTTCTGCCAGGCGTGTTCCACGTTTCGGCACGTACGCTTGCATCGCACACGTTGTGTATTTTCGGTGACCACCAAGACGTGATGTCGACCCGCCAGACGGGTTTTGCCATGCTTTGCGAGGGGTCGGTGCAGGAGGTAATGGACCTCGCTGCAGTGGCACACCTGAGTGCCATTAAGGGCCGTGTGCCGTTCCTCAACTTCTTCGACGGATTCCGCACATCGCACGAGATTCAGAAGATTGAGGCACTCGACCAGGACGACTTGAAGCCGCTACTCGACATGGACGCAGTGAACGCGTTCCGCCAGCGTGCAATGAATCCCGACAAGCCCGTGACCCGAGGCACAGCAGAGAACCCCGATGTGTTCTTCCAGCACCGCGAGTCGAGCAACGAATACTACAATGCTGTCCCCGCAATTGTTGAGGACTACATCAACAAGATAAACAAGATAACCGGCCGTGAGTATGGCCTCTTCAACTACTATGGTGCCAAAGATGCCGACCGTGTAATCATTGCCATGGGTTCGGTAACCGAGGCGATCCGCGAGACAATCGACTACCTCACCGCAAAAGGCGAGAAAGTGGGCATGATTGCAGTACACCTGTACCGCCCGTTCTCGGCACGCCATTTCCTGGCAGCCGTGCCAAGCACAGCCAAGCGCATTGCAGTGCTCGACCGCACCAAAGAGCCCGGCGCCACCGGCGACCCGCTCTACCTCGATGTGAAAGACTGCTTCTACGGTGCCGAGAATGCGCCTGTGATTGTGGGCGGCCGCTATGGCTTGGGCTCCAAGGACACCACTCCGGCCCAAATACTTGCCGTGTATGAGAACCTGGCTCTCAACGTGCCCAAGAACCACTTTACAGTGGGTATTGAGGACGATGTGACATTCAGTTCGCTTCCTCAGAAAGAAGAAATCGCCATGGGCGGCAACGGGCTCTTCCAGGCCAAGTTCTACGGCCTCGGTGCCGACGGCACCGTGGGCGCGAACAAGAACTCAGTGAAGATTATCGGCGAGAACACCGACAAGTATTGCCAGGCCTACTTCTCTTATGATTCAAAAAAATCGGGCGGCTTCACTTGCTCACACCTGCGCTTCGGCGACGAGCCAATCCACTCGACATATCTGGTGACAACCCCCAACTTTGTGGCATGCCACGTACAGGCCTACCTTCACATGTATGATGTGACCCGCGGCCTGCAGAAGAACGGCACATTCCTGCTCAACACCGTGTGGGAAGGCGATGAGCTTGCAAAGAACCTGCCCAACAAGGTCAAGAAATATTTTGCCGACAACAACATCACCGTATACTATATCAACGCCACAAAGATTGCACAGGAGATTGGCCTGGGCAACCGCACCAACACCATTTTGCAATCGGCTTTCTTCCGCATCACAGAAGTGATTCCGGTCAATCTGGCTGTTGAACAAATGAAGAAATTCATTGTGAAGTCGTATGGCCGCAAGGGTGAAGACGTGGTCAACAAAAACTATCAGGCCGTGGATCGCGGCGGTGAGTACAAGACGCTTACAGTAGCCCCCGAGTGGTCGAACCTTGAGGTCGAGGCACCTTCTTGCGACAATGCGCCCGAATTTGTAAACAACGTGGTTCGCCCCATCAACGCCCAAGACGGCGATCTGCTCTCCGTTTCGGCATTCAAGGGCCGCGAGGATGGCACTTGGGACAACGGTACAGCCGCCTATGAGAAACGCGGTGTCGCCACCTTCGTGCCGAAGTGGACTGCCGAGAACTGTATTCAATGTAACAAGTGCGCATATGTATGCCCCCACGCAGCAATCCGTCCGTTCCTGCTCAACGAGGAAGAAGCTGCCAACTCGCCATTCAGCGAGAGCGACAAGCTCCCCGCAATAGGCAAGACTCTTGCAGGACTTAAGTTTGTTCAGGTGGTTGATGCTCTCGACTGCCTAGGTTGCGGCAACTGCGTTGACGTGTGTCCTGGCAAAAAAGGCAATAAGGCTCTTGAGATGGTTGAACTCATCGACAACGAAGACGAACAGAAATATTGGGACTACTGCACAGCCCACGTAACATCGAAGCAAAATTTGGTCGACATCAAGCAAAATGTGAAAAACTCACAGTTTGCCACTCCGCTCTTCGAGTTCTCAGGCGCATGCTCTGGCTGCGGTGAGACTCCTTACTTGAAGCTGATTTCGCAACTCTTCGGCGACCGCCAGATTGTGTCGAACGCCACTGGCTGTAGCTCAATCTACTCAGCATCTGTTCCGTCGACTCCCTACACCACCAACGAGAAGGGACACGGACCAGTATGGGCCAACTCACTCTTTGAGGACTTCTGCGAGTTTGGTATGGGCATGAGCATCGCCGACGAGAAGATGCGCACACGTGTCAAAGGCTACGTGGAAGACGCCATTGCCTGCGACAGCGTGGCAAGCGATGTGAAGGCACTCTACAACGAGTGGCTTGAGAACTTCAACGACGGGGCAAAGACCCGCGAGTTGAGCGACAAGATTGTTGCCGCAATCGACAACAGCGACAACGAGTGCGACAAGAAGGTGAAGAGCCTTAGCCAATATCTCGTGAAACGCTCACAATGGATCATAGGTGGTGACGGTGCCTCTTATGACATCGGCTTCGGTGGCCTCGACCACGTGATTGCATCGGGCAAGAACGTGAACATACTCGTACTCGACACAGAGGTTTACTCCAACACCGGTGGCCAGGCATCAAAAGCAACCCCGATTGGCGCTATCGCCAAATTTGCCGCTGCTGGCAAGCGGGTGCGCAAAAAAGACCTTGGCCTCATTGCCTCGACCTACGGCTACGTGTATGTGGCACAAGTGGCAATGGGAGCCGACAATATGCAATGCCTCAAAGCTATCCGTGAGGCTGAGGCCTACGATGGACCGTCGGTAATCATTGCCTATGCACCATGTATCAACCACGGCCTTCGTGCCGGCATGGGCAAATCGCAAGCCGAAGAGCAGAAAGCTGTGGAATGCGGATACTGGCACCTGTGGCGCTACAATCCCGAACTTGAGAAAGAAGGCAAGAACCCATTCTCGCTCGACAGCAAAGAGCCCAATTGGGACGAGTTTATCAACTTCCTCAAGGGCGAGGTGCGCTACTCATCGGTGCTGAAGCAATACCCGCAAGAGGCCGAAGAGCTGTTCAACGCAGCCAAGGAGAACGCCCAATGGCGCTACAACAACTACCGCCGTCTGGCTCGCCAGCAGTGGGGAGTTGAACCCGAAGACTAACTCACTTGATGCCCATCCGGCATCACACGCATCATAAAGAAATCCCGGTGGCTCGTGGCTATCGGGATTTCTCGTTAATTATAAAGACGTTATCTAAGCAAGACTTGAATGGACGAGGCTCTCACGATTTGTTGAGATTCTCCAAACCATTTCATTCCGGATTTTCCCATTGGGATCAATATTGTCCTTAAAAAAGTTCAACTCAACCCATTTTTGGGGCAACACCTCGGTAATCGTTGTTGGTTTACGCCTAGACAAGACGGACACTGTCCTAATAACAGTATAGGCTGTAATCTCTGTTTTACCAGAGCGTTACAGCCTAACTGACTATTTTTTAGCAATAGGTTCTGCCTAAGCCTACTCCTCTACAGCCGCCTGCGCCGCTGCCACACGCGCGATTGGCACTCGGTATGGGCTGCATGACACGTAGTTCATTCCAAGGTGTGCACAGAACTTAACAGATGAAGGCTCGCCACCGTGCTCGCCACAAATACCCACGTTCAAGTTGGGTTTTGTAGAGCGGCCACGCTCGGTACCTATCTTAACAAGTTGTCCAACACCTTCTTGGTCGAGCACTTCGAACGGATCAACCTTGATGATTCCAAGTTTCTTATAAGAGCCAAGGAATTTAGGTGCGTCATCGCGCGAGTATCCGAATGTGAGCTGAGTAAGGTCATTGGTGCCGAAAGAGAAGAAGTCGGCAACTGTGGCAATCTGATCAGCCACAAGCGCTGCACGCGGAATCTCTATCATTGTGCCAATCTTATAGGCAACAGTCTCACCACGCTCCTCAAACACTTTCTTGGCGGTGTTGTTTATAATATCGGCCTGACGCTGAATCTCGGGGAGTACGCCCACGAGAGGCACCATGATTTTGGGGTGCACATCTACTCCACGGGCTTTAACGTTGAGTGCTGCCTCTATGATTGCGCGTGCCTGCATTTCGGTAATCTCGGGGTATGTATTACCCAAGCGGCAACCACGGTGGCCAAGCATCGGGTTAAACTCTTCAAGGCTGTCACAAATCTGCTTTACCTTCTCAACTGTAATACCAACCTCTTCGGCCAGTTCTTTCTGAGTGGCCAGCTGATGAGGCACAAACTCGTGCAACGGCGGATCGAGAAGGCGTATTGTGACCTCACATCCGTCCATAGCCTCAAACATGCCCTCAAAGTCGCCACGCTGAAGCGGGAGAAGCTTGTCGAGTGCAATACGACGGTTTTCCTCATCGGGAGCGATAATCATTTCACGCATTGCCTTAATGCGGTCACCCTCAAAGAACATATGCTCAGTTCGGCAGAGACCAATACCCTTGGCACCAAACTTGCGCGCCACTTTGGCGTCGCGTGGGGAGTCGGCGTTGGTGTATACCTGCATCTTGGTATATTTGTCGGCTAGTTTCAAAATTGCGGCAAAGTCGCCTGACATATCGGCATCAACGGTTGAAACCAATCCGTCGTAAACCTCGCCGGTAGAGCCATTGAGAGAGATCCAGTCGCCCTGCTTGTAGACCTTGGTGCCCATTGTCACAGTCTTGCTCTTATAGTCGACCTTAATTTCGCCGGCACCCGACACACAGCACTTGCCCATGCCGCGTGCAACCACTGCAGCATGCGAGGTCATACCACCGCGGGCGGTGAGTATACCCTGAGCCACGCTCATACCGCGAAGGTCTTCTGGCGACGTTTCAAGGCGCACCATAATCACCTTCTTATTGCGTTTTGCCCATTCCTCGGCATCATCGGCAAAGAACACGATTTGACCGGTAGCGGCACCCGGTGATGCGGGCAGACCCTTGGCTACGACCTTTGCATTTTTAACTGCCGACTTGTCGAATACGGGATGGAGCAGCTCATCAAGTTTGCCGGGTTCCATACGTCTGAGAACCGTAGGCTCATCTATTTCACCAGCGCGAAGCAGATCCATAGCGATTTTTACCATTGCGGCTCCTGTGCGCTTGCCATTTCGAGTCTGAAGAAGCCACAACTTGCCATTTTGGATTGTGAACTCCATGTCTTGCATGTCTTTGTAATGATCTTCAAGACGGTGCTGAATCTCCACAAGTTGTTTTGCACATTCAGGCATAGACTCTTCTAGAGAGGGATATTTGCTGGCACGCTCTTCTTCGCTAAGTCCTTGAAGTTTTGCCCAACGGCGACTACCCTCTGTCATGATCTGTTGCGGTGTGCGTACGCCGGCAACCACGTCCTCACCCTGTGCGTTGATCAGGTACTCACCATTGAAGAGATTCTCTCCTGTGGCAGCATCGCGCGAGAAAGCCACACCTGTAGCCGATGTCTCACCCATATTGCCATAAACCATAGCCTGTACGTTCACGGCTGTTCCATAGCTTTCCGGGATGCGGTTCATTTGGCGATAAAGTATGGCACGCTCATTGTTCCAACTATCGAACACTGCATATATGGCACCCCAAAGTTGATCCCAACCGCTGACCGGGAATTCCTTACCAGTGTTTTCCTTAACTGCTTTCTTGAACAGGACTACGAGTTTTTTCAAGTCGTCAACATCAAGCTCGGTGTCAAATTTCACACCTTTCTCGGCCTTGACGTTCTCTATGATTTCCTCAAACGGATCGATATCTGTTTTGTTTTTGGGCTTCATGCCAAGCACCACGTCGCCATACATTTGCACGAAGCGCCTGTAGCTATCCCAAGCGAAACGTGGGTTGCCACTTTTCTTGGCCAGAGTCTCGGCTACAGCGTCGTTAATACCAAGGTTGAGCACAGTGTCCATCATACCCGGCATAGAAACAGGTGCGCCCGAACGTACCGAAACGAGTTGTGGATTCTCTGGATCATCAAATTTATTGCCAGTAAGGTTCTCAATATGTGCGATAGATTTCTCCACATCGCTCTTAATGAGATTTACCACAGCCTCACGGCCTTCTTTGTTGTACAGCTTACATACTTCAGTTGTGATAGTAAAGCCAGGAGGGACTGGCACGCCAATCAAGTTCATCTCAGCC
>CAVIEK010000127.1:0-6673 GCA_963641805.1 Bacteroides fragilis
CCCTATAATAAATAGAGAGGAGCGCAATCTGGTTTTCGGACTGCTCCAAAATAATTTTGAAGTCGTTAATAATGTGTATTTACACAAAATGAACGAGTAGGGATATGGAAAAATCGTCCGTAATTCGTCCGACGTCTAAAACGAAAATCAGCGTAACTTGTTGATTTTCAACTCGTTACGCTGACTTCTGCGGAGAGAGAGGGATTCGAACCCCCGGAGGTGTGACCCTCAACGGTTTTCAAGACCGCCGCATTCGACCACTCTGCCATCTCTCCGAAATCAAAATTAATTTCGTTTTGACGGGTGCAAAGGTAGGAATTCATTTTCACCCGTGCAAGTTTTTCCATAAAAAATTAAGAAAAGTAAATATTATCTCAAATAAGTCACCAGTTGGCGGGAATTGCGGTAACTTTGCCATATATACAAATGATACGGGAAAATGAGAGTTAAGGAAATAACAAACGCCATAGAGGCGGTAGCCCCCCTTTATCTGCAAGAGGACTTCGACAATGCCGGCATGCAGGTGGGCGACCCCAATAGTGAGGTGGACGGTGTTATGCTGTGTACCGATGTCACCGAGGAAATTGTAGACGAGGCCGTGCGTCGCGGCATAGGACTGGTGATATCGCATCATCCGCTCATTTTCCACGGACTGAAGAAAATCATGGGGCGCAACCGAGTGGAGCGCATAGTGGCTATGGCCATCAGACACAACGTGTGCATCTACAGTGCTCACACCAACATGGACAATGCACGCGGCGGCGTGAACTACAAAATGGCCGAGAAATTGGGCCTGACCGACCTGAGCGTGCTTGAACCGCAGTGCGGCACGCTGCGCAAGCTAGTCGTATATGTGCCTACGGCGCAGGCCGATGCGGTGGAGCGGGCAATGCATGCCGCCGGTGCAGGGAGGCTTGGCGACTATGACTCGTGCAGTTACCGCCTAAGTGGTGAGGGACGCTACAGGGCTCTTGACGGTGCAGCCCCGTTTGCCGGCAAGGTGGGCGAGCGTCATGTTGAGCCTGAGGTGCGCCTTGAGGTGCTGATGCACAAGGCGCAGACTCATGCCGTGCTTCGTGCCATGCTCGCCGCTCATCCCTATGAGGAGCCGGCGTTCGACATAATACCGCTCGACAACGCCGACCGTTACAGCGGATCGGGGGTGGTGGGCAGCATCAGCCCCACACCGGCTATCGACTTCCTGCGCCGTGCCAAGGAAACCTTCGGCACAGGGGTAGTGCGCTATAGCGGCAATGTGGAAGGAGTGACAGTAGACCGTGTGGCCCTTTGCGGCGGTGCCGGGTCGTTTTTGGTGCGTGCGGCTATTGCCAGCGGTGCGCAAGTGATGGTTACTGGTGATGTCAAGTATCATGAGTTTCAGGATGCCGCGCAAAGCATAATTCTCGCTGATATTGGCCATTATGAGAGCGAACACTTCACAAAAGAAATATTTTTCGACATTATTAGGAAAAAAAATCCTAACTTTGCAGTCTATTTCGCAGACAACGAAATAAATCAGATAAATTATTTGTAATTATAAATTATGGCTACTAAGCAAGAAAAGGAACTTACGGTAGAAGAGCGTCTGAAACTGCTCTATCAGTTGCAGACCATCCTCTCTGAGATCGACCGAATCAAGACGCTCCGTGGCGAGTTACCTCTTGAGGTGCAGGACCTGGAAGATGAGATTGCAGGCCTTGAGACTCGTATGGGCAACTACAATGGTGAGGTCGACGACCTTAAGAAGAGTATCGACGACTATCACGCAGCCATCGATGAGGCTTCGAAACTTATCGACAAGTACACACACGATCAGGACAATGTGCGCAACAACCGCGAATATGACTACCTGACCAAGGAGATTGAGTATCAGCAACTCAATATCGACCTTGCCGACAAACGCATTCGCGAGGCTTCGCAGAAGATCGAGAACGTGAACCGTGACATCGACGAGATTAAGACTCAACTCGAAGACAGCACCCACGTGCTGGGTGAGAAGAAAGGAGAGCTCAACGATATCGTGAACGAAACTCGACAGGACGAGGAGAAATTGCGTCTGAAAGCCAAAAAGCTTGAAGAGAAAATCGATGAGCGCCTGCTCACCGCCTTTAAGCGCATACGCAAGAACGCCCGCAATGGTCTTGGTGTGGTGTATGTGCAGCGCAACGCCTGTGGTGGTTGCTTCAACCGCATCCCCGCACAGCGCCGCATGGAGATTAAGATGCACAAGAAAATCATTGTGTGTGAATACTGCGGCCGCATACTTATTGATCCTGCTATTGCCGGCGTGACCGATGTCGAGGCCGGAAACGTGGAGCCCACAACCAGCAAGAAGGGAAAGAAGGCTTAAGTCGCCCTTGATTTTTACATATCACCACGGCTCCTCTATTGACGACCCGCAACACGTGAGCATTTATGCCACGGCGGGTGAACAGGGAGGAGACCGCCTAAGGACTGACGGACCGGAGAGACTGCACTCTAAGCGCATTCTCTCCGGCCCGTTTATTTGACCAGCATGAGCATACAACCAAGATGAAAGTCACGTTCAAGGAACTGACTTCCCGGAGCAACTGACGGAGATACGCCAAGGAGTATTGGAAGCTCATTGGCTCTCCAATAGTGCAGTGGGCAGTTTCCTCACCGAAACTGCATGAGACTCGTTATTATCCAACGCTGATGGGCTCATGACTCAAATGACACCCAGAACAGGAACCGCACGTACGGTGGTGTGAGGTGGGGCAGTAAGCACGAAAACATTAGGCAAACACCTATGATTGCCTCCTCTCAATTTTGTGATACCGCCTCGTTCGGTCTCTCACCGCACCAGTCTCGAGGCTATGTGTCTGCGATACACTTCGAGGCTCGACTTGTGAAGCAGGTCGTTGATGTGGCTTAAACGATGCCCTTGGGTGTCGAAGTCGTCGTTGCTGTTGTCTTCCTCCACTTGCATCTTGCCTACGCCCTCTACTGGAATGTATTCGTCCCAGTACACAGGCACGTTGTGATAACGCCCGTCTCCCCCAAACTTTCTGATGTAGGCAATCCTATTCTCCACGCGATAGCCATAGGCGTGGACTGTGATAGTGGCCTGCTCGCTGCTACCGCCGTCGGTGCGGCTTTCCTCGGTCTTCAGTATACAGTTTGTCACGCAACTCGGGTGCTTGAAATGCTGGTATCCCCAAAAGTTGGCAAGTGCCTCGTGCTCCCAAAACGAGCTGTGCCGGGCCATGTCACGGCCATATATGTCGTGGAGCGGCCGCATCTGCTGATATAGCGGCACACACAGCAGTGGTGCCAGATTGAAGTAGATGGCTCTGAAGCACCGAGCGTTGATTTTGTAGAAGTCGCTCTTAGCCTTGTCGAAGTCGAAGTGCCTATACTGATTCGGGTTCATGTCGAGGTCGATATCCTGCATGTGCTCGGCCTCAACCACGTTGATCATCTTTTCTTTTGTGAAGTTGAAGTCATCTCCATATCCGGCATTTCTGTCTTTCAGCAATTTCATCATGCTTTCTTGGGCAACGGGAGTGAACAATAGGGCAAACTGTTGGTTGTTGTTGCGGTCGCTTGTGTCGAATGCCACCTCAAATTCCTCGTTGGTCATCATCGCAAAGTCGTTGTCGCTCAGCTTGCGGGCCTTCTTGTGCAGACGCCATTTCCTCCATTTGTAACTTATGGAGCCTTCCCGGTCGGCCAATCCACTCTTCTGGCGGTGGAATATTAGGTCGGGGGCGGCTGTGTTGCCGTATATCAGTCGTGTGCATTCGAAATAATTCGGATACGGTGCTGTTACTGAAGCAGTCAAGGTCTCGCTGTGGTGTACAGTGTGGCTGCGGCCGTCTCCGTCAACCTCTTGCGTGGTCCAATGTATCGTTTTCGACCCATAGTAGGTCTTTGTGCCCATCTCCATCTTGCGGGTGCGCACTATCACAAACGGGTTGCCGTTGATGAGCCCTGAGTGCGAGCACACCACCGACCGTCCTTGGTTGAACGTGTCGTCCCAACCATAGGTTGCTCTCAGGTCGGCAAGGCGCTGGGTGGTAAAATACCTGTCAAACTCAAGCCGTGGAACGGTCGCCGTCATCATGCGGGTAAGCACATCCCAGTCATACAGGCGGTTAAGCGGCTCCATCTGCCCCCACGCTTCGCTTTTGAGGCTTCCTATCTCTGTGGTAAGCCGGCGGCTATCGTGCCCCAGCCTTTTGATTTGCGGATGCACCTTTGCAAACAGGAATACCAGCGCTGCGGCCGCATACACGCCCATTGCGATGAATGCCCATTGCTCCAGCTCATACCTCCACACGTAGGCTGCAATGGCACATCCGACGATTCCAAGCCATAGGACCACACACAGGAATGTCCATTTAGACAACGACGACTTAGTCGACGACAACGCGTCCTCCTTGGCATAGATCTCAGCACATGTGGCGCGATTTGCCTCAACATCCACACTGGCCTCGGCAGCCAAGTCGGCAAACGTGTCTTCGGCCACTTGCTTAAAGCGGTCGTGAAACACATTGACATATTCCTCCAGCGGGTCGTACACGTCGTTAGGCATACCCTATCCTCCTTCTGCTAGGCCGCTTAAAAGAATTTACCGCGAGCCATCTCGCGCGTCTCTGCCGATGCCGTGAAGGGGATGCGGGTGGTGTAGCCCTGACGTGCAGCCACTATCATCTTGGTTGGCCAGGCAAAAATGTCGGTGTTCCACTGCGTCACACGGTTGTTATAGACGGTACGGGCCGCTGTGATCTCTTTCTGCAGATAGCTGTTCTGCTGCATGGCGTCGGCAATAGCGCTATGGGCCTTGAGCTCAGGATAAGCCTCCACTTGCGGGAACAGACGCCCGAACGCGACACTCACCTGGCTGTTGACATCGCTGCGGTTCTCGGCATTGACGCTGCCGCCGCGCAAGGCCGCAACCGACTTCATCACATCCTTGTCGAGATCGATGGCACGCTCTACGATGCCCACCACATTTTGCAGTATCTGCACCCGCTGCTCAATGAAATTGTCGATATTGGAAGCCTCGGCTTGGATGCGTTGCTCAAGCTGCTGAAAATAGTTGCGTGCCGAAATCTTCATGAAGATGAATATCACTCCAGGCAGAATGCCCACCAGGCAACCTGCCGCGGCCACTAGTGCCGGATTATTGAGTGACGACCCCATGATGGCCACATAAGCCAACACAAGAATTGGTATCGTGACCCATAATGCGATTTCAAACAGGGTGGAGCCAAAGCCGACGGTTACGGGCAACTGGCGGTCAATCACGTGAATGTCGCGACCCTCATTGTTGACAGGTCCGGTAACTTCATCCAATAAATTTGCCATAGTCATTTAGATTATTAGTCATTATATCAGGGAAAATCCCCATAAAAGCAAAGTTACAGCATTTTCTGTCCACCGCCAAATCACACTTTACACATTTAACCGATCATTATCGTTGCCGAGAGTGGAGGAGGGGGAGGGGCGTCGTGCTGTTGCAGGCATTTCGCTTAAACTAAAGATGTCTCGCGGTTCTCCCGTTGACCCGCATGCGGCTTTTTCACCGGTGAATTTTGCCTGGTCACACGAACCGAAGTGCGGGAAGTCATGAAAAACTTTTATAAATTTGCAATCTAATCGGCATAAAGTTGTAAAAACGAAAATAAATGGAATACATCGGTTTAAGTTACATATCCGGTCTCTCGACCATGTTTTTCGGAATGATGACATGGGCCTTTTGGCGTCGAGGAGAATTACTATATCGTCTGGTGGCATTGCTTACCGCAACCATTGCTATAGAATGTATAAAAGATTTCGTGATGGTGAATATGGGGTGTTATTCTGACCCTCAGGTGTGGGACATCATGACTGCGGTCGACATGGTCGCCGTTCCGATGTATGCCTTTGTGCTCACTGAGCTTATACACCCGGGGCGCA
This sequence comes from Bacteroides fragilis, assembly GCA_963641805.1. Classification (GTDB taxonomy): domain Bacteria; phylum Bacteroidota; class Bacteroidia; order Bacteroidales; family Muribaculaceae; genus Sodaliphilus. The sequence goes on from CAVIEK010000127.1 coordinate 5,926, forward strand.
TAAGCTGGCGCGGCTTTGCTGCCCAGGAATTGCCGTTTGTGTTGTTGCCCGTTCTATATGTTACCTTGGGTTATCGCTGGATATTTTACATCGAGGTGGGTTGGGCCGCGATTTACGGCTCTGGCGTTATGATTTGGGCCACAGTAAACATTCCGCGTTACAACCGTCATCTCAAAGAATTATATTCCTATACCGAAAACATCAACCTCAACTGGTTAAGGGTCATCCTCTACACGTTCTATGTCATTCTCGGTGTGTGGATTCTCGACTGCCTGTTTATCCACATCGATATTGAGTGCGTGTATATGGTCATCAATTTGATTCTGTGGATGGTGATCTCATACTTCCTTTATCGCCATGAATCAGTAATGGCCGAGCTCGTCGGGTGGAAGCCAGAGCAGGGGGTGTCGGCCGGTATTGAGGACAATGCACTTGCTGCCAAAATAGAAGAATTGTTTTCCGTTAGGAACATACACCTTAACCCCAACCTGAAACTGTCTGACATCGCTTCGGCGGTGGGGTCGAACCGTACCTACGTGAGCAATTTTTTCAACCGCGACGCATCGGCCAACTTTTATGAGTATGTCAACTCTCGCCGTGTAGCATATGCCTGCCAGTTGCTTGCCGAGACCGATCTGCCAATCCAAGAGGTGGCCCACAAGTCGGGATTCAGCAGCCCGTCGGTCTTCTCGAGGGTGTTTTCCAAGCACAAGGGATGCTCGCCCACTACCTTCAGAGGCAATTCGGC
>CAVIEK010000128.1:0-6642 GCA_963641805.1 Bacteroides fragilis
CTGATCATTTATGGATTTTAAACGAGTCTTAAGGACAGTTTGGCTGTTGCTCTTACTTGTGATTTCGGCATCATTGTCGGCGCAGACGAGAGTGACCGGCACTGTCTATGAGTCGGATGGCAAAACCCCTATGGTGGGCGCTACCATCATGCAGAAAGGTACCAGCAATGGAACGGCAACCGACATTGATGGCAAATTTTCGCTTAAAGTCACAGGTAACAACCCTGTGCTTGTGTTCCAATCGGTAGGCTATGCCAAGCAGGAGATGGCCACCAAAGGAAAAACCGAGTTCAAAATCACAATGAAGGAGTCGTCGACGATGCTTGACGACGTTGTGGTCACAGCCCTGGGTATCACCCGTGAGCAGAAGTCACTCGGTTACGCCGTGTCGAAGGTCGACAACAGCGAGCTAACCAAGACGTCTTCGGGCAACTGGCTGAACTCCCTCAGCGGCAAGGTGGCCGGTCTTAGCATCAGCGGCGCAGGCACCGGTCCCACCGGGTCATTGCGCGTGGTGCTCCGCGGCGAGCAGTCGCTCAACTATGGCAGCAACGAGGCCCTCTTCGTGGTCGACGGTGTGCCCATCAGCAACGGCTCTGACGCCAGCGGTAGCGGTAGCGTATACAGCAACGACCAGGCTTCGGCCGACTTCGGTAACGGCGCAGCCGACATCAACCCCGAAGATGTGGAGAGCGTGAGCGTGCTCAAAGGCCCGTCGGCAACTGCCCTCTACGGCTCGCGTGCCGCCAACGGCGCCATCATCATCACCACCAAGAGCGGCCGCAAGCAGAAAGGCATCGGCGTGACAGTGAACTCTTCGGTAGTGTTTGAGAAGGCAAGCTATTTCCCCGACTTCCAAAATGTATACGGCCCCGGCGGCGACCTTGGCTACAGTGAGTTCAGCATTTGGAACGTGAGCGCCGAAGATGCCCCCGACGGCATAGCCAAGAGCCGTAGCTACTCGCGCTCGTTCTTTGGCGAGAAGTTCGATGCCAGCAAGTATCGCTACCTCTATGCGAGCAAGGATTGGGAGACGGGCAAGTACACTAAGCTCCCCTGGGTTTACCAAGACGACTGGTATACAGGAATCTTCGAGACAGGTACCACATTCAACAACACTGTCACTCTCTCGGGCGGCAATGGCAAGGGATCTAATGCACGCTTGAGCATCACCGATACCCACAACGACTGGATCCTGCCCAACACCGGCTACCAGAAACAGACAGTCTCGTTCTCGGGCACTACCGAGCTCAACAAGTGGATCTCTGTGTCGGCAAAGGTCAACTACAACCACCGCAAGACCGACAACATGCCCGTGAGTGGCTATGGCAACTACAACCCGCTCTACCAGCTCACTTGGGGTTTCTCGTGCAATTCCGCCAAGGTGTATGCCGATGAGTATTTCAATGGCCGATTCACCGACGAGAACATCAACAGTGGCGCTCTTGTCAATCCGGCCACTCCGCAAAACCCCTACCGTTACCTCTATGAGGCAACCAACGCCTCGACCAAGGACCGCGTGTATGGCAACGTACAGGCTACAATCAAGTTCCCCGTCAAGGGACTCACTCTTGACCTGCGCACCGGTCTCGACATGAGCGACGAGTTCCGCCAGATCAAGCGCCCGGTCAACACCGCAGGCTACCTCAAAGGCTATTACCGCGAGCAGACCATACGCTACAATGAGTTCAACAGCGATTTCCTGCTCCGCTACGTCAACAACGATCTGGTGAACCGTCGCCTCAGCTTCAACGTGGCATTCGGTGGCAACACCATGACACAAAAGAAATTCCGTCACTATATCACCCTTAACGAGCTTGCCATCGACGGCGTGTATAACGTCAACAACTCTCCCGTCGACGTGCCGCCGGTACCCTACGACTACCGCAGCAAGAAGATTGTCAACAGCTTCTATGGCTTTGCCTCGTTTGGCTGGGACAACACCTACTTCCTCGACATCACTGGCCGCAACGACTGGTCAAGTGCGCTCAGCCGCGGCAACTGGTCGTTCTTCTACCCGAGCGTCAGCGCCAGCATTCTGCTCGACAAGGCTCTAGGGCTGAAAGAGAAAGCACGCTGGATCGATATGCTCAAGCTGCGCCTGTCGTGGGCCAACGTGGGTAACGACACTGATCCCTATACCACTGTCGATTATTATACAAGCGAGAGTGACTACTCTGGCGGATACTCGATGCCGTCGTCAATTGCCAACAGGTGGATCAAGCCTGAGAACGTGGAAAGCTGGGAAGCCGGTCTCGAAGCCATTTTCCTCAAAAACCGCTTCTCGCTCGACCTCGCATTCTACAACTCAAGCACAACCAACCAAATCATATCGGCCAAGACCGACCCGATCATCGGCGCAAGCTCAATGCGCGTCAATGCCGGTGAGATACGCAACCGCGGTATCGAAGTCACTGCCCATATCGTGCCAATACGCAACAAGGACTTCGAGTGGTCGATGGATATCAACTGGTCGCGTAACTGGAACAAACTCGTGAGCTACCTCGACGGTTGGGATCCTGAGACACCTCTCCAGCTCGCCAACAACGGCACCACCATCGGTAGCCGCGTCTACATCTACTCTTATGTGGGCGAGGAGATGAACTGGATTTATGGTAAGGGATATCAGCGTGCTCCCGAAGGCTCTTACTATACCGACGAGAACGGCAACAAGGTGGACTGCTCTGGCCAAATACTGGTCAACGCAAGCAACGGCTACCCATTGCTCGACCAGACCGCTACACGCCGCATCGGCAAGGTCAACCCCACATGGCGTGGCGGTATGACACAGCGCTTCAGCTACAAGGGCTTTACACTGAGTGCCTCGTTCTCGGCTCAGATGGGCGGCCACTGCTACTCGGTGACCAACTTCGCCCTCGGTTACCTCGGCAAACTCAAGTCGACACTCCCGGGCCGCTACGACGGACTCGTGGTGAGCGGCGTCAATGCAGTAAAGAATGCCGACGGCTCAATCACCTACACTAAGAACACCACCGTCACCGACAACATCCAGACCTACTACGGCTCTTACAAGTATATCCGCGACAACGTTGAGGAAAATACCTTCAAGACCGACTTCCTCAAGCTCAAGGAACTCCGCCTCGACTATGCTCTGTCGAAGAAAGTCCTCGCCAAGACCCGCGTGCTGCAAAGCGCATCGCTCGGCGTCTATGCCACCAACGTGTTCTGCATCACCAGTTGGCCACAGTACGACCCCGAGGCCGGTATGCTCAACGGTGCTACCGTCACTGGCGGTATCGAGGCCATGTCGTTCCCTATGACACGCACCTATGGCGTGAACATCAAACTTGGCTTCTAATGCACGGATAAGATCATTGAAACATTTTAATCAAAAGCATACAATGAAAAAATCAATAAAATATTTAGGAGTCGCAGCACTCGCCACTCTTGCCGCCGCAGGACTCGGCTCGTGCACCAACGATTTCGAGAACACCAACAAGAACCCCAACACCATGGAGGTTGGCGACATCGACCCCTACAGCTTGTTTGAGCCGCTGATCTACAAGACCGCAAAGTCGGTAGGGGAGAATTACACATATAAGTGGAACGACGAGCTCGTGCAGTTCACTGCCTTCAGCGGCGGTACAACCCGTGAGGAGCACCGCTACAAAATCGGCGACAACGACTGGTCGAGCCTGTGGAACACTTATGCAGGCTATGGCTACGATGTCCAGCACCTCATTGATCAGGCTGTGGTCAAAGGCGACAAGGCCGCACAGGCCGTGGGCATCACCTACAAGGTGTATCTTTTGAGCTGTCTCACCGACATCTACGGCGACATCCCCTATAAGGAGGCCTTCAAGGCTCGCTCTGAGGGTATCACCCGACCCAAGTTCGACACACAGCAGGAAGTGTATGAGCAGATGCTTGCCGACCTCGACAGCGCCAATACGCTTTATGCCAAGAACCCCACATTCAAGAAGCCTGAGATGGACCTCATGTATGGCGGCGACATGACCAAGTGGCGCCGGTTTAACAACTCGCTCATGCTTCGTCTGCTATGCCACGTGAGCGGACGCGAGGAGTGCAAGAGCGGCGAGAGAATCCAGGCTATGCTCGACCACCCCAAGAAATACCCCCTCATCTCGAGCAACGATGAGAACGCCACAATCCAGTTTACCGGTGTGGCTCCCTACCGCAGCAATTTCTCGGCCACTAAGGAGACCGACTTCACCAGCAACTCCTACCACTTGGCCGAGCAGGTGTTCAAACTCACGCTGCAATACAACGAAAGTGGCATTCAGGTCTACCACGATCCACGTCTCGACATCTGGGGTATCGCTGGCAGCGAAGGCTGGAAAGGCGCCATCGCTGGTTGCCTCCCCGAAGACCGCAACAAGAGCAACTCGGGTGCTGCCAAGCTCAATTTCGCGGTACTTGCCCGTCCGGCTTCGCAAGTGTACTATCTTGACTATGCCGAGGTCAACTTCATTCTTGCCGAGATGGCTCTGAAGGGCAAAATCTCGGGTGGCGAGTCGGTGGCACGCAGCTACTACGATGCCGGTGTGCGCGCATCGCTTGAGAAGTGGGGCCCCGTGGGGCAGTATAGTGAAGTGCCTCACACCATCACTGCCGAGGATGTCGACACTTATCTGGCATCACCGCTTGCCAATTGGGATCTCAATACCGACCATGAGCAACTCATAGGCAACCAAAAGTGGCTCGCCCTCTTCTGGACCGGTATGGAAGCTTACAACGAGGTGCGCCGCACCGGTTACCCTGTGCTCACCATTGGTAATGGTACAGAATATAACGACTATGAGTACCCACAGCGCTTCGGCTATCCCGCCACTACCGTGGCCAACAACCGCGACAATGTGCAGGAGGCTATCGACCGCCTGGGCGGTGAGAACAACATGCGCAAACCCGTTTGGTGGAGCAAGCAGGCTATCACTGGAAAATTATTATTCAAAAGAGGTGACGAAAAATGAAAACGACTAAATCAAACATTATAAATCGTGTCAAGGCTTTGGGCCTGCTGGCACTCGTTGCTATCATGGCGTGCGGTCTCGCATCGTGCAGCGACGACAAAAACAAGTCGGGAAATCCCTATTTCAGTATCGACGGGGTGACCGACGGCGTGATTGAATTGGAACGCACGCTTATCGATACCACTTCATACTCTGCCGCCAAGAAGTTTACCGTACGCTCCAACCGTCACTGGAAACTTGTGCCCAAGGGCGAGAACGGATGGCTACGCGTATTTCCCAACGAGGGTGATGAAGACGGTATCATCCGCCTGTCGACTCTCGAAAACAAACAACCTGTGTCGCGTGAGCTCACATTTGCCGTGCTTCTCGACGGCAATGATTCAGGACAGACCATCACCGTTCGTCAGCAGCACAGCGAGCCTTACATGAACGCTACCACTAGCAGTGTGCAGGTGGCGCGCGAGGGCGGCGAGGTGAAAGTGCCCATTCTCACCAACGTGCCGTTTGAGGTGAAAATCGTGGGTGACAACACTGATTGGATTACCGCAACCATCGCCGATGACGGTGTGATTACCCTTAACGTGGCCTACAACACTCCCGGAGCGGAGCGTAACGCGACACTCCATGTGCAGGGCACTGGCTCATTTGCCAATTTGACGGTCGACATCCCGGTCGTTCAACTTGGCGAGGTGCTCCTTTATGAGAACTTCAGCTGGCTCGTGCAGAGTGCCGCCGGTGTTGCCTACCCGATTCAGGGTTGGGATTACTCTTCTTGCATCCGATTCGACAGCTGGTCGCCCGAAGAACTCGCCCACGGTTGGGATAGCCGCGGCAAAGCTGCCTACACAATGCAGGGATTCATCAAGCTTGGCCGCACCAATGTGGGTGGCGATATAATCTCGCCGGCTCTCTCTAAGATTGAGGGAACCCGCAATATCAAGGTGTCGTTCCAGTGTGTGGGTTACGCATCTGCCGCTGGCGCAGTCGACGACAAGGAGATCTACGTAGGTGTCATTGGCGGCGGCAAGGTAGTGGGCGTGCAAGGTGTCGACGGCGTTGCCACCAGCGTGGAGCGCACGTTCACCTATGCCGACGAGAACGGCAGCTCAATGGAACTTCTGGGCGTGGGCCATGCCACTCTGCATGCCGACGACCAGTTCAACAAGACTCTTGACCCGACTGGTCTCAAGATTTGGGATGAGCCGTTCACCCACCTCACGTTCCTTATCGAGGGCGCTACCAACCAGACGCGCATCGTCTTCTTGGGCAATATGTACAGCTCAGGCCTCAAAGGCGTGGGACAAGGCAAGAACCGAATCTTCATCGACAACGTGAAAGTGGAATACCGCTGACGACAATAGTCCGCATATCGGGGGGCAATCCCCTCCCGGTTGCTGCGGCATCATCACACACGACAGCCCCTGTGGACCCTTATCCACAGGGGTTGTCGTTTCTATGCCTGTGCCACCGTCCGAAGTCGCCGGGCTCGTGATAGAAGTGCAAGTGTGATCTTTGCGGGAAAAAATCAACTTTAATGGAAGCAATACGGCTTTTCCATGCCGGTTATGAACAATCAAAGGTAGCAAAGGTGCTGACTTTGTTTCCCGGTAGCATTAGATTTTTCTGATTGCCAGTGTGGGCACATAGGCCCGCACTGTGGTTTGATGTGTGGTCGGGGGAAGAGTCACAT
>CAVIEK010000129.1:0-6620 GCA_963641805.1 Bacteroides fragilis
TTATTGTGTTACTCTATTATTCTGCAAAATTAATAAAAAAACGCACATCAAAGAACAGTCATGCTATTGCGCCGACTGTCCGTCGGCCATACGCTGGCGCACCACCTCATATATCATGATTCCTCCGGCAACCGACACATTCAGCGAATTTATCTCACCAAACTCGGGTATGGCGACAAGTTCGTCGCACAGTTTTTTGATTTCGGGTGAGATGCCATCGTCTTCAGAGCCGAGCACTATGGCAACGGGGCCGGTATAATCAGCAGCCGTGTAGACTGTTTTCGTCTCACCAGCGGCACCTATCACCCGGCATCCGCTATCCTTCAGATATTTCACTGCCTTTACCAAATTGCTCTCACGGCACACCGGAATATAGTTGAGAGCCCCTGCCGATGTCTTTACGGCATCGGCCGTAACCCCCACGCTATTGTGCTCAGGGATTACAATTGTGTTGACACCAGCGCACTCACAAGTGCGCGCAATGGCCCCGAAGTTGCGTACGTCGGTCACGCCGTCGAGTACCACCACGAGGGGATTAAAGCCATCGTCATATACTTGGGGTATCACATTGTCGAGGCGGCAGTAATCTACTGCCGCGAGCACTGCAATCGCGCCTTGATGGTTTCGCCGTGTGATGCGGTTGAGCTTCTCTACCGGCACGCGCTGTACGGGCACACCACGATTGCGGGCCAAGGCGAGCAATTCGCGGCCGAGGTCACCGTTTATGTCTTTTTTCACAAACAGTTTGTCGATACTTTTGCCGGCATCAATGGCTTCTATTATGGCGTGGATGCCAAATATGAAATTTCTGCTTTTATCAGTAGTCATTTGTTGTTGATTTGTCGGATTAATGATTTGGCGTTCTCTATAGCGGCCGCATCGACGTCATGCCCGCTGAGCATACGCGCCACTTCGCCCACATGCTGCTCGGGATTGAGAGCGCGCACGCCGGTAAGGGTCTCGGTATCTGTGTCGGTCTTGTACACGAGCAAGTGATGGCGCGCGTGAGCAGCCACTTGGGGCAAATGCGTGATGGCAATTACCTGAATGCGGTGTGATATCGAGTCCATAAGCTGCCCTATACGGCTGGCTATGTCGCCCGACACCCCTGTGTCGACCTCGTCGAAAATAATGGTAGGCAAGTGCATGTTCTCGGCAATTATCGACTTTATACACAGCATCAACCTTGAGATCTCACCTCCCGAGGCTGAATTTTTCACAGCCATGAGCTGCTGTTTCTTGTTAAAGGCAAAAAGGAACTCCACCACATCGCACCCGGTTCGATTGCACTCGCACTTGTCAAACGCCACATCGAACTGCAAGTTTCGCATGCCCAACGACTGGGCGACCGGCATGAGTTGGGCGATGAAACGCTTAGCGGCAGCCTTGCGCTTCGCCGATATCTCACTGGCCAAAGCCGCTACCCTACCTTCCATTTCAGAGAGCCGGGTCTCGCATTGGCGCAACTCCTCGTCGGAGTTGTTGATGCGGTCGATGCGCGAGGCATACTGCTGCTGCAGCTCTATCAATTGGTCAACACTGTCGACGTTGTGCTTGCGCTGCAACGCATAGATATCGTTGATTCGGGATTCCACATGTTCAAGCCGCGCCGGATCATCAAACAGGTCGCTGTTGACAGTGCTGAGGGTTGCGGCAACATCCTTAAGTTCGATTGCGGCCGACGACACACGCTCGGCCAAGCCTTCAATGTCAGACAGGTGCCGCTCTGTGCGGGCAAGCCACTGGGCGACCGAAGTCAGGCGGTCGATCACTGAGCTGTCGTCGCCGCTCAAGGCCGATACAGCATTCCACAACACTTCTTTCGATTCGGCCACATTAGCCAACCGGTTCTGCTCATCTTCAAGATCCACATCCTCGCCTGGCTTAAGTTGCATTTCCTCAAGTTGCGAAAGCTGAAAACGGATATAGTCTTCCTCTGCCTTGTTTTTTTCGAAATCCTGCCTGAGCCGGGTCAAAAGCCGCTGCTGCTCACGGTAGTCGGCGAAAGCCTTGGCATAAGTCTCGAGCAGAATGCCGTCGGCAGCTATCGAGTCGAGCACCTCGAGCTGGAAAGCCTGAGAGCCCAGCAACATATTGCTGTGTTGGGAATGGATGTCGACGAGCCGGGTTGCCAGCAGCCTGAGTACCGAAGTGTTGACCGGAGTGTCGTTGACAAAAGCCCTTGAGCGCCCTAACGGGCTCACCTCACGCCTTATGATGCACTCCTTTTCAAAAAAGTCGATGTCGTTTTGCCGGAAGAAATCGGCCATATCGTAGCCCGTCAAGTCGAAAGTAGCCTCAACCACAGTTTTTTGACTGCTATCACGCACACTGCGTGCATCCGACCGCTCACCCAAGATGAGCGATAAGGCACCGAGAATAATCGACTTGCCGGCACCTGTCTCACCGGTGATTATGGTGAGACCATCGGCCACGTCTATCACAAGGCGGTCTATCAAAGCGTAATTCGATATGAATAGTCGTGTGAGCATAATGGGGAGAAAGTTGGCTGAATCGTTATCGGGTTCTATCGTTGGGTGCTTTCCTCCTTTATCTTGTTGAGACGCGCAGTCTCGGTGGGATAAAGAGGATACAAATCCTCATACACCGCCTGCTTTTCGGTGGAATTGGCCTTTGAGTAGATGTTCACAAGTTCATCGAGTTTGGCGTCCTTAAACATGGAAAGGCACACCGACATGGGAGCCACATCATAAACCTTCTTAAGGGTTGCAATCGACTGGGTGATGGCAGCCCTACCCTTGTCGACACTCACCACCATTTGGTCAAGTCCCTGGCGGTGATACTGATACAGAATATCACGGATGCCAGATGTGGACTTGTCGGTGAAGGCACTGAGCACCGCACTACGGTTTTTGGTGTCCTCAAAAGCCTTCCATCCGGTTTCGCCGGAGCTTTGTGCCATACGCACCACATTGGCAGCCTTCTCGTAATAAGGAGTTCCTCCGTTGGGCGAGAATGTATCGAAGTCCATAGCCAGAATCATATATGCATAAAAGTTGAGTATGGCAGTGAGATTGTCTTGCATATCCTGCTCCGAGAACACAAGCGGCTGATTCTCCTGATAGGGGAAATCGATTTTTGTGTCCTTGAAATTGATTATTGTGGTAGTATATGAACTGTTGTAGACGGGGCGTGTCGACTGCACTTGAAGGTCACCGGTCATGCGGTTGGTGCCATCGTTATATGTGCTGATGGTCAAGAACAGTTTGCACTCAATTTTCTCGTTAGAGCCAAACTGCGCATCGGTCCACTTAGTGGTGTTCATATAGTCGGCTATCGCCTGCTGTAAGGTCGTGAATATCTCCTTATTGGCATTCGACACCTTGTCGGAATTCACCTCAACATTGCAGTTGAGCTCTTGGGCATAAGCTCTGCCTTGAATGGCAACTGCCATGACTATGGCCAAGAGAGCGACGCAACGCGCCATGTAACCACCAGCTTTCATCATGAGTTAATGTAATCGTTTACTAATACGTTTATAATATCCTTAGCCACTTCACTTTTGGGCTTGCACTCAAAATCGATTGCAGAAGCGTTTCGGCGCAGTATTTTCACCTTGTTGGTGTCGGTTTGAAATCCGGCGTTCTTATCACGCAGAGAGTTAAGGACAATGAAATCCAGATTCTTGCGTTTTAGTTTGAGCTCGGCATTAACATCTTCGTTGTCGGTCTCGAGCGCAAATCCTATGGTGATTTGGCCGTCGCGCTTCAAGGCTCCGGCCTCGCATGCGATATCGGGGTTCTTTTTAAGCTTGATGACAGGAGGGGCGCCGGCTTCGCGCTTGATTTTGTGGTCAGTTGAATTCTCTACACAATAATCGGCCACAGCAGCGCAAAAAATTGCTACATCGGTATCGGGAAACCGCTGCATCACCGCCTCGTGCATTTGGCGCGCGCTCTCCACATCAATGCGGTTGACGCCATGCGGAGTGTCTAGGCCTACGGGACCGGCGACCAGTGTAACGTCGGCTCCGCGCAATGCGCACTCACCGGCAAGGGCAAAACCCATTTTCCCCGACGAGAAGTTGCCTATGAACCTCACCGGGTCGATTCGCTCATGAGTGGGACCTGCAGTGATAAGCACTTTTTTACCTTCGAGATCATTGAGTTCCCTGCGATTGAAGAAGGATTCCAGCACCTGAAGGATTTTTTCGGGCTCTTCCATCCTGCCCTTACCCACCAGATGACTTGCGAGCTCACCGGCTTCTGGCTCGATGATGTGGTTGCCATAACTACGCAGCAATTGGATGTTGCGCTTGGTTGTGGGATGCTTGAACATATCGAGATCCATGGCAGGAGCCACAAACACAGGAGCCTTTGCCGAAAGATAGGTGGTGACAAGCATGTTGTCGGCAACACCGGTTGCCATTTTCGCTATTGTAGAGGCAGTGGCTGGCGCCACAATCATCGCATCGGCCCACAAGCCAAGATCGACATGGCTATTCCACTGGCCGGTGTTGGCGGTAAAGAATTCGGTGATGACAGGCTTGCCGCTGAGGGTAGAGAGCGTGACGGGCGAGATAAACTCCCTTGCGTTTGGCGTCATTATCACCTGCACCTCGGCTCCCGCCTTAACGAGCAAGCGGGTGAGCATCGCCGATTTATAGGCGGCTATGCCTCCTGTGATACCTAAAATAATGTGTTTGCCATCAAGAATGTGCATAATTCGAATCAGCCTTGCTGCTTTATGCGCATCACAATGCGCGTGAGCACTTTTTTGGTGTTTTGCGGAAAGTCGCCACGCATCATCCAACCATAGTAGCCTGTGTCGCGCTTGAGCACATCGGCCACGCGTTGTCCCTTATATTTGCCGAAGTTGAACACCTCTTCGTTTTTGTCGTTGTAGATAATGCGCCCAGCCAAGTCCACGTTCTTGTTCTGCGATGAGAATTCGGAGAGAAACTGCACGTCGTTTTGCAACGAGGGATAACGGTCGAGCTGAGCCTTGAGCACTTCATATGTGGCCCGTGTGTCGGCATCGGCCGAGTGGGCCCCTTCAAGGTCCTTTCCGCAATAGAATTTGTAGGCCGCCACAAGATTGCGCTGCTCCATTTTATGGAAAATAGTCTGCACATCCACAAAACGCCGGCGAGCCAAATCGATATCCACTCCCGCATTGATGAATTCCTCTTCGAGCAACGGGATGTCGAAACGATTGCTGTTGAAACCAGCGATGTCGCAGCCTTCGAAAGTTTTGGCGAGTTCCTTTGCCACCATCTTGAATGTGGGTGCGTCTTTCACATCGTCGTCGGTAATGTGGTGAATGGCCGTCGACTGCTCCGATATGTGCATCTCCGGATTTATCCTTAGGGTCTTCGATTCTTCAGTCCCGTTTGGAAACACCTTTATATAGGAGATCTCTACAATCTTGTCGGCGGTGATGTTAAGACCTGTAGTCTCAACATCGAAAAATATTATTGGCGATTTTAAATTAAGTTCCATTTTGGTGTGGTTCTTTTTGTTTCTTTCAATAACCGGCTGTGTCAATCAACTTTCGAAATCAAGGATTGACTGGCATGAGGAGTACCAGTTCCTCGGTGCCTTCAGATTGCTCTGACGGGACGAAAACGCCAGCACGAACGGGGTCGATGAGCTTGATGACCACAGTGTCGCCCTCTATATTGTTAAGCACGTCGATTATATGTTCGTGATCAAAGCCTATGATCATCTCAGGATCATTGTAGTCACACTGGATGCGCTCTTCGGCCGAAGTACTGTAGTCGATGTCTTGCGATGAGAGAACAATCTCATTTTCATGAAGTTTAATCACAATTTGGCCACCAGAGCTGGCGAATACCGACACTCGCCGCACAGCATTGAGGAGCTGTAGTCGGTCGACGGTCACATGGTACGGGTTGTCGGCAGGTATCACCGAGTTGTAGTTTGGATAACGCCCATTGACAAAGCGGCAAGTCAGTGTGTATTTGTCGGTCTCAAAGACGGCACCTTTGGAGTCGATGGTGATTTTCACATCGCCTTCAGTCTTGTCGAAAACCGAGCTGATGATCGACGCTGGCTTTGTGGGGAGAATGAACGATGCGGTGACGCCTGTGTGCACATCGGCCTCGGTGTAGCGCACCATTTTATGTAGATCGGTGGCTACAAACACCGCTTTGTCGGGCATCACATCGCAATACACACCCATCATCACAGGGCGCAGAGTGTCGCCGCCCACGGCGAAGATCGCATGCTGTATGCCGTCGACCAACCGCTTGACAGGCATTACGATTTCGGTTGTGGACTCGGTCGATGGAGCCTTTTGCGGAAACTCGTTGCCGTTGACACCTACAAATTTGTATTTGCCGTTGACATATTTCATCTCAATGTCGAGATTATCGTCGTCGATGTCAAATTCAAGGCCGATGTCGGGCAGCTGCTTCAACAGGTCGAGAATCGCTTTTGCACTGGCGGCAAACTTGCCCACGCCCTCGGCATCAGTAACTTCGACATGTGTGGTGAGCGAAGTCTCCTGGTCGCTACCAGTAACAACAAGCTGATTGCCATCGAGATAGAACAAGAAATTGTCGAGAATCGAAATGGTGTTTTTCGAGTTGATTACCTTGCTGACTGCCGACAAATGTGACAATAAGAGTTTGCTTT
>CAVIEK010000130.1:0-6479 GCA_963641805.1 Bacteroides fragilis
GACAACACCACCTCAGTCAAAAAAATAAAATATTTATTATACGGATTCAAAACAGAAGACTAACGAACTAAAAAAAACTATTATGAGACATTTTAATTTCGCACACGCCACTATTGCGGCTGTCACATTGTTTGCAGCCACTGCTTGCAATCACACAGGCGATGAGCCACAGGGGAACGGATATCAAAATATACAGCTGTCGCCCACCGAGCAGAAAATAACCACCGAAGCCAACGACTTTGCCTTCAACCTCTTCAAGACACTCAACAAGGCGCACGAGAATGACAACACCTTCATCTCACCCTACAGCCTAGCACAAGTGTTGGCAATGCTGGCAAACGGGGCACAAGGCGAGACTTATAACGAGATAGTGAAAGCGCTCGGCATTAGCTACGACCTCAGTGAGGTCAACAGTTACTATAAGCATCTGCGCGAGGACTTGCCAAAATGTTTGACCAACTCAAAATTCTCGGCGTCAAACTTCTTTGCCTACAACAACAGCTTCAGCGTTTTCGACGAGTTCATGAAGAACTGTTCCGACAATTACGGCACTGGTTTCAAGGGACTGGACTTTGGCAGCGACAATGCAGTTGACATTGTAAATAAATGGGTCAGCGATGCTACCGGAGGCGAAATACCGTCGCTTTTTGACGGCATTCCTTCAAATGCGGGATTTTGTGTCGTAAACGCAATAACTTTTGACGGGTGGTGGGCAAACCCGTTTGACAAGAAACACACTCACAACGACATCTTCCATAACTACAAGAACATAAGCGAAAAAGTGCCCATGATGTTCCAGGAACTATTCCTTGAGAATTACACCGACAGCGACTTCGTGAGCCTGCTTAAAATCCCATACAAGGGAAGCTTCGAGATGGACATCCTACTACCTAACCGAAACATTGACATCAACAAATACATAACCGAAATGACTTTGGATGATTTCTACTACATGCTTGACAATGCCGCCCAAAACCCCGGTAAAGGCAAATACGAAATAGGGCTACCCAAATTCAAAGGTAAATTCAATTACGACCTTCAGCATATTCTTAGGGAAATGGGCATTAATCATGCATTCTCATCAAGTGCGGATTTCGGAAAATTCTCAACAAAGAGATCATCTATGGGTCTTGTCAGGCAATCTGCATCCATCGATGTGGATGAACACGGGACCACAATTAAAGTGGCCTCAGGAGCCACCGGTGACATTATCGCTGCTGCCCCTAATTGTTTCATTGTCGACAGCCCGTTCATCTACATAATCCGCGAGCGCAATAGCGGCGCCATCCTATTCATGGGCAAAACGGTAAGCATCAAGCAATTCTCCGAACAAGCATCTTAAGCTACTCTTGCAACACACATCCCTGTTAATTAGGTTTAAATAAAAGAAAATCGAGGCTGGGAGTTAAACACACATAGAGAGGTGTTTAACTCCCTTTCTTTTTCATTTCATTATTTCCTCAACTATTCGCACCGTCAGTCTTCGGGCGATTTAGCACCATTCACACCACACACTGTCTCTCCCTGCCATTTCTGACGGCAAAGCACGTGACCGCAAGGCACTCACACTCATACCCACCACGCGGATGTGCCATTATTTTGCCCACAACGGTTTTGTCGGCTGAACTTTTTTACTAACTTTGCATACGGCAGCGCGCATACCCCCCTTCGCCTCCACGGTCTCATTAAATTGATATAATAACGCTATTGTAACCTAAAAACCATATTATTCATACTTTTATGAATCTTATTAAAACAACTCTCCTCTCTATCGCCTGTGTCACATGCTTTGCATCGGCCCAGGCCGTAACGGCTTGCGCCGCAAACAACAAGGGTGACCATTGCACCGCAAAATGTGATCGTTCAAACCCGGCCGTTATAGTAGGTGCGGCACGCACCGATGTATATGTGCCCCTGCTCAAGGGCAAGCGTGTGGCATTGCTCAGCAACCAAACTGGCATGGTGGGCAAAAAACACGTGCTCGACGTGATGCTAAGCAACGGCATCAAAGTGGTAACCATACTCTCGCCCGAGCACGGATTCCGAGGCAAGGCCGACGCCGGAGAGAAAGTGGGCAACAGCATCGACGAGCCCACAGGAATTCCCATCGCCTCGCTGTACGACGGCTCGCTGCCAATGCCGAGCAAGGAAACCATGGACAAGGTGGACGTAGTAGTGGTCGACCTGCAAGACGTGGGCCTGCGGTTCTACACCTACTATGTGACCATGATCCACATAATGGATGCCTGCAACAAATATGGCAAACAGGTGGTGGTGTTTGACCGTCCTAATCCTAACATAATGTACGTCGACGGGCCGATTCTCGACATGAAATTCAAGTCGGGAGTGGGCTATCTGCCAATCCCCATAGTGTATGGTATGACCATGGGCGAGCTCGCCCGCATGGCCAACGGCGAGGGATGGCTCGACGGCGGCAAAAAAGCCAATCTCACGGTGGTACCATGCGAGAACTACACGCGCCACACCCGCTATCAGCTACCCATCGCCCCATCGCCCAACCTGCCCAACATGACCGCAGTCTACCTCTACCCGTCGACATGCTTCTTCGAGGGCACTCCGGTGAGCCTCGGCCGTGGCACCCTGGCACCGTTCCAAGTCTACGGGCATCCCGGCATGAAGGCAGGTCACGACTTCACATTCACACCGCGCAGCATCCCCGGTGCCAAGAACCCGCCGCAACTCGACAACCTGTGCTACGGCACCGACTTGCGCAACGTGAATGCAGACAGCGTGATTGCCCGTGGCATCAACCTCGACTACGTGATCGACGCCTACCGCACACTCGGAATCGGCGACAAGTTCTTCACCCGCTTCTTCGACCTCCTGGCCGGCGGCGACAACCTGCGCAAGATGATAGTGGCAGGCAAGAGCGCCAGCGAAATAAAGGCATCGTGGCAACCCGACATCGAGAAATTCAAGAAACAGCGCCAGCAGTATCTGCTCTACAGTGAATGACAAGCTGCCGCGCAACACAATCCCCATCAATAAAAACTAACACACTCTTTTAAAAAATGACCCCTTGGATAGTATTGGCCACAATTGTAGGCTACTTCATCGTTCTGTTTTTGGTGTCGTGGTTAGCCTCACGTGGCAGCGACAACGCAAGTTTCTTCAACGGCAACCGTCAGGCGCCGTGGTTTATCGTGGCTATCGCCATGCTCGGTGCCCCCATCTCGGGCGTAACATTCATCTCAGTCCCCGGTATGGTCGCCGCCAAGGGATTCAGCTACCTGCAGATGGTGCTGGGCTTCGTGGTGGGCTACTTCGCCATTGCCTACGTGCTGATTCCGCTATTCTACAAGCGCAATCTGGTGTCGATCTACGGCTACCTTGAACAGCGTTTCGGCACCGGCACCCACAAGAGCGGTGCATGGTTCTTCTTCATCAGCAAGATGCTGGGAGCCGCAGTACGCTTCTATGTGGTGTGCGTCACACTGCAGCTGCTGGTGTTCGGTCCGCTCGGCGTGCCGTTTATCGTCAACGTGGTGGCCACCATCGCCCTCATATTCCTCTACACCCTGCAAGGCGGCGTGAAGACCGTAATATGGACCGACACACTCAAGAGCTTCTGCCTCGTGATGTCGGTGGTGCTGTGCATCTTCTTCATAGCCAAGGGCCTCGGCTATGACTTTGCCGGAATGGTGAAAGCCGTGGCGGGCGACGAGACCTCACGCATGTTCTTCTTCGACAACCCCAAAGAAGGAACCTACTTCTGGAAGCAGTTCATTGCCGGTGTGTTTATGGTGATTGCCACCACAGGCCTCGACCAAGACCTCATGCAGCGCAGCCTCGCCTGCAAGAATGCCAAAGAGTCGCAGAAAAACCTCATAGTGAGCGGTGTCACACAGTTCTTTGTAATCAGCCTGTTCCTCATTTTGGGCACACTGCTCGTGCTCTACACCCGTGCCAAGGGCATCGCCCTGCCAGAGAAGAGCGACGAGTTGTTCGGACTGGTGGCGGCCGACCCAGGCATGCCCATAATTGTGGGCATCCTGTTCATCCTTGGTCTGATTGCCGCCGCCTACTCAGCTGCCGGATCGGCTCTGACATCGCTCACCACCTCGTTCACAGTCGACATTCTTGAGGCCGACCGCAAGCAAGACGATGCAAGTCTCTCGCGCACCCGCAAGCTGGTGCATGTGGCGATGGCCGCCGGCATGGGAGCCGTAATCTACGTGTTCTACCTCATCAGCAACAGCGATGCCATCAGCGCCGTCTACACCCTGGCCAGCTACACCTACGGTCCCATCCTGGGCCTGTTTGCCTTCGGCATGATGAGCAGGAGCGCCGTGCGCGACCGCCTGGTGCCCGTGGTGTGCATTGCGGCTCCGGTCATCAGCTTCTTCGTGCAACAATGGCTCGCCAGCGCCTACAACTACACGCTCGGCTTTGAACTGCTGCTGCTCAATGCAGTGCTCACCATGGCCGGCCTCGCATTGCTCTCTACGGGCAAGAAGCAGGCCGCTGCCTGACGCTCCGTCCCACAAAACGCAAAAAGGAGAGACATGGCACACAACCTGATTAACAAATATGCGTGGATAATCACCACCATCAAGCGCCACAACCGCATCACGCGCGAGGAGCTTAACAGGCTTTGGCTTGAGGCCGACATCAGCGACGGTGAGCCGCTTGCACGGCGCACGTTCTACAACTATCGCAACGGCATTGCCGACACCTTCGGTATCGACATCGTGTGCAGCAAGTCTACCTATGAGTACTACATCGACCAGGACACTAGCGAGAGCAACCTGCAACTGCAGGAGTGGATGCTCAACTCGGTGTCGATTAGCGGCGTGATCAACGACTCCCATGCCCTCTCGGAGCGCATTCTGCTCGAAGACGTGCCGTCGAGTCGCGGCAACCTGCCCGTGGTGATCGACGCCATGCGGCAAAGCAGGCGCATCACGTTCAGCTACCGCAACTACAACCGTGTGAATCTCACCAATGGTGTGAAAGTAGAACCCTATTTCGTGAAGATTTTCGAGCAGCGGTGGTATGTGATAGGATTCAACGTCGACGACAAGTGCATAAAGACTTATTCGCTCGACCGCATTACCGACCTAACCATATCGGACCGCAACTTCACTATGCCCGCTGATTTCAGCCCTCAAGACTATTTCGCCGACTGCTTTGGCATCACCATCGACCAAAGCGCGCCTAAAGAGATTGTGATAAAGGCGGAGCCCAAACAGGCCAAATACATGCGCGGACTGCCGCTGCACCACTCGCAGCGCGAGGTGGTGCACGACACCTACTCGATATTTACCTACCGCATGCGCAGCACCTACGATCTGCTGCAGAAACTGCTCTCGTTTGGCCCGGCAATTGAGGTGCTAGCCCCCAAAGAGTTGCGCGCACTCATGGCTGTGAGCCTAAGTCACGCACTAGCCCACTACGAGCCATAGCGAATCACCACCCACCACAAAAAAGCCACCACCGGCCCGCTCGCCACCTCGGCAGGCGGGCCGGTGTGTCTTGACACGCCTGACCCACACTCCCTCAACATTAATTACGCGTAAAAAAGCCTGCCCACCAGTGTGATATGTGGGGCAGGCTTACCGGGGGGCACCCGTTTCTTTATGCCTTACTTATATTCCTACTCTTGTACCATGGTAGCGCCTGTCACGGTAACCTTGTCGTAGTAGTCCTTATAATCACTGTCGTTCCACACAGCATTCACGTTGTCGGCGGTAACACCGGTGATGTCGGTGGTGCCGGTAAACGTTATGTTTGCTCCTGCATTGCTGCCAACGAGCACGGCTGCTTTCTTTGTCGACTTGAAGGTGCAATCATTGCAGGCAAGTGTGGTAATAAGTGCTCCTTCTTTATGATACTGATCTGATATTTTGATTGCTCGGGGACCGTCAATTTTGCAGCCGTCGAGATTTACATTTGCCCCTGCACAAATCCAAAGCGCATAGGAATCGTTAACGGTCTCGGTAATAGTGCAGTTCTTCATCGACACCTCAAAACCAGTATTCCCAGCAGGATCAAGCGATATCGACTTGGCAAACGTCACACCCTCAAATGTGACACTCGTCTTGTAAAAGTTGATGTCATATACATCCCAGGTGTCCGGTAGTCTTACGCTGTTCTTGAGTGTGAGGTTCTTGAAGTGCAACTTGCCGGCTTCGTTTTTCATTTGTATTCGGCTTAGATATGAGTTGGTGAAGTCGATGGTGGCTCCGTTGCCTTCGCCCACAAGGGTGATTTCCTTAGTGCCATCGTTGCCGAGAGTGACAAGCTCGTCGGGAATCACTAACGTGCCCTTAACGTTCACCGTCACATTCTGCGCTGTTGCATCGGCAAGTATCTGCTTGAGCTGGTCGGCGGTGCTTACGGTGTAATACGCATCATAGTCGGGAGTTTTGAAAGCGGGCACGATCTCTACGTTAAAGTCATAGGTGCTGGTGAGCAGGTTGCCGAAGATGTTGGTGCGGTAGTTGCGCTGCACGGGC
>CAVIEK010000131.1:0-6376 GCA_963641805.1 Bacteroides fragilis
GGTTGGAAATCCAATGATTTCCAGCCTTTTTTAATGCACCTTTCATATACTTGAGAGCAGAATATTTTAGATAGAAGCACAAAGGGTTCGGTGCAAAAACTGTAGAACTGTTGAAATTGTTAGAGTTATATTGGTTTTTCTCGCCGACCGATATGGTGCCAAACGCCGTAAAATAGGAGAGTTACTATTCATAAAGCGTACAAATGGAAGTGCAACGTGGAATGAAAAGCGGTTTCTCATGCTTTTTTGGGGGTGGTATGGCGGTTGCTTGTACGAAAAGTCCTATATTTGCGATTGTATAGGACAAGGGGGTGCTTTGTCGGTATCGGCAAATGGCCTCTTACCTAGATTGAAAGATGTCTTTTCCAAGAAAATAATAAACTTATATACAATGACTCACGAACAACTCATGAAACGTGCCATTGAGCTGGCCGAAGAAAATGTGCGCTGCGGGGGCGGTCCCTTTGGTGCGGTCATCGCACGTGATGGCGAGATTTTGGCCGAAGGCGTGAACCGCGTGACGGCAAACAACGACCCCACTGCACATGCCGAAGTGCAGGCCATTCGCGCAGCGGCAGAGAAAGTTGCCGACTTCAACCTTGCCGGTTGCGACATCTATGCATCATGTGAGCCGTGCCCCATGTGTCTCGGCGCCATCTACTGGGCTCGCATCTCACATCTTTATTTTGCCGCCACCAAGGACGATGCCGCCAATGCCGGCTTCGACGACGCCTTTATCTACAGCGAACTTGCTTTGCCCTACGTTTCGCGTCATCTGCCCACGGCCTCGCTCCTTTCCGCTGAATCGGCACGGCCGTTTAAACTGTGGAAGGCAAATGCCGACCGTGTGGATTATTGAGCAAAAGCGAATAAAGCGATCGGCAGTGGCCTTTTGGGTGTGACCGCACCAGATGATGCCGCCTGCCATCGTTTAAGGGTTGCCGTTTTTTGTTGCAATCTCAACTTCGGAGCGTGTGGATTAACGCGCCGACCCTTAAATGGACCCAGATAGTTTTTCCATTTTTGCTCCAATTCATTGGCGCAATATTGGCATTGAGTCCAAAAGCCTGAATTTAACACCTCTATATGGAGCTTTTTTTGTAATTTTGCATTCTTGAAGCAATGGGCAGGATGTCGTCGTTGCTTTGAGGGCCCAACCGCACGGTGTGGTTTGCATTATGGCCACGGTTGTAGCCTGCGCAGGCTTGCCGTGGCGACTAGTCCTGCCAAGCAAAACTTAACATTCCGCCAGACTGGGTCTCGTGATGGCCACCGGTCGGTGAAACATAGAGATATGAGTCAAAACAAAGGAAACAACAAAAGGAAAGAAGAGGAAGAAAAGCGGATTATAAGCGACGCTGCCGGCGAGGAATACAAGTATGGCTTCGTGACCAGCATCGACACCCACGTTATCCCAAAGGGACTTAATGAGGATGTGGTGCGCACCATCTCGCGCCTCAAGGGTGAGCCTGAATGGCTGCTTGAGTTCCGCCTGAAGGCATTCCGTCACTGGACCACGCTTAAGATGCCCACGTGGGGTCACGTCAACTTGCCACCCATCGACTTCCAGGCTATAAGCTACTATGCCGCTCCGCGCAAGCAGGAAACTGGCAGCAAGGAGATTGACCCGGAACTCAAGAAGACGTTCGACAAGCTTGGCATTCCACTGGAGGAGCGCATGCGGCTCAGTGGCATGGCAGTCGATGCCATCATGGACAGCGTGAGCGTGCACACAAGCTACCGTGAGCGCCTGGCCGAACTTGGCGTGATTTTTTGCTCGATAAGCGAGGCTGTGAAGGATTATCCCGACTTAGTGCGCCGCTATTTGGGCTCGGTGGTGCCGTATACCGACAACTTCTTTGCCGCCTTGAACTCGGCTGTGTTCAGCGACGGCTCATTTGTCTATATACCCAAAGGGGTTCGTTGCCCGATGGAACTGTCGAGCTACTTCAGAATCAATGCTGCGCAGACCGGACAATTTGAACGCACGCTGATTGTGGCCGACGACGATAGCTATGTGTCATATCTTGAAGGTTGCACCGCCCCCATGCGCGACGAGAACCAGCTGCACGCTGCCATCGTCGAGATTGTGGTCGAAGACCGTGCCGAGGTGAAATACAGCACTGTGCAAAATTGGTATCCCGGCGACAAGAACGGCCGTGGCGGTATCTACAACCTGGTGACCAAGCGTGGCTTGTGTCGCGGCGACTTCAGCAAGCTGTCGTGGACTCAAGTCGAGACAGGCTCGGCAATCACGTGGAAATATCCGAGCTGCATACTCAAAGGCAACAACTCGGTGGGCGAATTCTATTCGGTGGCCCTCACCCGCAACTACCAAGAAGCCGACACCGGTACCAAGATGATACACTTGGGTAAGAACAGCCGCAGCACTATCGTGTCGAAAGGCATCTCGGCAGGCCATAGCCAAAACAGCTACCGGGGCATGGTGAAGGTGGCGCCCGCTGCCACCGGTTGCCGTAACTACACCCAGTGCGACTCTCTGTTGCTCACGGCCACCAGCGGAGCCCACACATTCCCTGTGATAGAGGTGGACAACGACTCGAGTGTGGTGGAGCATGAGGCAACCACAAGCAAGATCAATGAAGAACAGATATTCTATTGCAACCAGCGCGGCATCAGCACTGAAGATGCAGTGGGTCTCATAGTCAACGGATATGCTAAGGAGGTGATGGCCAAGTTGCCCATGGAGTTTGCGGTCGAGGCCCAAAAGCTGCTCTCGGTTTCGCTCGAAGGCAGTGTGGGATAAGCCTCTTGCCTACCCCCCCGAAGACTGAATAAAGAAAAGAATTCAATACACAAAAAAAGATATTTTTCAACCACAATATGTTAGTAGTAAACGATTTGCATGCCTCGATCGAGGGTAAGGAAATTTTGAAGGGAGTGAATCTCACCGTAAAGCCTGGTGAGGTGCATGCCATTATGGGCCCTAACGGCTCGGGCAAGAGCACACTCTCGTCGGTGCTGACAGGCAATCCGGCATACACCGTTACAAGCGGTTCGGCCACATTCTATGGCAAAGATTTGCTGGCCATGTCACCCGAGGACCGCGCCCACGAGGGACTGTTCCTCAGTTTTCAGTATCCGGTTGAGATTCCAGGGGTGTCGATGGTCAACTTCATGCGTGCAGCCATCAACGAAAAGCGCAAATACTATGGCCAGTCCCCCTTGAGCGCAAGCGAGTTTCTGAAACTCATGCGCGAGAAGAGGGCAATTGTGGAACTCGACAACAAACTAGCCTCACGCGCCGTCAACGAAGGGTTCTCGGGCGGTGAGAAAAAACGTAACGAGATTTTCCAGATGGCGATGCTGGAGCCGCGGCTGTCAATCCTTGACGAGACTGACAGCGGTCTCGACATTGACGCCCTGCGTGTGGTCGCTGGTGGTGTCAACAAACTCAAGACCGACCAGAACGCCACAATAGTAATCACCCACTATGAGCGGCTGCTCGACTACATAAAACCCGACTTCGTGCATGTGCTCTACAAGGGGCGCATTGTGCTGTCGAGCGGTCCTGAGTTGGCTAAGGAGCTTGAGGTGAGGGGATACGACTGGATAAAGGAACAGGTGGATGGAACCCAAGGCGATTGACACCCGCCCAATGACCGTTTTTTCACACTTCCACTTACTCACACATACAGATTTATGACCACTGCATTACAACAATATATCGACCTCTACGACCTGCAGCATGCGGCAATCGACGCGCATGCGCCCGCCGCACTCAACGCGTTGCGCCCCGCCGCCCGCAGGGCTTTGGATGGTGCCGTTTTGCCCCGTAAAGGCGATGACGACTATGAGGCAACCGACATGGAGCAGTTGCTCGCTCCCGACTACGGTGTCAACGTGAACCGTATCGCCTTTGCCTCAGTCCCCGGACATCCGTTCAGTTGCGATGTGCCCAACATGAGCACATGCCTTTACTTTTTCCACAACGATGTGTTTGGGCGTAGTGCCACCGCACGCCGACACCCGGGCAACGGTGTGGTGGTGGAGTCGATGGCCGAGGCTGCCGTCAATCACCCCGACCTGCTCTCTCGCTACTATGGCACGGTGGCATCGCTTGATGAAGCCACTGTGGCTCTCAACACAATGCTTGCCCAAGACGGGCTGCTGGTGTATGTGCCTGACGGTGTTGAGGCCGAGCGTCCCATTCAGCTGGTGAATGTGTTTAATGCCTCGATGCCGGTGATGGGCGTGCGTCGTGTGCTTGTGGTTGCCGGACGCAACTCGCATGTGCGCCTGCTTGCTTGTGACCACACGCAGAATGCCGATGTCGGCTACCTTAGCCTTCAGGTGGTGGAGATAGTGGCACAAGAGGGTGCCACTGTCGACTATTACGACCTTGAGGAAAGCTCAGAGCGCACTAACCGTGTGTCGTCAGTGTTTGTGAGTCAGGCGGCCGGAAGTAATGTGCTTGTCGACGGCATCACACTTCTCAACGGTGTCACTCGCAACAATTACCGCTTCGACGTCAATGGTGAGCACTGTGAGTCGCATCTGCTTGGCATGACCATAGCCAGCGGCAGTCAGCATGTCGACAACCACACGTTCATTTCCCACAACGCGCCCCGCTGCCGCAGCAACGAGATGTTTAAATACGTGCTCAACGACAAAGCCGTGGGAGCCTTTTCGGGCAAAATTCTTGTCAAGCCCGGATGCCCACGTACAGATGCCTATCAGGGCAACCGCAATATCTGTGCCTCGTCACAAGCCAAGATGTATACCAAACCGCAACTCGAAATCTATACCGACGACGTGAAATGCTCGCATGGTGCCACTGTGGGCCAGCTCGATCAAGAGGCTCTCTTCTACATGCGCACCCGTGGAGTGGGCGAGCAGGTGGCCAAACGCTTGCTAATGCAGGCGTTTGTCGATGATGTGGTCGATGCGGTGCGCCTCGAGTCGCTCCGCGACCGCTTGCGCCATCTGGTCGAGAAGCGGTTCGACGGCTCTCTGGCCTCGTCGTGCCAGAACGGTGAATGTGCCGCCACATGCCGCAAATGAAATGGGCAACCGGCAAAAACCGTAAACGTCATCACTCAGACAATAAACACACGCAA
This sequence comes from Bacteroides fragilis, assembly GCA_963641805.1. Taxonomy (GTDB): domain Bacteria; phylum Bacteroidota; class Bacteroidia; order Bacteroidales; family Muribaculaceae; genus Sodaliphilus. Next base: position 5,082 of record CAVIEK010000131.1, read on the forward strand.
ATATGCAACTTGACATAGAGCAGATAAGAAAACAGTATCCTATTTTAAGCCGCGAGATTGAGGGTAACAAACTGGTGTATCTCGACAATGCCGCGACATCGCAGACCCCGTTGTGTGTGGTCGACGCGATCACCGACATGTATCTCAACCACAAGGCCAACGTGCACCGCGGCGTGCACACCCTCTCGCAAGAGGCAACTGACAGGGTGGAGCATGCGCGAGAGCGGGCACGGGCGTTTGTCAATGCCCCGTCCACGAGCGAGATTGTGTTCACACGAGGCACGACCGAGGCCATAAACCTGGTTGCTTCCACCTTTGGCGACATGCTCTGCAACGGTGACGAGATAATTGTGACCGGGATGGAGCACCACAGCAACATCGTGCCCTGGCAGCTGATAGGCCGCCACAAGCGCGTGCGTCTGCGCGTGGTGCCGGTGACCGAAAGCGGTGAGCTTGACCTCGATGCCTATGACGACTTGTTCACCGAGAGTACCCGCTTTGTGGCAATAACCCATGTGTCGAATGTGCTTGGTACGATAAACCCTGTAAAGAGGATGGTGGAAACGGCACACCGCCATGGGGTGCCGGTTCTCATCGATGGTGCACAGGCGGCTCCTCACGTCAAGGTGGATGTGCAGGATCTCGACTGTGAGTTCTACGCTCTGTCGAGCCACAAGATGTATGGTCCCACCGGTGTGGGAGTGCTCTACGGCAAAAAAAATTGGCTCAACACGCTCTCGCCATATCAAGGCGGAGGCGAGATGATTGGCAATGTGTCGTGGGAGCGCACCACCTATGCGCCATTGCCGTTTAAGTTCGAGGCTGGCACTCCCGACTTTGTCGACATTGCGGCATTCGCAGCCGCCGTCGATTATGTGGAGTCGCTTGGCATCGACAATATCGAGGCACATGAGCGTTGCCTGCTTGAGGCTGCCACAGAGGGGCTGATGAAGGTGGACGGGTTGCGCATCTACGGTGTCTCGCAGGCTAAGGGCGCGGTGGTGTCGTTCAATGTGGGTGACATCAGCAGTTACGACATAGGCACACTGCTCGACAAGCTTGGATTCGCTGTGCGCACAGGCCACCATTGTGCCGAGCCGCTGATGACGCGCTTTGGTGTCACGGGAATGGTGCGGGCGTCGTTTGCCGTCTACAACACCCTCGACGAGGTGCATCGCTTCACTGAGGCCGTGCAGCGCGTGGCGGCCATGTTCGGCTGATTTAACCGGGCTTTTGCGGATAAGAACAAAAAAATAACGAGAGGCAGAAACTTCAAAAACTGTCTCTCGTTAGTT
>CAVIEK010000132.1:0-6363 GCA_963641805.1 Bacteroides fragilis
ATTGTGAAACCATACTTCATTTATTTTGCCAGCCATAACGTGCCTCTATATATAAGCACACTCGGCAGCGGCGTCAGTTTTTGGTGGCTTTATTGGCTATATACATACCCAAAAGGATGCAAGCGGCTCCCACCAGAAAGTATTGGGTTATTTTCTCGTCAAGCACCCACGACGCGAATATCATAGTGGTGATAGGATTGAAATAGACCCAATTGGTTGCCTTCACGGCTCCAAGTTTGGCTATGCACCAATTCCACGTGAGGAAGCATATCATAGAGGCAAGACACCCCAAAAACAGCAGGTTGCCTGCAACTTGTGGCTTGACAAGCAAATCAAGCGATGGCATCTCGGGGAAAAAGATGTAATAGGGCAGAATGGTGACCACTCCATAGAAAAACACCTTGCGCGTGATAAAAGCCGCACTATAGTCGCTACTCACGTTCTTCATGATCAGCGAATACACAGCCCAGCACAGGCAAGCCACAAATGCCAGCGCGTCGCCCACGGGTGAGATGTGAAGCACAAACTTGCCATTGAGCACAACCACTATCATTCCCACAAAAGCCAGCAGCGATCCCACAATCTGAAGTGTGCTGATGCGCGCTGTGTCGCGGTAGACAACCCTTACAAGCAGAGTGGCAAAGATTGGGCACGAGCACACTATGAGCGAGGTATTGGTTGTGGTGGTGAAATTCATCGCCTCGTTCTCGCCGAGGAAATAGAGCGACCCACCGGTTATACCCAGCAAGACCATCTTCACCTCATCGCGCCAAGAGTCACAGAAAAGGCGCTTGTGGTCAACTGCCAGCATCAGCACATAGGCTATCACGAACCTGATTGTGAATATCATCATCGGCGATAGGCCATTGAGCATGAGTACCTTTGTAGAGACAAAGGTGGTTCCCCAAACGGCTATTGTGAAAAATGCCACAAAATGATATAATAAATTGTTGCTTCTGCTCATTTCTGTCCTAAATAATATTGGTTTGCATTACAATGTCATTTTTTTCTTTTGATGCTCCTGCTCACTATTTCCGCTTCGGACCGGCTATGCGACAATTGCGCTGCAGCATCTCGAGGCGGGCGCGCTTGATGGCGCTGTGGGCAAAGGCACGGCGGTAATCGGCCGGCGTCATGGCCAGCACGCTGCCGGGAGTGAGCCGCATCACAGTGTCGCTAGGCTGCAATTCCGGTGCCGTGCATTGGATGGCGGCACGGTTGTGCGGACAGCACAACTGGCACTCATCACACCCGTAGGCATGGTCGCCTATGACCCCCGACACCCATTGGGGCAAGTCGCTACGGTGCTCTATGGTAAGGCAACTCAGGCATCGGCGCGCGTCGGCGGCAATGTCGCTGTCGTTGAGAGCGCCGGTGGGACACCGGCTTACACACTCGCCGCACTCACCGCAAGTGAGGCGGCAAGGCTCGTCGAGCGGCAACTCAAGTGTGGTCACTATCTCGCCGAGAAAAAAATAGGACCCCCTGCCGGGAATTATCAAGGTGTTGTTCCGGCCCACAAAGCCTATCCCGGCCTGCTGGGCCCAATACCGCTCACGCAACGGAGCCGAATCGGCAAAACACCTTGAGGCACAGCCGGTGAGGTCGGCTATCATTCCTGCAATCTCAAAAAGACGCCGCTTCACCGCCATGTGATAGTCTTCACGACCCAAAGCATACATTGCCACTCGCATAGATCCAGGCGGTTGGGTACACGCCTGGTAATATCCAAGCGCCACCGATATTACAGTGCGGGCACCCTCGAGCAGCAGACGAGGATCATTGCGCACGTCGCAATTACGCGCAGCCCACAACATCTCGTCGTTGCGACCATCGGCTATCCAGCGGTCATATCGCGCAGCCGCCTCGCCGCTCACCGGACCGGCGGCGGCAAAGCCACACGCCTCAAAACCAAGTGCGGCTGCCTTTTGCTTGATGGCTGCTCCTATGACGGCTGGATCACACACCTTGTCTCCGCTTTTCGCCTACATTGGGATTTTATCGAACGAGTAGCCTTCGGCCATAAGCCATTCAATGGCCCGCGGAAGGGCATACTGCATGTTGCGCTTCGCCTTGAGCGAATCGTGAAACACAATTATGGATCCGTTGCGGGCATAGCGCTTCACGTTGTTGAGCACCTGCTCGCCGTTGAGTTTCTTGCTGTAGTCACGGGTCACCAGGTCATACATTATGATGGAGAACCTTGAGCGCAGCACCTTCGACTGTCCCCAGCGCAGCAGTCCGTGCGGTGGACGGAAGAGGGTGGTGTCGATCAGCTCGTTGGCCCTGAACACATTGTGCAAATAGGTTTTTGTGGTCACATCGCGTCCTTGCAGGTGGCTCATCGTGTGGTTACCCACGCTGTGCCCGCGCCGTTTTACCTCGGCAAAGAGATCAGGGTTGCGCTGCACGTTCTCACCCACGCAGAAGAATGTGGCCTTAATTCCATAATGGTCGAGGGTGTCGAGCACCCACGGTGTCACTTCGGGAATCGGACCATCGTCAAATGTGAGATAAACCGTGTGTCTCCGCTTGTGGATGCGCCACACCGTTTCGGGAAATAGCATGCGGTAGAGCAATGGCGGTCGTTCAACTAACATAGCTTGTTTTTTATGCGTTTTCTCAATAAAAAGAAAATGAGGCGGGCAACACCTTGCCACAGCCAAGGCTATTGTGCCCTTTGTGCGGCTTTAATGCTGCCCGCCTCACTGTTTGTTAATTTCAGTCTGCTTGGCTGGCCCTGTCTACTTGTTGCCGAAGAGCGAGCCCAAACCGGAGTCGGCCATTGCAGGCACGGCACTGTCGGCGACCTCCACCTGCTGCTGAGCCTGTTGACGGCCCTGGGCGGCCTGCAGATAGCTGAGTGTGCGCTGCACGTTGAGGCCGCTTGCGGTGAGTTCGGTAAGCAGTTTGTTCAGCCCTTCGTGGTTCAACTGGTCGTAGGTGCCAATCAAGTTGGGCAAGTACACCTGGTCGATATAGCGGTCGGTGCTTGCCAGACGATCATAGTTGCTGCCGTCGAGCGACTGATAGAAGCGTGAGTAAGCGGCAAAGCGCATTATCTCAGCCTTCACGAGCTCCACAGCCTTGTCGCGCGAGGCTTTGTCGCCAAACACATCGCTGATGGCATTATACACGTTGGCAAGCTGCAGTCCGAGCGACATTGAATATTGACATACGCTTTGAGGCATCTTCTTATCCATGAGGGCAAGCACTTTCAGGGCCTTGTCCTTGCGGTCGGCAATATAGGCATCAACTAGCTTGCCGCGGAATGTGGCTGCTCCGTCTTGCTTTGCCTGCTTGGCAAGATAGCCCTCGTTGGTGAGGTCGCCGGCAAGCGATATCAAGGCTGTGCGGTTGGTTGCCACCATGCGGCGTATGGTCTCGTCGAAATAGAGGCTTCCAGGCTTGGCCACATCCATGCCGCCCCAGCGGAATTTGGTGGTCACGATGTCATACATCTTATCGGTGTTGCACGGAATATCACCACCGGCATTGAGCAGTGGTGTCACCTCATATGCTATACCGGTGCAGCGCATATAGGGTGTGAGGCCCAAATAGTACTGTTCGGGTACGGTCATAGCAAAGTAGCATGGGCGCTTCCATCCCTGTGCTATGCTCGATGCGATGATGTCGAGCGACATCACCGAACTTGAGGTCATTCCGCCCTGTCCCGACTTGAGCAGATTGAGATGGATGGCATCCTGAACGAGGCTTCGGTCTGTCTCCGATACCACACCAGCCTTTATTGCCTGGTCGGCATTGACGGGAATAGCCACAACGGGATACTTGATCTCAGGCATTCCGTATTGGTTATTCTTGTAGTCAGGGCCATACAGTGCCTCCAGGCTCTTGATGGCGGGAACCTCAATAGTATCGGGATTGATGAAGTAGTTATACTGGCGATTGTCGTAGGCATAAGAGTCAAATTTTGCCTGCATAGGCAATGGTTTGCTCTCATAGGCGGCACGGCGCATCTGCTGGATATACCAGTCGGTCGACAGGTAGCTCAGATTCACCACGCGCACGTCGGTGCGGTAACCCTCTACCTCTTGCGCATACCACAATGGGAATGTGTCGTTGTCGCCGTTGCAGAATATCACGCCGTCTTTGTCGACGCTCGACAGGTAGTTCATGCCGAAATCACGCGCCGGTGTGCGGCCTGAGCGGTCATGGTCGTCCCACGTCTGGCTCACCATCTGAATGGGTATGAGTAATCCTATCACAGCTGCCACGGCTGCCACGGCTGTGGCTTTGCCGCCTTCCTGCACTTCCTGGGTTTCGGCTTTCTTGTTGCCTTTTACCTTGCGGTTTATGAAGTGCATTGCCATATAGTAGAGTCCTGCCACACCCATGCCTATCCAAATGGCAAAGGCATAGAACGAGCCTGCATAGGCATAGTCGCGCTCACGTGGCTGGCTCGGGGTCTGGTTAAGATAGAGCACAATCGCAATACCAGTCATGAAGAACAGGAAAAACACCACCCAGAACTGCTCGATGCCTCGCTTGCCACGGTAGGCCTGCCACAGCAGACCGATGATGCCGAGCAACAACGGCAGGCAGTAGAACACGTTGTGGCCCTTATTGCCTGTGGTAAGGTCGGCAGGCATAAGGCTCTGATCACCCAGACGTGCGTTGTCTATCACCGGTATGCCGGTAATCCAGTTGCCTTGGGTTATCTCACCCATGCCCTGAATGTCGTTCTGACGTCCGGCGAAGTTCCACATGAAGTAGCGCCAGTACATATAGTTGAGCTGGTAGTCGACAAACCACCGCAGATTCTCAATAAATGTGGGTTTTAGTTTAGTCTGGTGCTCGATGGGGTTGCCGTTGGCATCAAGTTTTGTAGTCGCTTCTACGGTAGTGCACTTGAGATTGAGCCACTGGCGGTATTCCGACTCGTGACCCGAGTCATAGATGCGTGGGAAAAGCATGTTCTGCTCAGGGCTGTACACGTAATCCTGCACCTTGCCTGTTTCAACATAGTGGTCGGGCTGGTCGGGGCTCGACTTCACTTCGCGGCCATAGAGGGTGCGTCCCTCTTTCACCACGGGTTTCATGGTTGCTCCATCGCTGCCCACCTGATACATGATTTCGCTGTAAAGGGTGTGGCCGTAAAGCAGCGGGCTCTTGCCATACTGGTCACGACTGAGGTAACTCGACAGGGCAAACGGGCTATTTGGTGAGTTCTCGTCGAGCGGTGTGTTGGCATCACTGCGGATGAGCACAAGCGCATACGACGAGAATCCTATGAATATCGTGAGTATGCATAGCACAGCATTGCTGAAGATGCGCACGGGCACTTTCTTTATATGCTTGAACAGATACCATGCCAATGCCACTAAAATCACAAGTGGTATTAGCAGGCTGTCGCCAATGAACGGAATACCCGACAGGAACACGCCAAGCAGGAATGAGATGCGCATGCGCATCTCGCTGCGGCCGCTGTAGAGCTCATACAGGCTCCAACCGAGCACTGCCACAAGCAGCACTGCATAGAAGAGTGTTCCGCTGTTATACGACATGCCGAACGTGTTCACAAAGAGCAGCTCAAAGTAGCCTGCAAGTTCCACAAAGCCTGGCTCAAGTCCGTAAAGGATGAGCACAATCAGCACAAACGACACAAGCAGTGTGAGAAGTGATCCCTTGGCCGTGGTTTTACTGAACTTGCGGTAATAGAACACCAGCGCAATGGCAGGAATACACAGCAGGTTGAGTAGGTGCACACCAAGTGAGAAACCAAACACATAGGCTATAAGTATCAGCCACTTGTCGCTTCCTGGGTCGTCGGCCCTATTCTCCCATTTGAGTATGAGCCAGAATACCAGAGCCGTGCAGAACGACGAAAAGGCATAAACCTCGGCCTCGACTGCCGAGAACCAGAATGTGTCGCTCCATGTATAGGCGAGGGCTCCGGCTATGCCGCTTCCCATCACCACCAAGTATTGGGCAAGTGTCATATCATCCTCGTGGCCGTCGGTCACCACCAGTTTCTTAACCAAGTGGGTCACTGTCCAGAACAGCAGCAGAATGGTGGCCGCACTCAGCAGGGCGCTCATGGCATTGATGCATTTTGACACCGCCGCCACATCACCACCGGCAAAATTGGCTGCAAAACGGGCCGCCAATATGAACACAGGGTTGCCCGGCGGGTGGCCTATTTCCAATTTGAATCCTTGCGCAATGAACTCCGGGCAGTCCCAGAAACTCGCAGTAGGCTCTATGGTGAGCAGGTAGGTGATAGCAGCTACCACAAACACCAGCCAGCCTAATGTGTTGTTAATAATGTTGTACTTTCTCATCGTAGATGTTGTAGATGATTTTATTATTTTATTTGTTTTATTTTTAATAACACCGTTATTA
>CAVIEK010000133.1:0-6326 GCA_963641805.1 Bacteroides fragilis
CCTCAACACTGCCAGTGTTGCGCTCTACCAGATGAGCTAATACCCCATTGCTTTGCAAAGGTAGTGATTTTTTCGAAACCGCCAAATAATTTCGTGCATTTTTTGTTGACAAATTTTCAAACGGCGGCCTAAATGGCACTCAGGATCTTGCCATTGCATACGCCCCACTTCCCTACTTCGGTGAAGCCGGTTCAACGGTTTTCATACACTTCTGAGGGAGTGAACGGGAGAGAGAGTCGGTCGCCTTGACGGGCATCGGCCTCGCTGAGCATGGTAACGAGCATGGCATGAAACTGGCTTTGTTTTAGCCCCCACAATGGGCCGACAAGCATATTAGAGGGCATTTGCGACACGAAACGGTCGAATGCCACAGTGCGCGGCATGTGCCTGATGACCTCGACACAAAAGCGGGCATAGCCATCGGGGGTAAAGCGGTGCAGACATGCACGGCCGGCTGCATAGTCGGCTGCCAAGCGAGTGCCTCTCACGAGTTGCAGCTGGTGGAGTTTCACTATGTCGACCGGCAATGCCGCCACGCGTTCAATGGTGCGTGCCATCATAGGCAAGTCTTCTCCCGGCAATCCGAGGATGAGATGCACGCCACATGGTATCGCGGCATCATGCAAAACGTTGACCGCTGTCACCGCATCATGCCAGGTGTGGCAGCGGTTGACAGCAAGTAAAGTGGCATCATGGCTCGACTCGATGCCAAGTTCAACTATCACAAGGGTGCGCTTCGACAAGTCGTGCAGCAAATCCACCACCTCGGCCGTCACGCAGTCGGGGCGAGTCGAGACCACAATCCCCACCACACCGTCGGCGGCAAGCGCCTGCTCATAGAGGGAACGCAATATGTGGACGGGAGCATAAGTGCCGCTATGGGCCTGGAAATAGGCCAAATAGCGCATTGATGAATATCGGTCGGCAAAAAAGCGCTTACCCGCGGCAATTTGGTCGTTAACGGAAGCCGAGCGATTGCAGTATCGCGGAGAAAACGCCGCATTGCTGCAGTAAGAGCATCCTCCCCTGCCCTTGTAGCCATCGCGGTTGGGGCAAGAGAAACCAGCGTCGACGGCTATTTTCTGCACCTTACCGGTCACATAGCCGCTGATAAAATCGGCATAGTCGCGATACCGCTTGAGAGGCTGCATCAGAAGCGCGCTGAAAGGTTTTGTAGATAGCAGTCAAGCACCACCATAGCCGCCATGGCCTCGACTATCGGCACAGCACGGGGCACCACACACGGGTCATGCCGGCCACGGGCGTGAAGGGTGACGCTATTGCCATCGACATCGACAGTGTTGACATCGCGCATGAGAGTGGCCACCGGCTTGAACGCTACCCTCATGTAAATATCCTCACCATTAGATATGCCTCCTTGAATGCCACCAGAGTGGTTCGACTTGGTGTGGATGCCTCTTGACGGGTCGCTCACAAACTCATCGAGCACCTCGCTGCCGTTCATACGGGCAAAGCCAAATCCAAGACCATAGTCGAAACCCTTGGCTGCATTGATACCCATCATTGCCGAGGCAAGACGTGCATGGAGTTTCCCAAACACTGGGTCGCCGAGTCCGGCTGGGACACCCGACACCACACACGTCACCACACCGCCAAGCGAGTCACCAGCACTCTTGGCCTTCAATATTTCGGACTCCATCTGAGACGCAGCCTGCGCATCGGGGCAACGCACGGGGTTGGAGTCGATGGCAGTCAAGTCGAGACCGGTATAAGGGACAGACAAAGCGACACTGCCTATTTGCGACGAATAGGCACGTACGGTGATGCCCTTGAGAGCAAGAGCCTGCGAGGCAAAAGCGCCTGCCACCACACGCGAGGCCGTCTCGCGAGCCGACGACCTGCCGCCACCACGCGGGTCACGCACTCCATACTTGGCAGCATAGGTGAAATCGGCATGCGACGGACGATAGCATCGTGCCATCTCACTGTAGTCGGCGCTATGCTGATTGGTGTTACGGATGATGAAGCCAATGGGCGTACCGAGCGTCATACCGCCATACAGACCCGAAAGCAGCTCTACCCTATCGGCCTCGCTGCGCGACGTGCTCACGGCCGACTGGCCCGGGCGACGGCGGTCGAGCTGTTGCTGGATGGCGGCTGTGTCTATTTTTATGCCCGATGGCAGACCATCGATCACACCACCAATAGCAGGCCCGTGTGACTCACCGAACGAAGTGAGTGTGAATATGTGGCCAAAAGTGTTACTCATAAGAAAAAGGATTGGAGAGTGGGAATTTGATGTTGTGATAAAAAAGCCAATCACTGAGCGGCAATGAGGTCGCACACAGTGCCACCCACAAAACCAACTAGGGCTGTGGGGTTAATTTTCAGTTGCAGCCCGCGCATTCCCGCGCTTACATAGATAAAATCGAAACCAGTGCATGACGAATGGAAGAATGTGGGAAACGGTTTTTTCATACCCACAGGAGAGCAGCCACCGCGAATGTAACCGGTGGTGGCGAGCAAGTCTTTCATGTGTATCAAGTCAACCTTCTTGTTGCCGCTAACTTTTGCCGCCTTTTTCAAATCGACCTCTGCATTTCCCGGAACCACACATACAAAGTGTCCCGTCTTGTCGCCATGCAGCACAAGTGTCTTAAACACACGATTCACGTCCTCGCCGAGCGTGTCGGCAAGATGTTGTGCTCCAAGGTCACTCTCGTCGACCTCATAAGGCACAAGTTCATATGTTATTTTTGCCCTATCGAGCAGACGGGCAGCATTAGTCTTTGTCAATTTCTTCATTTTGCAGATAAATCTTTAAAGAACATAATGCAAAAATAACGGAAAAAGAATTCATTGACAAAAAAGCACCCATCCAAAAGGCAAAACAGGCCGCTTGACGCTCTGCGACGATGAGGCCGAGCGGGAACATGACAGGCAGAAGGCGGGGCAGGCAAGGCAATTTGGAAGTCGTACTACAAGGGCGTTGACCACAAGGTGCGAGAGATGGAAACCGATGACGCCGAGGAAGGACTCTTTTTTTCAGAAACCTGCCGTATAAGCAGTTGCAAAGGCTAAAAAGTAGACGTAACTTTGCAACCGCACATCGCAACACTGAAAACATATGTTGAAGACAACCGTAACAATCATACTAACAATAACAGCCATTGCATGCCATGCCGGCAACACCGAGCAAACACTTGCAGCCGACATTGAATCGCTGGAGCGCTTGTACCCCGACACGGCGGTGGCAGTGCTGCACACCAAACTCGACTCGGTGCAATCAATCGGCCACAAAGCATATACCACCTATGCCAAAGCGCTGGAAAAACTTCTCGCATCGCCAGAGCAAGCCACACACAGCGAGCAACTGTGGATGGCCGCACTACGCCATATCAGCACATCGGCGGTGATGAGTGATGACGAGAAAGCCCGCCCAAGACTATTGCTCGATGAGGCGCGAAAGAACCAAATTGGGGCTCGGGCTGACGACATCAGCCTGCGTATGAAAGACGGCACCACAACAAGCCTCAGCAAAGAAGCCGCTACCCAGCGGTATACCCTGCTCTACTTCACCAATCCCGATTGTGAGGCGTGCCAACTGACCAAGCAGCGAATTGCCGAATCAGAGATTATCAGTGCACTTACCAACGACAAAGTGCTTAAAGTAGTGGCAGTGTATCCGCTTGATGACGAGCGTCTGTGGCGCGCTACCAATATGCCCGCAAATGTGGTTGACACCTGGGACAGCACTGCAAGCATTGAAGAAGGCGAACTCTATGCACTGCCGAGCATGCCGCTATTCTATCTGCTCGACAATGAAATGACCGTGATAATGAAAAACGAGGCGAGCCTCAAGCGCATGGAGGCGGCCTTGCGCAAGGTCGGCCCAAGCAGCCTCGACAGCAATAGTTTGGCCAAAGAGCTATTCAAGCACTGAGACCAACACGAAACCGTGCGACACGCCAGGCTTAACCGCATAGTTTGCCGATGCCCTGTGGCCCACCACCCAAAGAATCTCGCCATCTGCCTCAAGAATCCACACCGACCGCTTAGCCTGAGCGTTGAGGTGCAAATCGCTGAAGAGATCGCTCACCAAGCGAGAGCCACGCATGCCAAACGGACGAAACCTGTCGGCTTGTCTCCAATGCCTGAGCACCACCGAACGGCAGCCCAGCACGGCATCATCGAGAGCGATTGAAGTGCGTCCGTCGCACATTTTTCTTGAGAAGTCAGTTCCACGCATCACCTGCACCGTCAGTTTTACGGGCAAAGACGTAGCCTCGACACACGCTAGGCTCAACGCGTATTCTTCATCCTGCGTAGCATCAGCATCACAGCCAACAACCACACTAATCTCTCCTCCTTTCACCCAAAGAGTGTGACCATGGACATGAAATCGCTTCTGTTCACCCCCACCGGCAGCCAAAACGGCCAGAGCAGCCTCACATTGCGGCCGATTGAACCCCATAGGCCGGAGCATCTCGAACAGCAACATACCGGCATTCTCGAAACCGAGCAGAGCGGCCGTTGAGATTGAAAAGTCGGAAACGGCCGAATAATCGGGAGCCACATAGCGCACCATGTGTGATATAGCCTCACGATACAGACTGCAGCAGTCGTTGACATGGCTGATGGTGAGCGGCAACGTGTGCCTGGCCTCTGGCAACTGCCCATAAAGCGCAGGGAGCACCACATTGCGCAGACGGTTGCGCTTCACATCATTCTCAAGGTTGGTGCTGTCGACCACATAAGCCTGCCGACAAGTCTCAAGCCACTCCAGAATGCTATCACGCGACACGCACAACAGCGGCCGCACAATGTGGCCGTTGACCGGATGGATGGCCGACAGGCCTGTTATGCCAGTTCCCCTGACGGCATTAAGAATGAAAGTCTCCACGTTATCGTCGGCATGGTGCGCCACGGCCACCACATCGAGGCCATGCTCCACACGCATGTCCTCGAACCACTCATAGCGCAAATGGCGACAAGCCATTTCCACACTGTCGCCAGTGAGGCGCATCTGGCGGTCGACATCAAAATCGGTCACTACAAGCGGCACATTAAGGCGAGCACACAGATCGCGCACAAAGCGCTCGTCGCGCATCGACTCCTCACCGCGGAGGTGAAAATTGCAGTGAGCCGCCACCACAGGCACATCCATGCGCAAGAGCGCCAAGAGCAGACACACCGAATCGGCACCGCCACTCAAAGCCACCAGCGCACGCTCGCCGTGCTGAAACATCGACTCCTGACGGCAGTAACTGGCCACGCGTTGTAAGAATCGGCTATCGGTTACATTGTGGGTTGTCATAATACCACAAAGTTAGGAATATTTTTTCTTATTACGGCAGTCGGCATGCAATTGCGGCAAGAGCATCCACGCCAAAGCCACACGGCAAAGTCATTGAACACTCTCATGCCGTATTGGCGCTTGTTGTGAATCACAGGTATGCATGTTTCCTCATCAAATTGTTTGCAAAAATCATCTGCAATACAAAATATTTCTGTAACTTCATCTTCGGTCAACATTGTTATTTGTATTTGTTTTCCTCACCTCTAAATCACTAAATATCAGTACGATAATCAAAAGAATCGGCAACTTTTTCAAGCTGCCGATTTACTTTTTATAGTGGGTTCCTTATCCCGAACTCGCATTATTACGCATTCTTCCTAAATCTCTTAAAATGGCATTTGTGCATAAGTACAAATATCTTCATTTACCATGAATTTATTTTGCATCCTTTGCAAATCTTCAATATGCCTTATCATATTATCATAGTTTTCCTTATTCTCCATTTCTTCCCGCCGCGCTATACTTAATTTACAGAACTCTTCATCTTGTTCAAGACCAGCAAAACGCCGCCCACACAAATTAGCGGCAATGCCAGTTGTGGAACTGCCACAAAATGGGTCAAGTATCCAGTCTCCTTGATTAGTTGAAGCGAGAATCATGCGGACGAGAAGGCGTAGAGGCTTTTGCGTCGGATGCTTTCCACAAGTCTTTTCCCACCGGCCTATGGCAGGCATTCGCCAAACATCCGTCATTTGCTTGCCGTCATTTATTTCTTTCATCAACTCGTAGTTGAACTTGTGCGGTACTTTTTTGTCCTTCCTTGCCCAAATGACAAACTCTGTAGAATGTTTGAAATATCGGCATGAGATATTGACAGGTGGATTTGTCTTCTCCCAAGTGATAACATTCAATATTTTATAGTCGAGTTCGGTCAGACTATTTGCAACAGAAAAGATATTGTGATAAGTACCACTTATCCAAATCGTACCGTTTTCTTTCAACTTTTCACGACACAATCGTAGCCATTCCATATTGAATGCCGTCATTTCCTCCTGGGTCTTTCCTT
>CAVIEK010000134.1:0-6271 GCA_963641805.1 Bacteroides fragilis
CATTATGCTTAAGAAAATACTTTCAATTTCAGGCAAACCGGGACTTTATCAACTCATCTCTTTCGGCAAGAATATGGTCATAGTAGAGGGCTTGATCGACAAGAAGCGTTTTGCCGCACATTCGCGCGACAAGATCATTGCTCTCGGTGATATCGCAATCTACACCACAGGTGAGGATGTGCCTCTTGCCAATGTGCTTGACTCTGTATACAAGCACTTCGAAGGCAAGGAAGTCAATGTGGCTGATTACAAGACTCCCGAGGCGCTTGCCGAATTTATGGCAGCAGTCCTTCCTGAATATGACGAGGAGCGTGTGTATAAGACCGATATTAAGAAACTCATTTCTTGGTATAATATCTTGGTAAAAGCCGGATTCACCACGTTTGCTGAAGAAGAGCCTCAGGCCGAGGCTCCCGCCGAGGAGAAATAATATCACAAAACAGGCCGTTATGGCGGTCATAAGGCATAAGCCGTTAGCGCAAAAAGGAATCTGTTCAAAAAAAACATGATTGCGTTAACGGCTTTTTTCAATTGATTCTAGCTACAGGTGTCGTTACTGCAATGTCGAAAATTCACAAAATATCAGTCTTGCTTCTTCTCCTTATGGCATTGATGGCTTCGTGCGGTTCCGGTAAATCGGGAGTGAAACACGGTAAGGGCTATCAGGCAAGTGCGAAACATGGCGGGGCTAAAGACAGTGGCGATGATTGGACAACTCTTGACATAAAACTCTCGTCGGCCGACAACCGGCAGTTGTATCATGAGATAAAAGGTTGGCTTGGCACTCCCTACAAGTATGCGGGAACCGACAAAAATGGCGCTGACTGCTCGGGGTTTGTGATGATGGTATATAAGTCGGTGTATGGCAAGAAGCTGCAACGTAATTCTGCACGCATGTATCAAATCAACTGCACCCCGGTAAAGCTCGACAAGTTGCGCGAGGGTGATTTGGTGTTTTTCAACAACGGCCGTGGCGGAGGCATCAACCATGTGGGAATATATTTGAAGGAAGGCAAGTTCGCTCACACATCATCGACTCGCGGAGTGGTCATCAGTGACTTGGCTGAAAGATATTTTGCAGCCCGTTTTTATTCCGGTGGCCGCGTGAGGTGATATTGCTGATGCCTGCTCAACGCAAATATGCGACAGCTCCATCGCGCAGACAGTGATACGGTTTGCCTATTTGGTGCAGTCGACTTTTGATTGAGTCTGGCTTGTGGCCGTAGATATCACCCGAAAGCACATACTTCTCAATGTCATACAATGTGTCGACAATAGCGATGTCGCTGTGAAACCGCTTGGTGATTATGGCAATGTCAATATGTGTGTCGCCTCGTTTAACCATATGCCGCCATTTCCCGCGTCCTATTTCCATTATCCTATACCCCATTAGATAGGCGAATGGATCTTTTATGAATGAGCCATGAGTGTTGAGGGAGTCTCTCATACTGATGCTTTCGATGCGGTAATGAGCCAAAAATCCGGCGTTGCTGCGAGTGAAACCGTCGATGTCGAATTCCTCATTGTCGGGGACCCACACAACGGCTTTGCCGCTGTTGAACCATACTATGGGGGTGGAGTCAAACGAATTGAACAAGACGAGCCCCTTCCGAGGCGTTGTGAAGTCGCTATAGGCCGAATGCATGAGGGAGGCTGCAAAAACGAGGGCGGCTCCGACAAGCCACCGCTTGTTACGGCCAGCTACCCATATTGCCAGGCAAGCCATTATGCCGAAGCTGCCCCATACTGCCGCATCTGTTACCCATACGTTGTCGATGTGTGATAAGGGGATGCCGTTTACAATTTCAATGAACCGCCTCATCAGGTCATAGTATGTGCCAAGCAGCCAGTTTAGTAATCCCGACTCTCCGCCCATCGCGCAAAGCATTGTGAAAAGCACACAAAGCGTCATGAAGAAAGGAAATGTGGGGAGTATGACCATATTGGCTATGATTCCTGATAGTGATATGGTGTGGAAATAGTGTGCGCAAAGCGTGATGGTTGATGCGGTGGCTATGGCTGAGACCATAGCCGAAGAGTAAATGAGATAAGCTACTTTGCGCCGTCGGTTCACATTGGTCAACTGCCTGCCGAAAATCAATATGGCTCCTACTGTTACAAAACTTAACTGGAATCCGGCATCGTAGATGGCGCTTGGGCTGAATGCCAGAATCAGCAGAGCTGCCGATGCGAGTGCGTTGATGGCAAGTGATTTGCGATGCATGATCATGGCAGCCGACACAAATGCCGTCATGATTGTGGCTCTCACCATTGACGCCGACATGCCCGTGAACGCATCCACGGCCATGAGCAGAATCAGCGTCAATGCCAGCCGTAGGCTTTTAAGGTGCAGATAATCGAGAGGCAGCAGTATCCACCACAAAATCATTACCACTATGCCCACGTGCAGACCGCTGAGGGCAAGGATGTGGGCTACTCCCGCGTTTGAGAATTCATGTCGTGTCTCATGGTCGATGAAGCGCCCGTCGCCAAGCACTAAAGCGATTACAAAGTTTTGCACTTCTAATGGCAGGCTTGAGGCTATGATTCTCCGCTGGAGCCAAATTCGGTAGTTGCCGAGTTTATTCATTAAGGTAGGGGCATGGCCGACCACTCTTAGCGAGTCGGTAGAGGTCAAGTGTTGTCTGTAGACTATACCTTGCCGCCGCAGATATCCCGCATAGTCCATCTCGTTGGGATTACCCATGTTGCGCACACTGTCAAGGCTGCTCCTGAAAGCTACCAAGTCGCCAAGAATCATTCTGTAGTCACAACCTTTGACCGATAGGGCGATGGTGGGGTGGTGCCCGATTTCGGTAGCTTTACTGCTGCCTGATGGAGTGCATTGCAGTTCCACGTGCATGCTCATCGAGAAATCCGTAAACTCAATATGGTCAATCCTGCCAATCACAATGTTCCCGTTAAGCGTGCCGGTGTCGACGGCCACAGGCTCATGCACCGATGCCGACGTCCAACCAAGTGCGCATCCCAAAAGCGCAATGTATGTGATGTGTAAACCACGCACGCGCAGTGCCACCATTGGTGAGGCTGTGCGCATGGCCACCCGTATGGCGGCATATGCCGCAATGGCTGCAACCATAATGGCCACAATGGCCCAGACGCTTTGCGTGAGGCTAAAAAGCAATATTCCCGCTATAAAAGGAATGAGTATGCGGGCTACCGGCACCTTTGCCAGTAATTGCTGCCGGCTGTCCATGGAGTGTGAGGTGAGTCGGGTTATTTCATGTTCCAAATCTCGTATGACTGGAATGCCTGGAGCAGAAGCATCTCAAGGCCGTTTTTCACTTGTGCCCCATATTGCTTGCTCTGCTTCATGAATTTGGTCTCGTCGGGATTGTAGATCAAGTCGTAGCATAAATGGTCTCGTGTGAGGAAGCGGTATGGGATGTCGGGTGACTTGTCGGTGTGCGGATACATTCCGAGCGGAGTGGCATTTACCACAATCTTGTGGTTGTGCATCATGGCCTTCGTGATTTCCTCATAAGTGATGGTGCTGGCGGTTTTGTGCCTTGACACAAACTGCACTTCAACGCCAAGCTGTCTCAAGGCATAAGCCACGGCTTTAGATGCCCCTCCGGTGCCGAGCACAAGGGCACTTTTGCGCTCGGGGGTTACAAGTGGCTCAATCGACTTCTGGAAGGCTGTTGCATCGGTGTTGTAGCCGCGCAACTGGAAGCTGTTGCCTCCGTCGCGCACAAAGCGTATCACGTTTACAGCCCCAATCTCGTGAGCCACGTCATCGAGCGAATCGAGAAACGGGATCACCTGTTCCTTGTAAGGCAAAGTCACGTTGAGACCCGCCAGCGTGGGGTTCTCGCTTATGATTTCTGTCAATCGGTTCACATCATCTATCTCAAAATTCACATATTCTGCATTTATCTGTTCCGATTGGAACTTTTGGTTGAAATAGTCTTTTGAGAATGAGTGTACAAGTGGAAATCCTATTAAACCGTAGATTGTTACGTTGTTGATGTTTCGTGACATAAGCCTTCGAGTTTTTTGTTTTTTGCATTGGAAAACAGTATTGCAAAAATAACAAAAAAATCGCAATGTCAATAATCCGGGCTGGCACTTATTGCATAACACCGCTGAGGGGCTGTGTTTGATGCTGGAATCACATTCTTTTGAGGCTTTAGCTTACGTTTCAATTGTTTCAAAGTCTGAAAATCTTGTGTGGGTCAGTCAATTTAACTAATTTTGCGCAATGAGGATGTTATGCAGGCACTATGAGAATGCTTGTTTCTGCGCCTTTGTGGAGCGATGGCTTTACGGTGAACGGCCGTTGTAGAATATCCGACTATTTTAATGTAGATATGGAACACCGGTGTTCAACCATATTTTGCTAATATTGCAAAATGTTTTGGCTTGATTAGGGTTGGATTGAAAAGTTTGTAAACAAACTCAATATTCATATATGAAACGTATATGAACGGCTTTCGCCAAAGGGAATGAGGAGTGATGCCATTTGGCAGAATTTAGTTACCTTAGCCACAGTAACTAATATTAATACCCTAAGGCAAGACAGAAACACCCTCAGGAGATTCCTTCGATGAAGTCGTGGAACGCGGATGCGGCCATGATGCCCACAAGAAGGAAATAGTGGCAATCGTCAGCGGAACGGGCATAGAGTTAGAGACTCGCACGTTCCAACCGACGACAAGGTCATTGACATAACTGAATGAATGGCTATTGGCTCTCGGCGTGACGCATGTTGCGATGGAGAGCACAGGAGTTTATTGGACGCCCGTGATGAACATTCTTGAGCCGGGTGGCTTTCTTGATAATGGTCGTGAACGCACGCCAGGTAAGAACTTGAATATGAACTTGCCTGTACGACTGAGAGGCAAAAATTGTTGCAGAGAGCACGTGGACGAAGATTCTTGACCATCCGGTCGTTTTTTAAAATAAACACCTACCCAATAGTCGCATGTGGCCACAGGTAGCATGCTAATATTTATTCCGTTGTGTCTTAACTTTAATAATTAACAAGGAGTGTTGTAAATCAGCATTTCATAACTTAAATATTTTCGAATGAAAAAAATCTTCACAAAGAACGTTGTGATTGCGCTTACCGTGGTGGTGAGTGTGTGTCTTCTCTATTGGGGTATCGAATTCTTGAAAGGAATCAACCTTTTCAAGCCTGCCAATTTCTATTATGCCAAATTTGAGAAGGTGGAGGGCTTGACCGAATCGGCACCGGTGACTATAAACGGATTCCAGGTAGGACAGGTTCGCGATATAGAATATGACTATGCCAACAATGAGAGTACCGTCTTGTTGAGTCTTAACAAAGAGCTGAGAGTGCCAAAGGGCACCACAGTGTCGCTGCGGAACGACATCCTCGGAACTGCAACACTGGTTCTCTCTTTGGGCGATTCGGGCACTTATCTCAATGTGGGCGATCAAATACCAAGTGCCGTAAATGCCGGACTCATGGACAAGGTGGGAAAGGATGTGATGCCTCAGGTGGTGGCCATGATGCCAAAAATTGATTCCATAGTTACGAGCATAAATACGGTTTTGGCCAATCCGGCTCTCAATACGTCGGTTTCGCGGCTCGATGGCATCACAGCCGAGCTTGCGGCCAGCGCACAACAATTGACACGGCTTATGAATGCCCTTAACCGCTCGGTACCGGGTATTATGGGTAATGTTAATGGTGTGGTTGGGAATCTCTCTGACGCATCATCGGATATGAAGGTGATTTCCGCCAATGTGAAGAACTTGCCACTCGACACGACTGTCGACCGACTTAACCAGACTGTTGCCAACCTGCAGCAGCTCAGTGCCGACCTCAATGCCAAACTTAACGGCAAGAATTCCACCCTGGGCATGCTGCTCAACGACAAAGGCCTGTATGATAATGCCAATAACTCGGTCGTAAGTCTTGATTCGCTCTTTAGAGACATTAAGAAGAACCCGAAGAGATACGTAACAATCAAGATATTTTGATGTCATTACTATAGTTGTCCCGACGGTCCACTGCTAAAACATATAGTCGCCACTTATTTTGAGCTATTCTAAATAAGTGGCGACTTTTCTTTGGCGTTTCAAAATGCTTAATATGCTGCAAACCGATGCGTTACAAAGCCGTTAAAAAGCATTAGCGGCATAATTTCTTTAGATACATATGCATCTGTATATTGTTGAATATCAGTGGCGTATCTTTGTGTCTTTGCGGGTGAGTCCAATGATTTTCTACGATTGTGCAAAGTGTTGCAAATCAGTAATATTATCATTTAAGTGAGAT